>JAAWBT010000011.1 GCA_022792835.1 Lachnospiraceae bacterium | reverse complement strand
CCGCAGTATGTATATACGAAATGGGGCGTTGGTTATTTTTTCAAAGGATAAGAAAACAGGAGCCAGGAAGCAGAGCCGGCTTAAAAGCCTGAGGCTTTTCTGGTTTTTGCTGCTGGTGGTTTTTGGCACGGTGCCGGTGTTTGTGGTCAACCATATCATCTATGCCACGTCGACAGCCAATGAGGTCCAGTCCAGAATTGCCAGGATCCAGAATCAGTGGATGATTGTGTCCAATCAGGTCTCAAAAAGCGGCTATGTGGACAATCCTCAGAACGAGGTCATTAATGCGGAGCTGGAGCAGATGGCCAGTCTGCAGGATGGCCGTGTGATTGTGGTGAACAGAAGTTTCCGAACCATCAAGGATACATATGAGATTGACAGCGGAAAATATAATATTTCGGAGGCGGTGCTTCAGTGCTTTTCCGGGGAGAGAAAGGTAAATTACAAGCAGGGCGATAAGTATCTGGATTTTGCCCAGCCCATTTACGGCGCGGATAATACGGAGGTGGTGGGAGTCATGCTCTTATCCTCCTCCACAAGTTCTCTTGACGAGCTGGCAGAGAAGCTGAAGACGCGGATTCATCTTCTGGAGATTGTTGAGTTTGTTCTCATTGTTGGGGTTTCAGCAGTTCTTTCCCATTGGATGGTCCGGCCCTTTAAACGGATTACGGCGGCCTTAAACCATGCCACGGAAAATCCTCTGGGGGAAGAGATCCGGGTGGAAAATTTTGTGGAGACCAGACGGGTTTCGGACGCTTACAACAAGACTTTGAAGCAGTTAAAGCGGTTGGACGAGTCCAGACAGCAGTTTGTATCCAATGTATCTCATGAGCTAAAGACGCCGATTACCTCGATCCGGGTGCTGGCCGATTCGCTGATGAGTGAAGAGGAAGTGCCCGTGGAGCTTTACCGGGAATTCATGAGCGATATTTCGGAGGAGATTGACCGGGAAAGCCAGATCATTGAGGATCTTTTAAGCCTGGTGCGCCTGGATAAGTCTTCTACGGAGTTGAATATTACCCAGACCAATATTAACGAGCTTCTGGAAGGGACACTCAAAAGACTGCGGCCCATTGCCAAGCAGAAAAATGTGGATCTGATCCTGGAGAGCTTCCGGCCGGTGCTGGCTGAGGTGGATAAGACAAAGTTTACTCTGGCCGTCAGCAATCTGGTGGAAAACGCGGTCAAGTACAACAACCGGGATGGTTGGGTGAAGGTCAGCCTGAACGCGGATCATAAGTTTTTCTATGTGAAGGTGGCTGACAATGGGATTGGGATTCCACAGGAATCCCAGGAGCATGTGTTTGAACGGTTTTTCCGGGTGGACAAGGCCCGTTCCAGAGAAGCGGGCGGTACGGGACTGGGGCTTGCGATCACGAAGAGTATTGTTTATTCCCACCACGGGGCCATCAAGCTCTACAGCAGGGAAAATGAAGGGACCACTTTTACGGTCCGGGTTCCCTTGATTTATATTGCCTGACAGGAGGAGGAAACTATGAAGCGTAGCATTTACCTGACACTTCTCCTGGCGTTTTGTCTCTGTGGGCTTTTTGGCTGTGGGCAGGACGAGACAAAGCAGGAAGAACTTAAAGCGGGAGAATATTATCTTTATTATACCAACCAGACGTTTACGAAGCTGGGAGTCGAGGTTTATCAGGCGGAAACAAAAGAGCCTGTACTTCTGGCAGACGCGCTTTTGAGCAGAATGCAGGAGGCGCCAAAAAATATGGAGCTTTTGTCTGTGATTCCGGAGGAGGTCCACGTGGCCAGGACGCAGATGGGGGACGGAGGGCAGCTCTTTGTGTATTTTAATGCTGCTTACAATACCATGGAACCGATCCGGGAGATCATGTGCCGGGCGGCAGTTGTCAAAACCCTGACCCAGATCGATGGGGTGGATTATGTCGGGTTTTATATCAACGACCAGCCCCTTATGGATGCGGACAACAACAGCATCAATCTGATGTCCGCTTCTTCCTTTGTAGAAAGTTCCGGCAACAATACGGCGGAGCTCCAGGAGGTGGATCTGACCCTTTATTTTGCAGATGAAACAGGGACAAAGCTTTTAGAGACAGAGAGGTCTGTGGTGTGCGGCAACGGGATATCTATGGAGTCCCTGGTGGTGGAGCAGCTTCTATCCGGCTGTGAGGAGGAGGGACGTTATGCCACTTTGCCAAAGACAGCGAAAGCCCTGTCGGTGGCCACGAGAAAAGGTGTCTGCTATATTAATTTTGATTCTGCTTTTATAGGGAATGCGCTGAATGTGAGCGATTACATCCCGATCTATTCCATTGTGAATTCTTTGACGGAACTCCCGAATGTGAGCCGGGTGCAGATTTCTGTGGAGGGGGTAGGGAATATCAAGTTCCGGGACAGCATAGACCTGGAGCAGCCGTTAGAGCGGCGGACGGAATATATTGAGGGCGGAGCCGCGGCGGAAGAACCTTAAAACAACAGAGTTAAATTTCAGAGAGGAATCGTTTTATTGATCATAAAAAGGCCATTGCTGTGGTATGCGGGAGCCTATGCGCTTGGAGAGGTGCTTGCCCTGCAAAGCGGGGGCCTTGTTCCTGTTGTCTGGTTATCGGCGGCAGGCGGGGCGGCAGCAGTCTGCCGCAGAAGAAAACGGGGCGGACAGAGCAGGCATCGGATATGGTTTGCTCTGCCTTTCTTTTTTCTGCTCGGGTCATTCAGGCTTTGGAGCGCACAGGAGCCTCCGGCCATCAGGAAGTTAGATGATAGGCTTCTTGAAGAAAGAAATCTCACGGCAGCGCTTTCCGGAAAGGTGGAGCGCATAGAACTCAGGACAGTGGAAGGGAGAGAGAGTTTTCGACTTCTGCTTTCCGGCTGTGACGTGGGGACAGACAAGGAAGAGGTCAGAGAGGCAGAATCCTTTTCAGTGGGCAGGGTATTGGTTTCCATGGAACAGCTCCCGGAGGGGGTGGAGGAGGGGCGGGAGGTATGTCTGGAAGTTTGCCTGTCAGAAATGGAGGAGTCTGGAAATCCGGGGCAGTTTGACAGCAGAAGTTATTATCGGGGACAGGGAATTTCTTACCGGGCAAAGGGGACTGCCTGCCTGGAGGTGTCTGGAAGGACGGATCGACTGCGGATGGGACTGCGGCTCCTCAGGCAGTATTTTTCCGAAAACCTTTTAAGGACAGCAGGAGAAGGGGGCGGAGGGCTGCTCTGCGCCATGGTGCTGGGAGAGAAATGGGAGGCCGACAAAAAGACAGTTTCTCTTTATGAGGAGAGCGGAATGGGACACCTTCTTGCCATCAGTGGTCTTCACATTTCGCTGGCAGGCATGGGAATTTACCGTCTGCTCCGGAAACGGCTTCGCTGTTCTTATCTGCTGGCGGCCTCTGGCTGTGCGGCCATGTCTTTTTGCTATTATCTTTTAACCGGCGAGGGAACCAGCGCCGGGCGGGCGTTTTTTATGTTGACGGTGTACGGAATCGGCCAGATTTTTGGGCGGCAGTATGATCTGGCCTCTGCTGCGGCTCTCGCGGCGTTTGTCATGCTGTTTGGGCATCCATTTCTTCTATTCCAGAGTGGTTTCCTCCTTTCTTTTGGTTCTGTGCTGGCACTTGGGATTTTATATCCGGCGTTTCTTAAGGCAGAACTTCCGAAATTCTTAAAGCCTCTCTTTCCTGGACTTTCCATTCAGTTAGCAACTCTTCCGGTGCAGGCATATTTTTTTTACAAGCTGCCGGTTTACAGTCTGCTTCTAAATCTGATTGTCCTGCCTCTTTTTACGGCGGCGGCCTTGTTGGGAATCGCCGGAGCCCTTCTGGGGGGGCTGTTTCCAGGCGTGATGCCCATCCTGCTCCTTCCTGCCGGGGGAATCCTGTGGCTTTATGAAGCTTTAGGGAAGTGGAGTCTTAGTCTGCCAGGGGCAGTCTGGCGGATGGGGAGACCAAAGGCCTGGCAGCTGTTGCTCTGCGGAACGCTTTTGCTTCTCTTTTACAGATGGATTGGGGAAAGAACGGTAAAAAAGGAAGAACAATCCTTCGGATGGAAGGGTTTCAGAAAAAAACTGCCGGGCCTTTTGATGCTTCTGGGAATGATTTTCTGTCTTAAGCCCATCCGTTACCGGGGAATGGAGCTTATCTTTCTGGATGTGGGCCAGGGGGACTCTTGTTTTTTACGGACAGCAGGGGGAATCACTTTTCTCATGGACGGGGGCAGCAGTGGGGTACAGAAGGTCGGAGAATACCGTCTGGGGCCGTTTTTGGATTCCCAGGCAGTAGACCAGGTAGATTTTGCCCTGGCAAGCCACGGGGATGCAGATCACATAAACGGAATTGGGGAGTTGATCGAACAAAGACGGGTCGGCACGCTCATTTTGCCCCGTGGCAGAACGGGGAGCGGTGGCCTTAAGGCCATCGAGGAAAAGGCAAAAGAGGCCGGGGTCCCGGTGGTTTTTCTGGGAGGCGGAGAGCAGCTGTTTGCAGGAGAGGCGGTTTTTACCTGCCTCTGGCCGGAGACTTCCGGCGAAAATGGCACTGAGACACTGGATGAAAACGAGGCTTCTATGGTTCTGTGGCTTTCCTGGAAGGAGTTTGACGCAGTGTTTACCGGAGATCTGGAGGGGCGGGGCGAGACAGAAGTGACCGCCCGCATAAAGAGATACAGGGAAGCCTCGGGACGGGACGGAGCAGATATTCTGAAAGTTTCCCATCACGGCTCCGGCAGTACAAGTTCTGCCGGGTTTCTGGAAGCGGCAGCTCCAAAATGGGGGATCATCTCCTGTGGAAGATGGAACCCCTATGGACATCCGGCAGAGGAGACTCTTAAGCGGCTGGAAGATGCAGGCTGCCAGGTGTTTCGCACTGATTTGGATAAAGCTGTGAGAGTGAGGAGCGATGGGAGAAAGGTGGAGATATCTGGATATGGAAAATAGGAAATAATATGGTGCAACATCGTAAAATATACAGCCCATATGGCAATCCTATAAGCAGTATGTTATAATCCATGTAGCAAGTGGGAATATTTTGGCCGGAAAAAGGAGGGTACAGCGTGCACAAACTGATTATAAATAAACTTGGACCGATTGAGCAGTGTGAAATGGTATGTTCTCCCTTTATGACGCTGACTGGTTTTCAGGCTTCCGGAAAAAGTACCATAGCCAAAGCAATTTATTATTTCAGAACGATAAAAGATGATATCATTGAACTCGTGAAAAGGCAGGCGTTTCATGGAACTGTGGTCGCCGGCTTAGAAGATGAATTTGATATCGGTCATAGAATAGAGCTGAAAAAAGGACTGGAAAAGTATTTCTAACTATATATGGATTACGTTCAGTCCTGAGCTAAGATATTTTTTGCAGGAGAAGGATCACTGTTTTTCGGCCGGACCTTTGGGAATACCGGAAGAAGAGATGAACTTATTGAAATCCGGGCTGTACCGGTTATTTGATGACTGCTGTCAGGCGGTGTATATTCCTGCAGGGCGCAGTATGATTACATTATTGTCACAACAGTTCAGTTACATTTATGCTCAAATGGATGATATTCAAAAACGTTCTTTGGATAGTTGTACCAAAGATTATCTTGAGCGAATTTTACGCATTAAGTCAGAATTTTCAAATGGACTTCAGGGGCTGGCTGCTTTTTCCTCCCCCAAATTGTCCTTGAAAACAGTAGATTACGCACTGGGGTTGATCAAAGCGATTCTACGGGGCACATATCGGTATAGTAATGGAGAGGAGCAGATTGTTCTGGATGATGGAAATTATGTAAAAATTAATTTTTCTTCTTCCGGTCAGCAGGAATGTGTCTGGATTTTGAATTTGTTGTTTTATTATCTGATACAGCAAAAGCAGATTTTATTTATTATTGAGGAGCCAGAGTCGCATTTATTTCCTGCGTCACAGAAATATATTACAGAACTGATCGCGCTGGTAAAGAATCAAGGGCATTCGGTTGTATTGACAACACATAGTCCGTATGTGCTTGGAACATTAAACAATCTGTTATATGCACATACTGTTCAAACAAGGCAGCCTCAAAAAGTCAATGAAGTAATCTCAGAGCTATGTTGGATTGATTTTAATAAATTTACTGCCGGCTTTGTTAAAAATGGTATGATTGAAAATTGTATGGATGATGAAATTCATATGATTCAGAATGAAAAAATTGATGAGATTTCAAAAGTGATCAATTATGATTTTGACAGGCTTTTGGATTTGCAGGAAGGAGAGTAAAGGGGAATTGATTATCTGTTGTTGAATGAAGCGGCGCGTAAAGCATATTTGATTGAACTAAAAGGCTCCGATTTAGTGCGGGCAGCGGAACAGTTGGAGGCTACGGAACACATGCTTAGACAAGAGCTTTCTGCTTACAAAGTGCAGTATCGCATTATTGCAAATAAATGTAAGACGCAAGAAATTCGTTCGTCCATATACAGAAAATACCAGATTCGCTGGAGGGGAAGGCTGATACAAAAAACAGGATTTATTGAAGAAGCGATATAAAAAGTATTTTTGACCTTTCCGCAACCGTCGGTTGACAAATTTCCAAGCGCACTTGCTGGTTGTCAACCGGGCTTTTTGGTAAAATGTCCTCAGCTAAAAAAGAAACAGGGAGGAAGACAGTTATGATACTGGCAGAAAAAATCATAAGGCTTAGGAAAGGCCGGGGCTGGTCTCAGGAAGAGCTGGCGGAGCAGTTGGAGATATCCAGGCAGTCCGTTTCCAAATGGGAGGGCGGCGTATCCATTCCGGAGCTTGACAAAATCATAAGGATGAGCGAGATTTTTGGGGTCACTACGGATTATCTTTTAAAGGAAGAGCAGGAATGGGAACCGAGGGAAACAGAAAGGGTTTCTTGTGGAGAATCTGACATTCAGAAAGAATTGGAAACGAGAGTCGTTTCCGCTGAGGAAGCCGAAACGTTTATGGAAATGACAGAGAAGGTTTCCAGGTGGATTGCATTTGGCGTCTTTTTATGCATCCTTTCGCCGATCTGTATGATAATCTTTGGCGGGCTGGCAGAATACGGGTTCATCTCTCTTTCAGAGGATGCGGCCGGGGGACTGGGCATGGTGATCCTTCTGGCGTTCGCAGCTGTGGCAGTAGCAATTCTGATTTTTCAGGGCCTTAAGCTGTCGAAGTATGAATATATGGAAAAAGAACCTCTTTTTTTAGGAGAGGAAATGGCTGACCAGGTGAGAAAAAAGGAAGAAGCTTTTGAGCCGAAATTCCGCATGGGCATCATGGCCGGAGTGGTTCTGTGTATCGGGGGCGCGACACCAGTCATGGTGGCCGGATTCCTGGAAAATCGGATGTTCGAGGTTATTTCCGTGGGGATGGTGCTTTTCCTGGTGGCCTGCGGTGTATATGTCTTTATTCGGGTAAGCATGATAAAGGGAAGCTATCAGAAACTTCTCCAGGAGGGCGATTACAGCAGGAAAAATAAAGAAGCCTCAAAGGTACTTTCCGTATTTTCGGGAGTCTACTGGTGTCTGGTCACAGCTGTTTTTCTGACAGTCTTTTTCCGGACAGAAAACGGCAAGGCCTCCGGCCTGATCTGGCCTGTGGCCGGAGTCGTTTTCGCAGCCCTCTACCTGACTGTAAAAGGAATTGTGATGGCAAAAAAGAAGCATTAGGGCTATGACTATCAGAGAGTGCTGCAGATTCTTTCGGAAGCAGGCCATAGGCGGACTTGCCGCCGTGTCTGCAAAGGATATAATCTGCGGCACTCTCTGTAATCTCTGCACAAAAGTTTAGCGCGCGGCCTCCCATTTCGCCTCGTTGTCGAAAAACTCCACTTCTAATTCAAAGTGACGGGTCTCATCGGGACGGATAAACTGCAGGGAGCCCTCTTTGCGGAGATTTGCACGGCCCTCCAGCTTATTGGTGCAAGGCTCAAGACCGAGGACGTAATCCCGTTCCCCCATCATTTTCCATTCCGTCATATAAGGAATCTGCTTTTTGTCCCAGCGGATGGCAAGTCCTGTGCCGGTATGGCTGTTCCAGATTTTTGCACAGGGCTCCTGACTCTCAAATTCATGATAATAACACTGTTCCTGGAAGTTGGGAATGGGAGAGAGCATCTTGTCCCAGGTCTCCAGATCCTTTGCCGCGTGGTCATCACGGGGAAGGACTCTCTCAGAGGAAACGACAAGCTTTGCATGCTCGTCAAGGAGAGGATAACCGATATTCATATGGTAGAGGAGCAAAAGCGGTTCATCGGAGGAACCCTCATTTTTTACAGCATCAGAAATTTTCAGGATATTTTTGCCGTATTCGCAGGAGATCGTCCGGTTTAAGACAAGCTTTTGTTTGAAAATTTCCATATCATTGATTTTGGCGTGAAGTTCAATTTTTCCCTCCTCTTCCGTATAATAGATCCGGTCGGCAGGAAGGTTGGAGAGGGTGCCGTGTAAAGGGCAGGGGGCGTCCCCGTCCATACCGGGAGTGCCGATATTCTGCAGGCCGCAGGTGGTGAGAAATCCGCAGGTAAAAGATTTTAAAAATCCGAATCCAGGTTCATCGTAATAGGCGGGAGCCACATAGCCCGCAGAGCCCATGTAATTCAAATTGACGCCTTTATAGGAGATTCGGGAAATGTCGGCGGCCCTGTCGGCGGAAACTGTGAACTCCAGCCCACTTCCATTGCGGACCTGAAATAACCGCATGCCGTCGCCCTTGCCTCCCACCAGGCGATGTTCCTCGACTCCATAAAACTGAGTATCATGTCCATAGTAGCTTCTGTTTACCATATCTGAAATCCTCCTTGTTTCCATTGTCTTTTCTCTAATTATAATGCGGGAGAGGGAGAATGCCAAGGGGTTTACAGAAAAGAATAAAACTGCTATACTACGTAGAGAATACGGTAAAGTATGTAAATATTATTCAGGAGGAATGGTCATGGCACAGGTGACAAAGGATACGTTGATCGGCGAGGCAATTCAGATGGATCAGGGAATCATTCCGATTCTCATGGGAGCAGGCATGCACTGTATCGGATGCCCTTCCGCCCAGGGAGAATCTCTGGCAGAGGCGGCTATGGTACATGGAATCGACCCTGTAGGTCTGGTCAACGCGATAAATGAATATCTGACTGCCAAGGAGCAGTAAAAACAGTAAAACGCGCAGAAACCTGGGACAAGCTTCCCGGGTTTTTGTGTTTTCAGCAACGGAATTTTTGATATGGAATTGGAGAGACAGGATATGTTATATACCATGCATTATGATTCCCCCATCGGAGGGCTTCTGGCCGCAGAGAAGGATGGGGCGCTTGTGGGAGTCTGGCTGGAGGGACAAAAATATTTCCTCGGCGCCTGGCAGGAGGAAATAGAAGAGAGGGCGGATTCGCCGGTTCTGAATCAGACCAGAGAATGGCTTGACTGCTATTTTAAAGGAGAAAAGCCGCCCATCGGCGACCTTTCCCTGGCTCCTTGGGGCAGTGAATTTCGCAGGGAAGTCTGGAAACTTCTCTGCGAAATTCCTTATGGAACAGTGACAACCTACGGCAAAATAGCACGGAAACTTATGGCCCGCCGCAGATTTGACAAAATGTCGGCACAGGCCGTGGGCGGTGCGGTAGGCCATAATCCGATCTCAATCATCATTCCCTGCCACCGGGTAGTGGGGACAAACGGCAGCCTGACCGGATATGCAGGCGGCTTGGATAAAAAAGTAAAGCTGCTCACACTGGAAGGTGTGAACATGGAGAAACTGTTTGTCCCCACAAAAGGAACCGCGCTTTAAATCGCAACCGGCGCCTCATAGACGGCCTTCATGGCCAGGTACATCATGTAACAGTCCAGCTTTCCGGTAACTTCGAAAGGGGCGTGCATTCCCAGGACGGGAACTCCGGCGTCGACAGTGTCAATGTTCCGGTTGGCCATATAGAGGGCAAGCGTACCGCCGCCGCCTGCCTCAATTTTCCCAAGCTCCGATACGTTCCAGAGCACATCTGCATGATGAAACACTTTGCGGGCATAGCCCATGACCTCTGCGGAGGCGTCAGAGGCTCCGGATTTTCCGCGGCTCCCCGTATACTTGCACAGAGTGACCCCCTGGTTGATAAAGCTGGAATTTCTCTTGTCGTAGACATCTGCATAGTTGGGGTCATAGCAGGCATTGACGTCTGCGGAGAGGCAGAAAGAATTTTCATAGCAGGTCCGAAGATGCGCATCCAGACAGCTGCAGAGGTCGGCGATAAAGGTGTCGAATGCCTGGGACTGCATGCCGCTGACTCCCATGGAACCGATCTCTTCTTTATCTGCCAGGACACAGACCGCAGTTTTTTCGGGAGCTTCTGCGTCAAAAAGGCCTTTCAGAGAAGCATAGCCGCAGACGCGGTCATCCTGGCCGTAAGCGCCGATCATGGAGCGGTCCAGCCCGATATCGCAGGCCGAGTAGGCGGGAACGGCACAAAGCTCTGCGGAAAGGAAATCTTCCTCTGTGATGCCGTATTTTTGGTTGAGCAGATCCAGGGCTGCCAGCTTAAACCGTTCGCTCACTTCCTTGTCGGGGTAAGGGCGGGAGCCAAGGAAAATGTTCATGGCTTCCGGATCGACAGCTTTCCCCAAAGGCTTTTCCGACTGGGCCGAGGCCAGGTGAGGAAGCAGGTCGGGGATCACCAGGAAAGGATCGCCGGGCTCGCCGCCCAAGGTGACTTCTGTCTTGGTGCCGTCTTTGCGGATGACAGTGCCTCTCAGCTCAAGAGGAACGGACAGCCATTGATATTTGCGGATGCCGCCATAGTAATGAGTCTTTAACAGAGCGAAATCTCCATCCTCAAAAAGCGGATAAGGTTTTAAGTCCAGCCTGGGAGAGTCGATGTGGGCAGCGCCGATGTTGATGCCTTCGTCCAGGGGCCTGGTGCCAATGACAGCCAGCATCAGGGATTGTCCGCGGTTGGACACATAGACCCGGTCGCCGGGCTTTAAGCTCATGTAGCGCCGGAAGGGGACAAACCCCTTTTCTTCAGCCAGAGAGACGGCTGCTTTTACTGCTTCCCTCTCTGTTTTTGCATTGTCCAGAAACTTTTTGTAGCCGTCACAGTATTCGTCCATGGCAACGATAGAAGCCTCGTCGATTTTGTCGTAGCCGTTTTGCTTTTTCAGAAACAGTTCTTCCTGTCGCAGCTTAGCTGCAGTCTTTTCTTCAGTCATTTTGAATTCCTTCCTTATCTTAATTTCATGATGCAGGGGTCAAACAGTTTTTTTCTGTCTCTTATTATAGGAGGGGTAAAGAGAAAAGTAAATGGTTTTTGGATTTAAAAGTAGTAGAGGCGGCAGCTTTTACCCCCTGGGGCTGTGCCATTTGGCGGGATTTTGCTTTTTTGATTTATCAGGGACTTATCGGGGGGTATTCTGGATAGGGGTAAAGATGTTTTGGCGATGAGAAGGGACAGCATCAGATGCTGTGGAGGCAATACAATCGGATGCCCAGAGAGGAGGCGGTTCTGAGACGTTTGCGCCGGGGAATGATCACACAGAATATCAGTTCCGCTCTGGATATCCGTGTGGGTCGACTGACAAGCACGTGGCCGATATCCGGAACAAAACAGGCACAACCTTCAAACAGGAGCTGTTTGTGAAGATTAGGTGACGGAATATATAATGAAATAAAGAAAAAAAAGAAGATGTAACAAAAGAAGTTTCCCATCCTGGGCTTTGAGACATCTCCTTTTTGGATTCCGTATGTTCAGCAGCGGCTATTCTCCTGATAATACATAAGTTTCAATGAGTCTTTGTAAAGTAGCGTTCAGCTGTAGGACAATCTGGTAAAGCAGTTTGTTTTCCACTTCCAGCGACTGAAGTCGTTTCTGCACGGCTTCTTCATTTCTGGAGCCCTTATCCATAGTTTTAACCCCCATTTATATTAGTATAAAGCTCTCTGAAACTATAAAACTATAACTATTATAGTCCAAAATAAGAAAAAAGTATAGTGGAATTCATCGACAAATTCCTACAAAATATGACGGTTTGAAATCCTCCAAAACTGGCATACTAAGGGAAAAAGAGACAGAGAGGAAAATGAGAGATGAAAATGGCGGATAACAATACCAAGCTGGAGAATCTGAATGAGGTCAGCCTGATGCTCAATGATCTGGCCGTATATCTTGACAGGCACCCATCGGATGAACAGGCGGCCGGCTGGTTTGAGACTTACCATGTCACGAGAGAGGAGATGCTCAAAGAGCTTGAAAAAGAAATCTGGAAATGATCTGTTCATTGCCATTCTGTGTTTCTTACGGTATACTTATAAAATAATACCAGGGTCAAAACTCTGAAGAAAAGCAGTAAAAGAAGAGGAGATGGGTTTGTGAAGGGATTGACCAGGGAACAGGTGGAGAAAAGGAAACGTCTCGGCCTGCGGAATACTCCGGTGGAAGCACCCTCCAAATCGGTGGGACAGATCATTGCAGGAAACGTGTTCACATTTTTTAATTTCATATTTGTCGTGCTGGCAGTCTGCCTGGTCCTGGTGGGACGCTATAAGCAGATGTTGTTTCTCATCGCTGTGGCAGTCAATGCAGTGATCGGTATCTGGCAGCAGCTCCGTTCCAAATGGGTGGTGGACAGGCTGTCGCTTTTAGCGGCGTCCAGCTATCCGGTTATCCGGGAGGGAAAGGAGCAGCTCCTTCCATCAGAAGAACTGGTTCAGGATGACCTGATGGTTTTTAAAGCAGGTGTCCAGATTCCGGCGGATGCGGTAGTCATAGAAGGAGAGGCCAGAGCCAGCGAGGCGCTGATCACAGGCGAGGCGGATGCAGTTTATAAAAGAGCAGGAGATGAACTGAAATCCGGGAGTTCTCTTTTGTCGGGAAGCTGCCTGGCAAGGCTGACCCAAGTAGGGGCCGCATCCTATGCCGGAAGACTGACCGTGGAAGCCAGAAAAAAGGGAGTTGGAAAGAAGTCGGAGATGATGGAGGCATTGGATAAAATCCTCCATGTGATTGCAGTCCTTCTGGTTCCCATGGGGCTGCTTTTATTCTGGAAACAGCACTGGATCATGGAGCTTAAAGTCCCGGATGCAGCGGTGGCAGTTATTGCGGCCCTGGTGGGTATGATTCCGGAAGGGCTCTATCTTTTGACCAGTGTGGCCCTGGCCTTAAGTGTCATGCGGCTGGCAAAACAAAATACAGTAGTTCATGAGATGAGCTGTATCGAGACCCTGGCTCGAGTGGATGTGCTCTGCGTGGACAAAACAGGGACGATCACAGAGCCCCATATGCAGGTCTCCCAAGTGGTTTGCCTGGATGAAGTCCATGGGGAGGCATTTACGGCAGAGCTTGTGCGGGCTTATCACAGAGTGCTCCCGGCCGATAACGAGACAGCCATGGCAATCCAACGCTATTACGGGGAGATGGTGCCAGAAGATAGAGACAGGATGAAAGAGAGGGCAGTCTCGAAAATCCCCTTCCAGTCAAAGACAAAGTGGAGTGCTGTGGAATTTGAGTATCGTGGAATCTATGTGATGGGAGCGCCGGAAGTGATTCTTAAGGATCAACATCCAGAGCTTTCCGAAAGACTTTCCCATTATGCCAGGAGGGGGGAGCGGGTAATTTTGACAGCGGCCTATGAGGGAGAGCTTGAGGAGGGGAAGCCTTTGAGCGGAAAGGTCCGTCCGCTGGCTTTTTTCGTCATTGCCAATAACATCCGGGAAAACGCGGAGGAAACCTTCCGGTTTTTTGAGAAACAGGGTGTGACAGTCAAGGTGATTTCCGGCGACAATCCGGTTGCAGTGGCAAAAATCGCGGCACAGGCGGGAATTTCCGGAGCAGAGCGGGCTGTGGATGCCAGAAATCTCAGGACGGAGGAGGAGCTTTGGCAGGCGGCAGAGCAGTATGTGGTGTTTGGCCGGGTGACGCCGGAACAGAAGCGGCTGCTTGTGAAAGCTTTGCAGCAAAAAGGACATACCGTGGCCATGACCGGGGACGGGGTCAATGACGTACTGGCCCTGAAGGATGCCGACTGTGGGGTTGCCATGGCCTCTGGCAGTGAGGCGGCCTGCCATGCGGCTCATCTGGTGCTGATGGATTCCGATTTTTCCGTCATGCCCAAGGTGGTGGCAGAGGGTCGCCGGGTCATCAATAATATTGAACGGGCGGCTGCGCTTTTTCTGGTGAAAAATATTTTTTCCTTTGTGCTGACGGTTATTTTGCTGTTTGCGCCTCTTACATATCCGCTGACGCCGATCCAGCTTACCATGATCGGCGGTTTTACCATCGGGATCCCGTCCTTTTTCCTGGCTCTTGAGCCCAACGAGGATCTGATACGGGGACGTTTTATTTATAATGTTATGAGGAAGGCCCTGCCAGGCGGGCTGACCAATGTGCTGGCGGTGCTTACTGTGTCCATTGTCTGTGAGGCCATGGATTATCCGGTGGCAGTGATGAACACCATGGCGGGAGTAGCGGTAGGCTTTGTGGGGGTATTGGTGTTGGCCGGAGTCTGCAGCCCCTTTGACAAAAAGCGGTTTTCTATATGGGTTTCCATGACAGTGCTCCTTGCGGCCAATATCCTTCTCCTGGGACCATGGCTGTATTCTCTGGTGCCTCTTAGGTTCACACAGCTCCTTGTACTTTTCATTATCATGGGCGTCTCCATCCCATGTCTTTTACTGATCCACAGAGGAGTCGAGAAGGTTCTTGGCCAGATGCAGTGAAACGGGGAAAATGATTTGAGGGCGGTATTTCCGGTTGGAACATATCGGGCTGTTTTTGCATATAATGAAGATGAAACAGACTGCCTGAGAGGACAGAATTTTGAGTAAACGGGGAGTCACAATTTTTTTGACGATTTTGCTGGCAGTGTGCCTGGTTGGGATGGAACGGATGAAAACCGGGCAGGAGAGGGAAGCTTTGACGGCAGAGGCAGGGCAGCGGCCAGAGGGGGAATCTGCAGGAAAAGAGGAGAAGCTTGTAGCGCTGACTTTTGACGACGGGCCTCACGAGGGCAGCACAGAGCGGCTGCTTACAGGACTGAAAGAGCGGGAGGTGAAAGCCACATTCTTTCTGATCGGGGGGAGCATAGAAGGCAGGGAGGAACTGGTGAAAAAGATGGCAGAGGACGGGCATCTCATCGGAAGCCACACGTTTCATCATGTTCAGCTCACAAATCTTTCTCTGGAGGAGGCATGCAGGGAGATCACCATGACCAATGAGGCCATCACTGCTGTGACGGGACAGCCAGTGGAGTACATACGCCCGCCCTATGGTTCCTGGAATTCCAGGCTGGAGTGTACGATTGATCTTCATGAGGTGGGATGGACCGTAGACCCCAGAGACTGGGATGTGAAAAATACGGAGACCATCGTGAAGCAAGTGCTGAAAAATGTGAGAGACGGAAGTATTATCCTGCTTCACGATGTCTATGACACATCAGTGGAAGCCGCCTTTCAGATCATTGATGAGTTGCAGGCTCAGGGCTATACGTTTGTGACAGTGGACCGGCTGCTCATCGACTGAGCAGCTCAAGGTTCCTTTTTCAGCCACTCTAACCATTCTTTGATCTTCTTTTCCCGGCCCAGCTCGGTGGGCTGATAGAAGGAAGCGCCAACCACCTCGTCGGGCAGATATTGTTGCTTCACATAATGATTGGGAAAATCGTGGGCATATTTGTAATCCAGCCCGTGGCCAAGCTTGGCGGCACCCCGGTAATGGGAATCCTGAAGGTGAGGAGGAACAGTGCGGATCTTTTCGGAACCGACCCGCTCCATGGCAGCGCCGATGGCCAAGGTACAGGCATTGCTTTTGGGCGCAGAGGCAACATAGATGGCAGCCTGGGATAAGATCAGCTGGGCCTCCGGCATTCCCACCCGTTCCACGGCCAGGGAGGCGGATACAGCCACCTGGAGAGCCTGAGGATCTGCATTTCCCACATCCTCGGAGGCACAGATCATAATCCGTCTTGCAATGAATTTAATGTCTTCCCCGGCGTAGAGCATCCGCGCCAGATAGTAGACTGCAGCATCAGGGTCAGAACCCCGCATACTTTTGATAAAGGCGGAGATGGTGTCATAATGGTTGTCCCCTGATTTATCATACTGAATGGCCCGCTTCTGGATGCACTCTTGGGCCACGTCCAGGGTAATGTGAACCTGTCCGTCTTCTCCTCTGGGGGTGGATAGGGCCCCAAGCTCCAGAGCGTTAAGTGCACTTCTGGCATCACCCCCACAGATATCGGCAAGAAACTCCAGGGCATCTTTGTCTGCTTCCACAGACAGGGCGCCAAGGCCCCGCTCCTTATCCTGAATAGCCCGGAGGAGAAGCTCTTTCACGTCTGACCTTGTCAGGCTTTCCAGTTGAAAAATGACAGATCGGGAGAGAAGGGCGCCATTTACCTCAAAATAAGGATTTTCTGTGGTGGCCCCGATCAGGACCACCGTGCCGTCCTCGACAAAGGGGAGCAGATAGTCCTGCTGTCCCTTGTTAAAGCGATGGATCTCGTCGATGAACAGAATGGTTTTCTTCCCAAACATGCCAAGGTTGTCTTTTGCCTTTGCCACCACCTCTTCCATGTCTTTTTTTCCGGCAGAGGTGGCGTTGATCTGGGTAAAGGCAGCCTTTGTCGTATTTGCGATCACCTTTGCAATGGTGGTTTTCCCAGTGCCTGGCGGACCGTAAAGCAGGATGGAGCTGAGCTTGTCGGCGGCAATGGCCCGGTAGAGCAGAGTTCCCTTTCCGATAATGTGCTTCTGGCCTACAATTTCCTCCAGGGAAGCCGGACGCATTCTGGCGGCGAGGGGCGCTTCCTTTGTCTGGTTGTTCTCCCTCATATAGTCAAATAAATTCATGAAATCCTCCGAAATCAAACATACGTTCCGAGTTTCTTCCATTATAATGGTCATCGGGGAAAATGGCAAGAGAAAATTATGCTTTCCGTTTTCTTATTGATTTTATGGGAAATATTTTATGGAAAAATGTAAGGATTTGTGATAGGATGAAAGGAATGTGCGGCCGGGGCTCCTGGCAGAAATTTTACAGAAGGAAGAGCAACAGGATGATTGAAAAGATCAGGGGCAATTATGGACATACGATCTATGCCTCTTATATTGGTTATATCACTCAGGCTATCGGGAACAATTTTGCGCCGCTTTTATTTTTGACTTTTGCAAAGACTTTCAGCCTGTCTTTGGAGAAGATCACAGTTTTGACAGTGGTCAACTTTTTGACACAGCTTTTGGCAGATGTGCTGTCAGCCGCTTTTATCGACAGGATCGGTTACCGGGGCTCCATCGTAGGGGCCCATCTTCTGTCAGCCGCCGGCCTTTTCGGGCTGGCAGTTTTTCCCGCAGTTTTTTCAGATGCCTACATGGGCCTTTTGACAGCGGTGGCTCTTTATGCTGTGGGCAGTGGTGTGATTGAGGTGTTAATCAGTCCGATCGTAGAATCCTGCCCCACCGCAAAAAAAGAGGCGGCCATGAGCCTGCTTCATTCTTTTTATTGTTGGGGACATGTGTTTTTGGTGTTGGTCTGCACCGGATTTTTCCAGTTGTTCGGGATTGAAAACTGGAGATTTCTCTCCTGTATGCTGGCGGTGATTCCTCTCGGAAATGCAGTTTATTTTCTGCTGGTCCCGCTCTATTCTGTACTGGGCGGCCACGAAAAGCTGTCATTTAGCAGACTTTTGAAAGAGAAAACTTTCTGGCTGCTCTTGCTGCTCATGACCTGCGCCGGGGCTTCAGAGATGGCCATGAGTCAGTGGGCTTCTGCATTTACCGAATCGGCTCTCCATGTACCGAAGGTGGTGGGAGATCTGGCAGGCCCCTGTGCGTTTGCTGTTTTCATGGGAACGGCCAGGACTCTCTATGGGAAATTCAGTGAGCGGATTCCACTAAAAAAATTTATGGCGGGAAGCGCGGCTTTGTGTATCGGCTGCTATGTGACGGCAGCTTATGGGAGGATTCCTGCTCTGGGCCTTGTGGGCTGCGGTCTGTGTGGGTTTTCCGTGGGGATTTTCTGGCCGGGAACCTTCAGCATGGCGGCCGCAGCCCTTCCGGGAGGAGGGACGGCCATGTTTGCCCTGATGGCCCTGGCGGGAGATCTGGGCTGTTCTTTGGGGCCGGCCCTGGTGGGAATGATTGCAGAGAGAGAGGGCGGATTAAAAAGCGGCCTCCTTGCAGCTTTGGTCTTTCCGGCGGTTATGCTTGTGGGGGTTTTCTTCCTTAAAGAAAAAGAAAGAACAGAGGGGATGAGCGATGGAAGGTGAGTTTTCGAGGACAGAGCGCCTGATTGGAAGCAGGGCGATGGAGAGACTGAAAAACAGCCATGTTATGGTGTTTGGAATCGGGGGCGTGGGGTCCCATTGCATCGAGGCGCTGGCCAGAGGCGGTGTCGGGAATCTGACTCTGGTTGACAGTGATGTGGTGTCTGTCTCGAATATCAACCGCCAGAGCATTGCGCTTCACAGTACAGTAGGCCGGTATAAAACACGGGTCATGAAAGAAAAGCTTCTGGATATCAATCCAAAAATCCAGATTCAGGTCCATGAGCAATTTGTGCTGCCGGAAAATGCGGCAGGTTTTTTTGAAGAACAAACGGATTATGTGGTGGATGCCATTGATACGGTTTCAGCCAAGCTGGCTCTGGCAGAACTGGCGGCAAAAAGGGGGCTTCCACTGGTCAGCTGTATGGGGACAGGCAATAAGCTGGACCCGTCTGCCTTTCAGATCGCGGATATCTATGAGACCAGTGTCTGCCCTCTCTGCCGGGTGATGCGGAGGGAACTGAAAAAGAGAGGGATTGGCCGTCTGACTGTGCTTTATTCCACAGAGAAGCCCCTGGCCTCTTACTGCGAGGCCCTTGGGACGGGAGAAACAAAGGGGACAAAGGGACGCCCGGTGCCGGGAAGTATTTCTTTTGTGCCGCCGGCGGCAGGACTTATGCTGGCAGGGTATGTGATCAGACAGCTGTTAGGAGGAAAATGAAATGGGAACCAAATTTTATGAGCCGGAGATTTTAAAACGGGTACAGGAAATGGAGCTGGAAATCTTAAAAGATTTTATGGGGGTCTGCGATGAGGCCGGGCTTCGCTATTTCGGCATCGCCGGTACAGGCATCGGGGCAGTCCGCCACAAAGGGTTTATTCCATGGGACGACGACATTGACATTGCCATGCCGAGAGCTGATTTTGACAAGGCCATGAGACTGGTGGAAAAAAAGTTTTCTGATAAATATTACATCTTAAACGGTGAGACAGATCCGAATTACCCGCTGATGACCACCAGACTGTGCAGAAAAGGAACCAGATTCCAGGAGGAGATCATGAAGGATGTGAAGGCAAAGTTTGGAATCTTTCTGGACCTTTATCCTTATGACAATCTGGCCGATGGAAAAGCCGCCTACTTTTTTCAGGTATGGACCGCATGGTTCTACAGCAAGCTTTTGATTCTCCGCAGCATCTCCCACCCGTATCTGGGCTTTGGGGGCTGGAAACGGGCCGTGGCCCAGGGAATCTGCAGTCTGGCAAATGGCGCCATGAGGCTGCTTTGCATATCGCCCCGGTGGCTTTATAAGAGATGCGACCATGCCTGCAGAAAATATAACGGCAAAAAAACCAGGCGGATGGGATTTCCCTGCGATACCAGCCCCCACTGGAATACCATGGAAAAAGCAAAGGTCTATCCGCTGAAAAAATATCCCTTTGAGGATGTCATGCTGAATTTCCCCAAAGATACGGACGGGATGTTAAAAAAATTTTTTGGGGATTACATGGAGCTTCCGCCGGTGGAAAAGCGGAAGACCCATTATCCTCATGTGCTGGATTTCGGGGATGGGGTGAATGTGGCTGAGTGAAGAGGGAAGCGCTTTTCTTTTCGCGTTTTTTGGACAGGCAAAATTTTTGTCAAAAACACGCTTTTCTAGTGCGAACCCTGTCTTTTTATGATAGAATACAGGAGTAAAGGCAGGTGACACGGAGAAATGAAAGAAAGAATCAACCGTCTTGCAAGGGGAATCATGGATTATGATGAGATTCAGGTTTCCTTTTCCACGACAGAAATAGAAAAACCGGTGATTTTTGATGACAAGATGAGGGATGAGTTCCGCATTATCTGTGAACAGGGAAAGACTGTCAAAGGACTTGTTTATTCTAGCAATTACAGAGTGAGCCTGTTCAGTGACAATTTCGTGGGGAAAGACTGCCGTGTAATCTATGAGGTGGATGCCTCCTATGCGGATGAGGATATTACAGGAGAATTTCAAATCGTATGCAGCGGAGGAGAATTCCGGCTTCCTTACTGTTTTCATGTGTGTGCGGTGGACCCGGAGGGGCAGCAGATTGAGACTCTGGAGGAGTTTGCCAGGCTGGTGAGAGAGGACGAGGAGGAGGGGCTGCGTTTTTTCGAATCCTCTGATTTTATCAGATGCCCTTTTATGCAGGCCGCGGGGGTGAGAACTCTGTACGACGGCATCTGGGGCCGGGGAAACAGACAGAATGCGCTGGAAGAATTTCTGGTGGGGACAGGGACCAAGGAGCCTGTCCGTTTTTCCGTGAAAGAGAGAAAAAAGGAATACCAGGTTCCGACAGAGCCGTTTACGGATACTTTTACCATTGTGCGGACTGCCTGGGGTTACACGAAGCTGGAAGTTTTTTCAGACAGTCCATGGCTTAGGCTGGACAGAAAAATTGTGACGAACCGGGATTTTGACGGGGCTGCCTGCCAGGTCGCTTATATGGTGGATGTCGACGGGCTTCATGCGGGGAAAAATTATGGCCGCATCTATATAAACGGAGTTTACGGAGAAGAAATCATTCCTGTTTCTGTGGCGCTGCGTTCCAACAGACAGTGGGTCGACGGGATAAGCTGGAAACGTGATTTCGGGAATTTTGTGTCCCTTTATTTGAGGCAGGAGACAGGAGAGTACGAGCGGAGCCTTTTGTTAAACAGTATGCAGACGGCCCTTTCCAGGGCCCATTCCACAGCGGTGGATCCGCAGAGGATCCGTCTTTATCAGGCGGACGTCGCTCTTTTACAGGAGAAGAGGGAGCAGGCCCGCCAGTTTTTGGGGGAAGTGCGGGAAGACATTCTGGACAATCGAGATCAGAATGTGGCCTCTTATTGTTACTATATGTATCTTAAGGCAAAAGAGAGCGGGGAGGCCGTACAGAGGCAGACCTTGGTGAAATTGCTCCGGAGGTATTATGAGGACGGCGTGGCCCGGGATACGGCCTTTTATGTGCTCATGCAGATAGACGAGGAGCTTTTGGAAAATGACAGTCTGGCCCTTTCCAGACTGAAGGAGCACTTTCGGGACGGGTGCCGCAGCCCTTATCTATATCTGGCTGCCTGCAGGCTGTTTGTGAAAAGTCCGGAGCTTCTCAGGGTTATGGAAGAGTTTGAGATCCAGAGCCTCTGGTTTGGCTGCCGTCATCGTCTGATCACGGAAGATCTGGCCAGACTGGCGGCCCTTCAGGCCCTTCAGGTAAAAACGGCAAAGGGACTTTACCTGCGGCTTTTGCAGAAGTTGTATGAGCAGTATCCGACAAAAGAGTCTCTGACAGCAGTGTGTGCCCTGCTGATTCGAAAGGATGCCAGGAGCAGAGAAGCCTTTTCCTGGTATGAGCGGGGGGTGGAGGAGGATATTCATCTGACCCGCCTTTATGAATATTATTTGTATGCTTTGCCGGAGGACTTTGCGGGGGCGCTGCCCCGGATCATTCTTTTATATTTTTCCTACAACCATGCGCTGGATTACCGGGCCAGAGCAGTGCTTTATCTGAATGTCCTGGAGTTTATGAAGGAGGATGAGGAAGTCTACCGGGCTTATGAGGGGCAGATTGAGAATTTTGCGGTGGAGCAGCTCTTTCAAAGCCATATGAACGGTGATCTGGCGAGGATTTACCGGTCTATGATCTTCCCGGAAATGATAGATGAGAAGATTGCCAGGGTCCTTCCCAGGCTTCTCTATGCCAAAGAGATTCGCTGTACCAATGACAATATGTGCCAGGCAGTGCTCTGTTATGAGGAGATGAAGGGAGAGACGGTTGTGCCTCTGAGGAGAGGACGGGCTTATGTTCCTGTGTATCTGAAAAATGTCTGCGTTTTGTTCCAGGATGATTATGGCAACCGGTACTGCGGCGTTCCCTATGCGATGGATGACATGATGGAAAGCGGGGATTTGGCGGTCCGCACTCAGGAATTGTATCCGACCCATGAGATGCTGCGGCTTCTTCAGTGTCAGAGGGCATTGGAGAAGAAGCCTTACAGGGCAGAGGATATCGAAGTGTTTAAGGATATTTCCCAGGAAGAAAATATCCACAGGCTTTTCAGGAAAAAACTGATCTCAGAGATCGTTTCCTATTACTATAACCGGGACGGGGACGATGAAGGGGACGAGTATCTTTTGAGCCTGGATAAAAAACTTCTTTCTTTTGAAGACCGGATCAGAGTCATGGAGACGCTGATCACGAAGGACTATTATGAAGATGCCTACAGGATGGCGGTTCGCTATGGCTATCGGGGCTTAGGGGTCAGCCGGGTTTTTAAGATGACGGCCAAAATGATTCTGAAGCGGCACTTTGAGAAAGACAGTTTTCTTCTTGCCATGGCTTATTACTGTTTTGAACAGGGGCGATATGACGAGGTGGTGGCAGAGTACCTGTGCGGTCACTACAATGGTCTGTCGGTTTCTATGTACCGGATTGTGTCGGCGGCAGCCGTGGAGAAGGTGCCCCTGTACGATATGCCGGAGCGGCTTCTGGCCCAGATGCTTTTTGACGGCGTGTGCAGCCATTTGGACCGGGTATTCCGTTATTATATCGAAGGAAAGACGGTGGAGGAAAGTCTGGTTAAAGCCTATCTGGTGGTGAAGAGCAGCCTGTATTTTGAGGAGAGTGAGCCTTTTGACAGGGATGTGATGGGCTATATTGAAGCCCAGGCAGGAGAGTATGAGGAGCTTCCGGAGATTTGTCTTTTGGCGTTGACGAAATACTACAGTATGGCGGAAAACCTGACAGAAAAGCAGACAGAGCTTTGTCAGTCCGTCATTGACGAGTTGTTTTCCAAAAAGATTGTGTTTGGATATTACAAATACTTGGCCCGGTTTATTGAGCTTCCCCGTGATCTTATGGGAAAGACTGTCATTGAATACCAGGGCAGAAAAAACCAGAGCATCTGGATTCACCAGAGGCTTCTGCCGGACGGTCATGATGTGGTGGTGGAAATGATGCCTCACATGTTCGGAGGATATTTTGTCAAGCTGGTGTCTCTGTTCTACGGGGAGACTCTGGAATATGAGATTTATGACGGGGAGGATGAACTGGTCATGGGGGGGGCGGCTGCCTATAGCGGCGACGGAAATCCTCCGCCGGGAAGCCGGGCGGGCAGGCTCGACGGAATCCTGCGGGTGCAGGCGTTTAATGATGATGCGCTGCGTCAACAGATGGAGGCTTACGCTGTCCGGGATGAGATGACGGAGCGGCTGTTTGAATGTTTATAAATTTGAGGTAGAAAAATGCAGGAATTAGTATTGGGAATCGACATATGCGACGATTACAGCCAGATCAGTTATTATAATCCGAAGAGTTTTGATGTGGAAAATATCGGCTTGACCGATGAGGATGCATCCTGCATGATTCCCACGGTGATCTGCAAGGAGAAAGGGACAGATTCGTGGTTTATCGGTGAAGAGGCTTATCGCTGTGCCCTCTATGGAAGAGGCACCATGGTTGACAAGCTGGTGAAGCTGGCAGGAAAAGGCGGAACGGCCACCATCGAGGGGATCAAATATACGGCGGAGGACCTGCTTCAGATTTTTATTCGGCAGATTCTGGAAATTCCGCTGGTGCGCCTGGGAGCTTCGGAGATTGCCGCGGTGGTCTTTGCGTTTCAGAATAAAAGCGGCGATCTGATGGATACGGTGATCCAGGTGACGGACAGGATGGGGATTTTGAGGGAAAGGGTCCATATGGCCAACCATTCGGAGGCTTATCTGTTTTATGTGATCAGCCAGAAAAAGGACTTGTGGATCAATCAGTCCTGCCTTTTTGACCTGGCGGAAACGGGCCTGCATTACTATGAATTGAATGTGATACGGGGCAGGAGGCCTCAGATGGTGGAGGTAAAACACGAGGAACTGGAGGAAGGGTTCAGCTTGGAGATTCTGGAAACCGGGGCCGGTAAGAAGCTGGGGGATACGATTCTCACTTCCTGTGCGGAGCGGCTGCTGCAGAAAAAGATCATGACTTCTGTGTTCCTGACGGGAAAAGGATTTGAGGAGAGTGACTGGGCGGCCGGTTTTCTGCGGTTTATCTGCAACAAACGGAGGACCTTCGCAGGGCCAGGGCTGTTTGCCAAAGGAGCGGCCTACATGGCCTGCGATACTCTTCAGGAGACCAGTTCTTACCCTTATGTGTGTCTGTGTGAAGGGCGGCTGTCATCGACCCTCAGCATGCAGGTGAATCATGAGGGAAGAGAGCGCCAGCTGGTGCTTGCCTCGGCTGGAAGCGACTGGTATGAAGCAAAGGCTTCGGCTTCCTTTATTCTGGACAACACCAATCAGCTGGAATTTATGGTGACGCCGGTGGGAAACGGCCGCCAGACGAAACTGACCATTCCTCTGGACGAGTTTCCGGCCAGACCCAATAAGACTACCCGTGTGGAGGTTGTCGCGGCGTTTTTGAATGAGTCGCAGGTGAGTATCCGGGTGATAGACAGAGGCTTCGGGGAGTTTTTCCCAGAATCAGGCCAGATGGTGAGAGAGGATTTTCAGATATAGAGCAGGATAGGACAGGGCAAAAGAGGGCATTATGAGCGGATTGATTTTATGTAGCAGCAGGAAAGTGAAAAATCCATATCCAGTGGATGAGTTGGGAATCTGCCTTCACTCTGGGGAGGAGCTTAGTTATTTTATCTATAATTATGTGTTTCTTCTGGAGCCGGATTTTATCAATGAGCATCTGCTTTACTTTATCCGGACAGAGCTTGGGATGGAGAAATTGGAAGAAAAGATCCGGAAATGGATCGCAGACCGGTCGGATATGGCCCAGCTTTTATATATGATTCTGCAGGATATCCATTATTACAGCGAGGCGGAGCTGGGAGCCTTTAAAGCCCAGTTAGAATGGATCAGACGGGCAAAGCCCTCGGAGCGGGCCAAGAAAAAAGCAGATTATCTTTTACAGAAACGCAAATATGCGGCGGCTGTCCAGCTTTACGATGCCATTGCCGCAGGGGAGCCGGACCAGGCAATGACGCGGGAGTTTATGGGCGCCCTCTATCACAACAAGGGAGTGGCCTGTGCCGGACTCTTTGAGTCGGAGCGCGCCCTGGAGTGTTTTGAAAAAGCATATGAAAATCTGGAAAAGGAAGAGATTCTGAAAGAAATTTATATGCTCTGTCAGATGGACGAGGGGCTGGAACTTCCGGAGGCTATGATGTTAGCGGTCCCGGCGGAGCAGCAGTTTAAATGGCGGGAGGAGTACGAGACTCTTTACAAGCATTTAAAATACTCTGGACGGGCAAAGGCTGTGGGGGAACTGTGGGAAAAGGATTCTGTCCGTAGAAAAGCTGGGGTCCAGACACTTTTAACCCAGTGGAAGCAGGAGTACAGGGAGATGGCGAGGCTATGAATATTGCATTGATCGGATTTATGGGCGTGGGAAAGACGACAGTTTCCCGCGCCCTTGGCAGACAGTCGGGAATGCCGGAAGTGGACGTGGACCGATGGATTGTGGAAAAGGAGGGGCGCCTCATTCCGGAGATTTTTGAGAAAGAAGGGGAAGCTGCCTTCCGGGATATGGAGACAGCCGCAATCAGAGAACTTTGCGGGGGGGAAGGCTCTGGCGGCCAGATCCTCTCCTGCGGCGGCGGCGCGGTGCTGCGCTCGGAGAATGTGAGGCTGCTTAAAGAAAACGGAGTGATTGTGCTTTTGACGGCCAGGCCGGAGACAGTCCGTTTGCGGGTGGGCGACGGGATGTCCAGGCCCGCGCTTGGCGGTGTGGTGACAGTGGAACATATTGCAGAGCTGATGGAAAAAAGACGGGCAGCCTATGAAGGGGCGGCCGACGTGACAGTGGCCACGGACGGGCGGCGGCCAGAAGAGATTGCGGAAGAGATTTTGGAGAGGGTGAAGTTCTGACGGACCATTACTTTCCTGACAGCCTATTTAAGAGAGATTAGCTGGGGGCGCTTTAGAGCGCCTCCAGTATTTTTTTCAGGATTTTGGCCGGAAGCTGTCCGGGGGCAGAGGCTTCTCCTGCGGTGCCGAAGGTTAAGCAGGAGCCGGTCAGCTTTCCGCTTATGCGGCTTATGACGCCGAGCGCTCCCATGGACATGGTAATGACAGGGCAGCTTAAGGTATCAGCCGCTTTTCTTGTGGCCGAAAGCAGGGCCAGTACATCCGTCTCGCTTTGAGGCATGACTGCAATTTTGGCCAGATCGGCTTCCATGGATTCCATCAGGGAGAGCCGCCTCAAAAGTTCGTCCTCCGGCGGGGTTTGATCAAAGTCATGGCTGGAGAGAATCACATGACAGCCCCATTCGTGAGCCAGAGAGATGAGAGGTGTAAGGAGGGCGCGCTTGGGACCGGAGACATGGTTTGTCCCGGTGAAAAGCTCCAAATCCAGAAGGTCAATGAGGCCGCTTGCCGCAGCCGTCCGGCCAAGCTCCAGATAATCTTTATCAGAAAGCGGGCGGACGCCTCCCTCCTTTTGGGTACGGAAGGTGAATAAAAGAAGAGAATCTGGAAGCAGACTTTTAAGGGAATCCAGAATATGCCGGACAGCTTCCCGGTCAGTGACGGCTTCATAGTAGTCTGCCCGCCATTCGGTCACATCCGCGGGCAGAAGACGGATCCGCTTTGCCGTTTCCAGAATTTCTTTTTCCGTCCGCCCGGTTATGGGAATACAGATTTTCGGGTTCTTGCCGCTGAAGGTCTTATTTTTTATGGTGAGAGGAATCATGATTTTTCTCCAGTGGCCGCAGGCTGAGCTGAGAAAGGACAGCCCAGCGGGGCCTTTTTGATAACAAAGGAAAGGTTACAGGGAAGCGCCAAGGGCTTCTGTGATCCGGGGAATCAGGTCGTCGGGCAGAGAGACTTCCAGGAAAAATTCGAAGGCATATTTGGCCTGGGCCACCAGCATGGAAAGTCCTGTGATGCCTTTCATGCCGAGAGCTTTGGCCTGGGCAGTCAGGCGGGTTTCGCCGGGATTGTAGATCACATCCAGCACAGCTTCGCAGGCCGTAAAGGGAGCAAGATCCAGAGGCGAGGCATCCACGGCAGGATACATACCCACGGGGGTTGTGTTGACAATCAGCGCGGCATCCGAATGGAGGGAGACACATTCCTCATAGGTGACGGCTTCCCCCTTTCCGGTACGGCTGACAAAGAGGAGCTGAGCCGCCCGCTGCTTTTTTAAGACAGCCGCAATGGCGGCAGAGGCGCCTCCTGTGCCCAGAACCAGAACCTTTTTTCCGAAGGCGTTTACAGAGGATTGTTTCATCATATAGGCGAAGCCGGAAAAATCTGTATTGTGGCCCATGAGCCGGCCGTCTTTGTTGACGATGGTATTGACGGCCCCGATGGCAGCAGCGTTTTCATCCAGCTCATCCAGATAGGGGATCACGTCTTTTTTATAAGGGATTGTCACATTGATGGCTTTAAAATCCTTTTGTTCCATAAAATGTGGAAATTCCTCTCTTGTGAGAGGATGGAGGTCATAGGTGTATCCAAAGGACCTGCTATAATCCGCCAGTTTTTCATGTATCAGTTTGGAATAGCTGTGTCCCAGCTTTTCTCCGATCAGTCCGTATTCCATAAGTCATATCCTCGCTGTATCTGATTTTTTGCTTCTATCATAACAGACAAGAAAGAAGATGACAACAGAGGATTTTCCTGTTGACAACAGACGCGCTCTTTTATATAATACACAAAGATAGGGGAGTAGTTGGCGCTTCTTTTGGCGTAGCGAAGTCAACATACTGATACGCACGGCGATGCGGATATCTGGCTTTGTTTTAAATAATGAGACTTATCTGTACTTTTTTTGTGCAGAGGGGTCTTTTTTTTATATCAGGAGGCGTATCAGGAAATTTATTTCCCATAAGGAACATATGATAAATGAGAAGAGACAAAAGGAGAAGGATCATGGCAGTTTGGGAATTGTTTATCATTGCGGTGGGGCTTTCGATGGATGCCTTTGCGGTATCGGTCTGTAAAGGGCTTGCCATGAAAAAGATGTGCTGGAAGAATGGGTGGCTGGCAGGAGCGTATTTTGGAGGATTTCAGATGTTGATGCCAGTAGCCGGTTACCTTTTGGGCACTGGTTTTCAGGATAAGATCACAAGCATTGATCACTGGATCGCCTTTATTCTTTTGGGAGCGATTGGAGCCAATATGATCCGGGAATCTTTTTCGGGTGAAGAGGAGGCAGATTGTTCCTTTGATGTGAAGACCATGCTGCTGCTGGCAGTGGCCACCAGCATTGACGCGCTGGCAGTGGGGGTGACGTTCGCTTTTTTGAAGGTGGAGATTGTCACGGCAATACTCCTGATCGGAGCGACCACCTTTGTCCTGTCGGTGGCAGGGGTCCGGGTGGGAAATGTATTTGGCAGCAGATACAAGGCAAAAGCAGAGCTTGCCGGAGGAATTATCCTAATTCTCATGGGAACCAAAATACTGCTGGAGCATCTGAGTGTCATCTGAGGATACATAATCGGCGGCCCAAGCGGCACAGCCGGCATGTCAGAAAGAGGGAATTATGGCAAGAACAGTGTGGGAGTATATAGAACGTCCCCGGGGAGCTATCATGATCCGGGCGTGGGGGGAGGAGGAATGTGTGACAGTCCCAGAAAAGCTTGGGGGGCGTCCTGTGGTGGAAATCGGCCCTTATGCCTTTTCGGCGGCAGAACTTCCCCGCAGATTCCAGGTGGATGAGGCAGAGAGGAAGCAAACCATAACTGGGGAAGGAAATCTGAACAACATCCAGATAACCGGCAGCCGCCTCCAAAAAATACGGCTGCCGGACTGGGTGGAGGCCATCGGCGACTATGCTTTTTACGGCTGCCGGGAATTAAAAGAGATCGCTTTTTCAGACTCTGTCCTGCGGATTGGAAGCGGGGCTTTTATGGGCTGTGCGGGGGTGGACAGGCTGGAATTTACACAGAGAGGGAGGGGAAACAACAGTTTGTACCAGATGCTCTCTGAGCTTCGCTACGCCATGGAGATCCGGGTCAGACAGGGAGAAAAGGAGCAGGTACTTGTGGTCCCGGAATACTATGAATCGTCGGTGGAGAACATCCCCGCCAGGATTTTGGAGCTTCATTACCAAGGGACAGGCTATGGTTACCGCCAGTGTTTTCGCGGCAAAGCTGTTGACTACAGGGGGTACGACCGTTTATTCGGGCTGGCCAAAAGCCAGGAACCTTCCGAAGTGCTGGCAGAACTGGCCTACAGCCGGCTTAAATATCCCGAGGGACTTTCAGAAGAAGCGAAAAAAATGTATTTGGAATGGTTCAGCAGTGCTGTATGGGAGGCTGGGGAATACTTTCTGAAGAGGGATAACCTGGAGGCTGTCCGGCTGATCTGCGAAGCCGGAGGTTTTGATGGGATGGCCGAACACAAGGGCAGAGGGCGGAGCGCAGGAGAAAACAGAAAAGTGCTGGCTGACGGCGCAGGAGATTTCTATATGGCTTCCATGGGCGAACATGTTCTTGGGGAAGAAAAGGCGGAAGGGGACGGCCGGCAGGAAAACGGGGGGAGAGAGCGCCCCAGGCCCGCACTGGATATTTTGATGGAAATGGCGGGCCGCATGGGGCGGACAGAAATTTTAAGCTGTCTGATGGACTATTGTCACAGGAAGCTGGGCGGAAGAAAAAAGAAAGTGTTTGAGCTTTAATCTTCCCCCCTGGGGGTTAAAGGAATACGGTAAAATAAACGGCATATCCAAACAGCATAAGGATTCCGTGATGTGGGAGAAGCCTTTTCTTTTTCAGACAGCAAAACAGGAGCAAAAGGGCCGCGGCCCCGGCAATGAGATTATCATACTGAAAAGCTGCGGAGTAAGGTACCGGAATCACCAAAGCTGAAACGCCGATGACAAATAAAAGATTAAAAATATTGCTTCCCACAATATTTCCGACGGCAATGTCCGCATTTCCTTTCCTGGCGGCAGTCACGGAGGTGAAAAGCTCCGGCAGGGAGGTGCCAAGGGCGACGATGGTGAGGCCGATGAAACGTTCGCTGACCCCAAAAATTCGGGCGATGGAAGAAGCGGCTTTCACTGTCACGCTGCTTCCGGCGACGATCATGACAAGCCCAACGGCCGTGAAAAGAAACAGAAGCGGACAGGGCTTTTTTTGGTGTCTTCCGGAAACATTCCCGTCTGTCTGTTCTGCCGCAGCCAGAGCATATTCCTCTGGAGAAGTCTGACCGGTGTGATTTTTTCTGGCTGTGATAAAAAGATAAGTCAGGTAGGCGGCGAATAAAAGAAGCAGCAGGATTCCGTCTGTAAAACTTATAGTGCCATCCAGCCCCAGGACAAAAACCAGGGCAGTCACAAGGATCAGGAACGGAAGATCATAGCGGATGGTGGAGGATTCAACAGCTAAAGGCGAGACTAGAGCGGAAAGTCCGAGAATCATCAGGATGTTTAAAATATTGCTTCCCACGATATTCCCGATGGTGATATCTGCGCTTCCTTTGACGGCTGCCGAGATACTGACAGCGGCTTCCGGCATGCTGGTTCCCATGGCGACGATGGTGAGCCCGATGATAAGCTGCGGGATTTTCAACCGTCTGGCCAGTCCGGCGGCGCTATCCACGAACCAGTCGGCTCCTTTCACCAGAAGGAGAAAGCCTGTTGCTAAAAGTAGTGCCTGTAATGCGATTTCCATATAAAATCCCTCCTTTGAAAGTCCGGCAAACTGCTTGTTTCGGCCCGTTGTCTGTTGCGACAGGACACAAAAAAAGCGAGATCTGCCATTATAAGATAACAGCAAAGTCTCGCTATTTCATCACAAAGCCGGATTCTGGGGGAATCGTACTGACGGCCAGGTAAACACAGAAATATCTGCGCAAGCTACTCCCTTTGTATAATACAATATATCCGGATTCCCTCGGATTGTCAACCGAAAATGGCATAATATAAAAATACCAGACTTGACAGAGAGGGATTTTGCACCCATAATAACAATAATAGATCGGTGAGAGGAAACCTAAGATGAGACTATTATTTAGACAACGCTTTTTTTCCTGGTTTGACAGCTATGATATTTATGACGAAGAGGGGAATGTCCTCTATGTGGTAAAAGGGCAGCCCTCCTGGGGGCACTGCCTGAAAATTTATGATGCAGGGGGCTGTGAAGTCGGCACGGTCAAAGAGAAGGTCCTTACGTTTCTGCCGAAATTTGAACTGTATCTCGGGGATGATTATGTGGGTTCTATCAGCAAAGAATTTACTCTGCTGCGGCCCAAATACAACATTGACTGCAATGGATGGCATGTGGAGGGAGACTTTCTGGAGTGGGACTATTCTGTCATCGGCGCAGACGGTTCTTTGGTGGCGGAGATTTCAAAACAAGTTTTGAACTGGACTGATACTTATGTGATTGACGTGGCCAGACCTGAAGATGAGCTGTGTACCCTGATGTTCGTGTTGGCCGTTGATGCAGAAAAATGTTCGTGAGCGGAAAGCATTCCGATGCCTGGATAAACAATTGACATGGCAGGCGGATGATGATAAGATTTATGCAAGAAAAGGAAAAGGAGAACAGACATGAGAAAGAATTGTTGCAAAAACCTGTGTTGTTGCCGGATGCTGCTTTACCGGATATGCTGTGTGACAGGATGTTGCAACAGGTCTTGTTGTGGTTGAATGTTTTGTCCATAGAGGGTTTATATGTCCGGGAGCTAAGTGGTTGGCCCCCGGATTTTTTTATACACTTTTTGGTATTTTGGCGGGTCTCAAGGCCAAACATACATATAATAAAAAAGAAAGCAGGAAATGAAAATGGCAGGTTATTATAAAGGAACATTGGATCTGATCGGGAATACTCCCTTAGTGGAAGTTGTAAATATTGAAAGAGAACTGGGGCTTAAGGCGACTGTCTTAGTAAAACTGGAGTATCTGAACCCGGCTGGAAGTGTGAAGGACAGGGTGGCAAAGGCGATGATTGAGGATGCGGAGGAAAAGGGGCTGTTAAAAAAGGGGTCCATAATCATCGAACCCACATCAGGAAATACAGGGATCGGCCTGGCAATGATTGCGGCGGCAAAAGGATATCGGATCATTCTGACCATGCCGGAGACCATGAGTGAGGAGAGAAGGAATATTCTGAAGGCATATGGAGCAGAGCTGGTACTGACAGAAGGTACAAAAGGAATGAAAGGAGCCATTGAGAAGGCAGAGAAACTGGCAGAGGAGATTCCTGGCAGCTTTATTCCCGGGCAGTTTGTAAACCCGGCGAATCCAGCGGCCCACAGAGGAGCGACAGGGCCGGAAATATGGAGAGATACAGGGGGAAAGGTGGATGTCTTCCTTGCAGGAGTCGGTACGGGCGGAACTCTCACTGGGGTGGGAGAATACCTGAAGGAACAGAACCCGGATATCCGGATTGTAGCCCTGGAGCCAGCGGGCTCTCCCATCCTCTCAGAAGGAAGGGCGGGGATTCACGAATTACAGGGGATCGGGGCCGGCTTTGTCCCGGAAGTGTTAAATACGACTGTTTACGATGAGGTATTCCGGGCAGAAGATGAAGATGCGTTTGCGGCGGCGAGGCTTCTCGCCAGAAGGGAAGGGATTCTGGTTGGAATCTCGTCGGGGGCAGCTCTCCATGGGGCCATCGAGCTGGCAAAACGCCCGGAGAATGAGGGAAAAGTGATTGTTGCGCTGCTTCCGGATTCTGGAGACCGGTATTATTCGACTCCGATGTTTGTGGAGCAGTGAGAGAGGAGAGTTCCATGGGAAAAATAATTGAAAAAGAGATAAAAAGCATTGTGGACGGCATTTTGGAGGATTATCGGACAGAACGGGCCATCGACAAAATTGACATGTTCAAACAGCCGGATAAAGAGGAGATTGTGAAGATTATAAGCGGGCTGGTGCAGATTGTATATCCGGGATATTATTTTGATACGACCTACAAAATTTACAACGTGGATCATAAAATGTCGGTGAAAGTGGAGGACGTGATTTATCATCTGAATAGACAGATTGAGCTGGCCCTTCAGTTTACTGGCGGCCACGGGGATACAGAGGAGACAGAAGAGAAGGCCGGATGGACGGCAGTGGAATTTTTCAGGCGTATTCCTGCAGTGAGAGCGGTGCTGGAGACGGACGTACAGGCGGCATTTGAGGGAGACCCGGCGGCAAAGAGCAGGGAGGAAATCATCATGGCATATCCCGGGCTCTATGCGATCACCGTGTACCGCCTGGCCCACGAGCTGTTTCTGCTAAAAGTGCCTTTGATCCCCAGAATTATGACGGAACATGCCCACAGCCTCACAGGAATTGATATCCATCCGGGAGCGGCCGTCGGGAAATATTTCTGTATTGACCACGGGACCGGGATCGTGGTGGGGGAGACGGCAGTTATTGGAGACCACGTGAAAATCTATCAAGGTGTGACCATCGGGGCGCTGTCCACCAGGAATGTGGAGAAAATGAGAAATGCGAGGAGGCATCCCACCATCGAGGATAATGTCACCATTTACGCGGGGGCCTCGATTTTGGGGGGAGAGACAATCATCGGGGAAAACACCGTGATCGGCGGCAGTGTGTTTATCACCTCATCCATTCCGGCTGACACGAAGGTGAATATGAAGAATCCGGAGCTGAAATTCCGGCCCAATTCCGGGAATGAACTAAAAGTTCAGGAATGCTCGCAGAGTGAGGAATGGTATTATGTGATTTGAGAGAAAAAGGCAGTCAATCCACGGTTGCTTTTAGGCAAAAACTCCGATATAATCATAGTTGGACGGCATGACCGCCCGACGAAAAGGATACGTCCAGAAACGCCGTATCTCCGGGAGGAGGCCCGGCGTTTCATGGGAAGAGATAAAGGGGAGAGACTGTATCATGAAAGAAGACTGGCGGGATCTGGGAAATCATATCTGCAATATCGTGCAGGATGCCGTCAATTCTCAGGATTTCCGGAAATTAAATCAGACTATTAAAAATACCATCAACAATGCGGTAGATGACGTGGCCGAAAGTTTTGGGTTCCAGGGCGGCAGACAGAGCCGATGGGCAGGATACAGGACTGCGCCGCATGGACCGGCGGGACGAGGCGGCAGGCAGGTTCCGGCCCCTTATGGGAATACAGCCCTTTTTGCCGGTCGGCAGGCAGCTATCACCCGTGCGGGAGGAATCGCCCTTTCTGCCTGCGGCGGAGTCCTTGGGGTGGGGACAGGCATTGCCCTTGCAGTGCTTGGAATTCTGGATTTTTCCATTGGCCATCTGCTGGGGTTCACCATAGCAGGAGGGATTCTGATCCCCTTGTTTGGAGCGGGGGTTGTGATGTCTGTGGTTGGCTCCGGGAAATGCTCGCTGGTAAGACGATTTCGCAGCTACGTAGCGGGAATGAGGGGCAGGACCTACTGTGACATCAAAGAACTTTCAAAGGCTGTGGGAAAAAGCAGGGCTTATGTGGTAAAGGATGTCAAACGGATGATTGAGAGAGGATGGTTCCTCCAGGGCCATCTGGATGACGGAGAAACCTGCTTTATTGCCGACGACGCCACCTACGCCCAGTACCGGGAAACCATGAAGCAGGCAGAAGCGCTGGAAGCTGACAAAGAGCGGCGGGAAGAACAGGATAAATGGACGATGCAGGCTGACGAGGCAGAGAAGACGGGGCTGGGCAGTCGGGAAGCAGAAGCAGACGGAGCAAGGCGCCTGACGCCGGAGGGAGAAGCAGTCGTGGAAGCCGGGCGGGCTTACGTACGGAAAATCCGTTCCTGCAACGATGCGATTCCCGGTGAGGAAATTTCAGAAAAGATCTCCAGAATGGAGCTTGTCACAGCCAGAATTTTTGAGCGGGTGGAGAGGCATCCAGAAAATATAGAAGACATTGAAAAGTTGATGGAGTATTATCTTCCGACCACGGTGAAGCTTTTGGAGGCTTATGCAGAGCTTTCGGCCCAGCCGGTTCAGGGAGAGAATATAAAAAATTCCCAGAAAGAGATCGAGGCGACCCTGGACACTCTGAATGAGGCATTTGAACGGTTATTTGACAGTCTGTTCCAGGATACCATGTGGGATGTTTCGACGGATATTTCCGTGCTGAAAACGATATTGGCCCAGGAAGGGCTGTCGAAGGACGGACTGACCAGGAGCAAAGCAGAGTAGGACAGAGAAAACCGAGCAGAAAAGAAGCGGGAGGATGAATCATGGGAAATGAGTGGGACATGCCGGCGGAGGGACCGGTTTTGACATTGAGTCCGTTTGAAGAAAAACCGTCAGTGATTGAGGCGCCTGTGGCGCCCGAGCCGCCGAAATGGGACGACAGCATGCTTTCTGAGGCGGAGAGAAAAATGGTGGAGGATTTTGCGGGGCAGATTGATTTGTCGGATTCCGCGGCAGTACTTCAGTATGGGGCAGGCGCACAGAAAAAAATGGCGGATTTTTCTGAGTCAGCCCTGAACAATGTAAAGACCAAAGATCTGGGGGAAGTAGGGACCTTGCTCTCCGATGTGGTGACGGAACTTAAGAGCTTTGATGCGGAGGAAGAAAAGGGGTTCCTCGGAATTTTCAAAAGGTCCTCCAATAAAATGACTGCCATGAAAGCAAAATATGCAAAGGCCGAGGTCAATGTGGACCGTATCTGTAAGGTGCTGGAGGGACATCAGGTGCAGCTCCTTAAGGATGCAGCTATGCTGGATAAAATGTACGAGCTGAACCTGACCTATTTTAAAGAACTTTCCATGTACATTCTGGCAGGAAAGAAAAAGCTTTATTCAGTAGAGCATACGGAGCTTCCGGCGCTTCTTCATAAGGCAGAGCAGACAGGGCTTCCGGAGGATGCCCAGGCGGCCAGGGATCTGGATGCCCGCTGCAAGCGGTTTGAGAAAAAGCTTCATGACCTGGAATTGACCAGGATGATCTCGATGCAGACAGCGCCGCAGATCCGTCTGGTACAGGATAACGATACGGTTATGGTGGAAAAGATTCAGTCCACCATTGTCAATACGGTGCCCCTGTGGAAAAATCAGATGGTGCTGGCCCTTGGCGCGGCCCATTCGGCCCAGGCGGCTGAGGCCCAGAGGAAAGTGTCGGATATGACCAATGAGCTGCTCAAGAAAAATGCGGCAGCTCTGAAAACGGCATCTGCCGAGGTGGCAAAGGAGTCAGAACGGGGAATCGTGGACATGGAGACCCTCCGGACGACCAATGAGACCCTGATCTCTACTCTGGATGAAGTACTTCAGATCCAGGCGGAAGGACGCAGGGCCAGAGCCGAGGCTGAGGTTGAGATGGGACGGCTGGAAAATGAGTTAAAGACAAAGCTTTTGGAGATGGCAGGAGGCCGCTGACGGCTTCAGTCTTTGAGCAGATGCTGCATGATGATGGAATAAAGGGGCTGGCTTTCCTGACTCCAGCGGCTGCACATATGCTCCGCCTGCTCTTTGTCGGGGACGGAAATGTTGATTTCCAAAAGCTGGCCCTTTCCCTCTAAAATGGCACAGCGGACCACATAATCCTGATTGGTGGACCGGTCATAGTCAGCCACCAGGCTGACTTCATCCCGCAGCCGGACTTTATTGTTCTGCAGATAGGCTTCAATATCCTCAATAATGGCAGGAGAGATCTTTTTGCCGAAAAATGACAAGGTCTGCTCACCCTCCCTGGTAATCTCATAGCGGGAGGTTTTTCTGCCGGACTCCAGTTTCACCAGATGGGATTCCTCAAGCTCGGACAATGCCTGCTGGAGCGTAAAATAAGTGGTGTATTCTTTATCCAGAAAGAAATCAGAAATCTGGGCGCCGGACAGGGGAAATTTCACCTGCTTTAACATGTACAAGATCATCAGCTTATATAAAGTCAGCGGTTCGGACATTTTTAATACCCTCCAGAAAATCGGTTTTTGCCGAAAAATGTTCTTTTTCCATCATACCAAGATTGGAGGGCGAAATCAAGTTGTAAATTTTTCTTGAGACAGGAGGTACAGTTTATGGAGAAAATGTATCACATTGGTCTTGATGAGAGCCATGGGGCCAGGTACGCGATCTTGCCGGGAGATCCGGGACGGGTGGAGAAGATTGCGGCTTACCTGGAACATGCCAGATTTTTAGGACAGAACAGGGAGTATACTACCTGGGTGGGGGAGGTTTCCGGAGAAAAGGTCCTTGTTATGTCCACAGGAATGGGCGGCCCTTCCACAGCCATCGGCGTGGAAGAATTATATCAGACAGGGGTCAGGACCATGATCCGGGTGGGAACCTGCGGCGGTATGGCAGAGAAAATTATGGGCGGTGACCTGGTCATCGCAAACGGGGCTATCCGCATGGAGGGAACCTCTAGAGAATATGTGGATATTGCCTTCCCCGCGGTGGCGGATTTTGAAGTGACAGGAGCGCTCCGGCAGGCGGCAAAGGCTCTGGGGGCAAATTTCCATCTGGGGATTGTTCAGTGCAAGGACAGCTTTTATGGGCAGCATGACCCCGGGCGGATGCCTTGCGGGAAGGAGCTTCAGGATAAATGGGATATGTGGTTAAAAGCCGGCTGCCTGGCTTCAGAGATGGAGAGCGCCGCCCTCTATATTGTGGCCCAGGTTCTTGGGGTCCGTGCCGGTTGCGTGTTAAATGTGATCTGGAACCAGGAACGGAAAAAGAAGGGGCTTTCTGATCCACACTGTCACGACACCACCTTGGCGGTCCGCGCCGCAGTCCGTGCCGTGGAGCTTTTGATCAAGGAAGAGAGGATGGGATAAAACCCATAAAAATCCCGCGTCTGCGGGATTTTTTAGTCCTCTTTTTTCTTGCGTCTGTCAAGTAGCTTTGTGATCAGAAAGAAAGCGTATAAAAAGACCGGGACAGCTACGGAGGCATAAAGAGACGCATTGAGCCAGGACTTGGCCTGGGTCTGGTCTGTGATGGAAAAGATCAGGGTACAGACATAGATTCCGGCCAGCAGCAGGGCGCCAAGGATACAGAGGATCTGTTTGAATTTTTTCATGAAGGGCTCCTTTCACCAAAATGCGCTGTCAGGATAAGTATACCCCATAATCTGCCGGATGGCAAGAAAGGAGAGCCTGCTCTTTCGCGGGAAGGCTTTTTGTGGTATACTCTACCTGAGGAGGAGATCATCAGACTATAATCGGATGATTTACTTCATCTTTGATTTGATCGACAAGAAGGAGCAGACATGAAAGCATTGATTCTTTCCTGCAATACCGGGCAGGGACATAACGCCGCCGGAAAGGCGCTCAAAGAGGAATTCCTGAGAAGGGGGGCGGAATGCAAAATGTTGGATGCCCTCCGGTTTGCGAGACCGAAGACATCGAAGCGGGCTTCCGGTGTATACGTGAAGACGGCGACAAACTTTCCGGATGTATTTGGAGCCGTTTACAAGGTGGCCGGAAAGATCAGTTCCAGCAAACGGAAATCACCGGTTTATTATGCGAACACTTTATATGGAAGAAAGCTGTATCGGTATATAGAGAAGGGCGGCTATGACTGTGTGATCATGCCCCATCTCTTTCCGGCGGAAGCCATTACTTATATTAAGAAACATTATCCTATGAAGGCTGCCTGCTTTTTTGTGGCGACGGATTACACCTGCATTCCCTTTACGGAAGAGACCGGGATGGACGCTTACTTTATCCCCAATGAGGAACTGACTGCGGAATATGTGCAGAGGGGGATTTTGGAGGAACGGCTGCATCCTCTCGGAATTCCTGTATCAAAGCGGTTTGAAGAGAAGCGGGATAGGGAGGAGACCAGGCTGGGACTTGGGATTGGGACAAACGGCCCGGTGATCCTCATTATGACTGGCAGCATGGGGTTCGGGAATGTGTGCGACATGGCATCGGCCATTGAAGCAGGGCTTCCAAAGGATGGCCGGGTGGTGATCCTGGGTGGAAATAATCAGAAATTAAAAGAGAAGCTGCGAAAGGAATTCCAGGGCAACAGAAAGGTCCAGGTGTTAGACTTCACCACACAGGTGGACCTTTATATGGATATCTGTGATGTGCTGGTGACAAAGCCCGGGGGACTTACCAGCACGGAAGCGGCGGCCAAGGGGATCCCTATGGTTCATTCGGCGCCGATCCCGGGCTGTGAGACCAGGAATGCCGCCTTCTTTTCCAGGCATGGCATGTCTGTTTTGGGGGAAAATGAGAAGGAAGCGGGAGAAAGAGTACTGGAGCTTCTAAAGAACCCGGTGATGGCCCGCAACATGGTCAGGGCCCAGAAGCATTATATCAATGCAAAGGCAGCAGCGGACATTTGTGATTATATTGAGGAATACTGCGGCCGAAAGGCAGTAAAGAGGTGAGCGTATGAACCATGGGCTGTTAAAAACACTTTTTTTTATGGCGGCGGGATATCTGTCAGGAAGTCTGCTGTTCGGCCGTATTCTGCCGAAATATTTTAAAAATATGGATATCGAAGAGATCAGCGCGGACCACAACCCAGGCACAGCCAATGTGATGAAATATGCGGGGATTCCCCTGGGGGTTCTCTGCCTGGTGTTGGATATCGGAAAGGGGTATCTTCCGATTTTGTGGGCGGAGAAAGTGGTGGAGCCGGTGAACCATCTCTTTGCCGGAATTATGGTGGCGCCCGTCCTGGGGCATGCCTTTCCTTTTTGGAAGAGCGGCCATGGAGGAAAGGCGATCGCCGTGAGCTTTGGAGTGCTTCTTGGGGTACTCCGCTACAGCAGGAGTGTCTGGCTTTTGGCGGCCCTCTATCTGTTTTTCTCTCTGGTGCTTGTGGTGAGTCCCAATGAGCGGAGGAGTGTATACACCTTTGGAATCTTCGGTGCTGTTTCGGCTGCTTTTCTGCTGTTAGGCGGTCTGCCGGGGGTCTGTGTGGGGAACATGCTGATTGCCGCTGTGGTCATCAGGCGCAACTGGGCTGACGCGCGGTTCGGACAGGAGACAGAAGAAAAATGGGAACAGGAAAGGACGGAAGATGTATGATCTACGCGGGAAGTCACATCTCTTCCTCCAAGGGCTATGAGGCCATGGGAAAGCAGATTCAAAAACTGGGTGGAGATACCTTTGCTTTTTTTACCAGAAGCCCCAGAGGCGGTCGGGCAAAGGCGGTAAACCTGCCGGATATGGAACGGTTTTATGCCATGGCAAAAGAGGCGGGACTTGGCCCGGTGGCAGCCCATGCCTCATATACCCTCAATCCCTGTGCGGCAAAGGAGGAGCTGCGTACCTTTACAAAAGAAACCATGTCCGACGACCTTGCCAGACTGGAGCACATTCCGGGGAATTATTATAATTTTCATCCGGGCTGTCATGTGGGACAGGGAACGGAAAAGGGGATTGAGCTGGTAGCGGATGTCCTCAACACAATTATCTGGCCAGAGCAGCAGACGACGGTGCTTCTTGAGACCATGGCCGGGAAGGGGAGCGAGATCGGAGGGAGGTTTGAAGAGCTTCGGGAGATTCTGGACCGGCTCAGGTATCCGGGGAAGGCAGGTATCTGCCTGGATACCTGTCATGTGTGGGATGCGGGCTATGACATCGTACATAAACTAGATGAGGTTTTGGAGGAATTCGACCGGGTGATCGGCCTGAACCGGCTGAAGGTCATCCATGTCAATGACAGCAAGGGGGAGAGGGGCTGCAGAAAAGACCGGCATGCAAGACTGGGAGAGGGCCATATCGGCCGCGAAGCTTTTAAACGGCTGGTGACCCATCCGGCGCTGCAGGGGCTTCCCTGTATCCTGGAGACTCCCAACGACGATGCGGGCTGGACGGAGGAGATCGCGTTTTTAAAAATGTGCTGTAATTGAGAAAGGAGCAGGATGGAAGAGAGGACATCGAACAATTATGTGAAGGTTTTGGAGAAGTGGAGGCGGGATTTTCTGACCTGGGATCAGGAGGCGCTTTGCAAAAAAGTGGGGCTTGACACCTGGGACGAGAAGACCATCCGATTATCTTATTTTGGGATTCCCCATGAGATTGACCGGGAAACAGGACGGATTACCTGTGTGGGAAACCCGGAGTATGAGCTGATTTTTGATGAAATCATGGCCATCTACAATTTTTTGTATTATGCGAAAGAGGGGGCGAAAAACGCCGGGGAATGGATTCCCCTTCGTGATGTGAAGGATGCGGGAGTATTCGAAGGCGCTTTTGAGAAGCAGGTGCTTATTCCTTTTGCCGGACATTTTGCCGGACGGGCGGAGGCATTTAAGGCGGCAGGAGAACGGTTAGGATTCCTTCCTCTGTCCTATGGGGACGGGGCTTTCCAGGTTCCGGCTTTTTTTTGTATTCCTCTGCGGGTGATTTTCTGGGAGGGAGATGAGGAGTTTCCGGCAAAAGTGAATCTCTTGTTTGATAAAAATATTACCTCGTTTATCCATCCGGAGAGTGTGGTTATGCTGGGGATGGAGTGTATGAGATATTTTATTCTGGCAGACAATCCTGGGGCTCAGCCCTAATCTGATTACTTTTTTTATTATTTTTGCGGGAAGCTCAGCTTTTTTCTTCAATTTTTTGGAAACATGCGAGAAAATCGGCGAAAATTAACAAAAACAGGAATGAAATGGCCGAAAAAAATGGGAAAGTGACAAAATATGTGTTGACAAAGTGTCCCTGCACTGATATGATTACTTCTGAGGAAATTTGTACTGCAAAAGATGCAGGCGAATGGAGTAGTATTATATTTAATAAGGGAGGAAAAAAATGAAGAAAAGAGTTTTGGCACTGACGTTGACTTTTGTGATGGCAGTATCTGCCCTGGCAGGCTGCGGAGGAGACAAGAAGAGCGAGGGCGGCGTGATCAAGCTGGGAGGTCTTGCTCCGCTGACAGGACAGTATTCCGAGTACGGCGAAGGCTTTGATATCGGTTTTAACAAAGCGATTGACGAAATCAATGAGGCCGGGGGCGTAAATGGTTATACCTTTGAGATTGAGATCAAGGATACTCAGAGCGAGCCTGTTACGACTTCCACCATGGCGACTGCCTTTGCAGAGGATGAGGAAGTTATGGCTCTGCTGGGCGACTTTTCTTCTGGCGCCTGCAAAGCGACGGCGCAGATCTGTGACAGCTATGGAATCCTGCAGTTGAGTCCCACGGCATCTGCCTCAGACTATGCTGCTATGAGTAAATATTTCTTTGGCATCATGGGACGCCAGGACGTGGAGGCTCCTTTCCTTGCCAAGTATGTTCTGAAAGAATATTTAAAGGCACAGAAGATCGCAGTGATCCGCGTGGACAGTGACTGGGGAAAATCCTGCTATGACAATTTTATCATCCAGGCAGAAAAAGAAGGACTTGATGTGACGGTTGAGACCTATGCTACAGGCGAGAAGGACTTCAGCTCTCTGATTACCAAGATGCAGGCAGAAAACCCGGATGTTCTGGTTGTCATGGATCAGGGCGATCCCGTTGCAGATATCTTCAACCAGGCAGATGCGGCAGGCTGGAAGATCCAGCACGTGGCTTTAGGGCCTGGAACTTCCGAGCAGGTGGCCGGCAGACTGAACGACAAAGACAACCTGATTGTGACTTCCCCCTTCTTCTTCGATCCTGATGATGCAGAGCTCACCGCATGGGCAGAGTGGTTCCAGGAAGCGGCAGATTTTGCTCCTACGATCCATCCGGCATGTGCATATGACTGTGTATATCTGATTGCAGAGGCAGTGAAGAATATTGAAGGCGAAGTGACCCGTGACTCCCTCCGGGATGCGCTGGCAGAACTGCCTGAGTACAAAGGCGTGACCGGCTCCATCAAGTTCGAGGCAGACGGTGATATCAAGAGAAATTACATGATCTGCGGCATCGAAGGCGGAGAGTGGAAAGTTCTGGAAGGATTTGAGTACGGCGCAGCCGGATTCTAAGGAACTGTTGACAAATTGAAATGAGAAGGAGGCGGGGCAGCGTAGGTCTTTGTCGCTGCCCCGCTGTTCATATACAGGAGTGCAAAGAGAAAGTTCTCCTGTGGGACTTAAATGGAGGAAGGGTATGGAATATATTCTTAATCAGCTCATTAACGGAATTTGTCAGGGTTCGATCTATGCTTTGATGGCAATCGGCTATTCCGTTATCGTGGGTGTAGTGGGTATGGTTACGTTTACATACGGCGAGATCATGATGATCGGGGCTTTTTCCTCGTATTACATTTTCACGGGGTTAGGCAACAATCTTCCGCTGGCAATCGTAGGTGCATTCGCCGGCTCTTTTATCATCGGCAGCATTGTTTACAAGCTTTGTTATGAGCGTTTCTTCAACGCTCCCAGGCATATTTCTCTTCTGTGTACCATCGGTATCAGTATGCTGATCAAGAATCTGGCTCAGATTGTGTTTGGCCCTGATACAAAACCGGTTCTCAATGTCATTGATAATACGACATTTACGATCAACGTTTTTGGAGCAGACTTAAATATCCGCTTACTGCAGATTATAGTAATTATCCTGGTGATCGTATTTGCAGTGGCGCTGACCCTGTTCTTTAACAAGACCAAATGGGGGGTTATGCTTCGGGCAGTCAGCCAGAACAAGGACGCCTCCTATCTGATGGGCATCAATGTAAAACGGACAGCTCTTCTTGGCAACTGTATCGGCTGCGGCTTCGGCGGCATCGCCGGAATCCTTTTGGCCCTTTACTATGGTTCCGTATCAGCGACCATGGGCGCCTCCTACTCGACAAAGGCATTTGCAGCCTCCGTTCTCGGCGGCCTGGTGGATATCCGGTTCTCTGCTCTCGGCGGACTTTGTATCGGTATCATTGAGAATATGGGAATCATCTTCACCTCGGCAACCTTCCGTGATGTATTTGCCTTTGCGTTCCTGATTCTGATCCTTATCATCCGGCCTCAGGGCTTTGTCAGCAAGAAGGGGGCGAGAGTATGATGCAGCAGGCAAAAGCATTTTATGAGAAATATAAGGTTATCATTTTAATCGTTTTGGTGGCTGTGCTGGCGGTTCTGCCTTTTGTCATCAAAAAGACACTGTATATCCGTTATCTGTGCAATATCATGATGTATGCCACTCTGGCTGGCTCCCTGAATGCCATCAACGGCTACAGCGGACAGTTTTGTCTGGGCCAGGCAGGTTTCTTTGCCATCGGCGCTTATACTGGTGCGGCTCTGGCAAAAAATTTCGGAATCAGTTTTTGGCCTCTTTTGATCGTGGGCGGCATTATGGCCATGCTGGTGGGGTTTGTCGTAAGCCTTCCCACATTAAGGCTTTCCGGTATCTACCTGTCCATCGTTACCCTGGGCGCCTCGGAGATCATCCGTATTATTGCCCAGACCTGGGAGCCGGTGACCGGCGGTTCCATGGGAATTAAGCAGATCCCTTATCCGGAATTTTTCGGATTGGATATGTTTAAGCCCCAGTATTATTACTACATCTTCCTCTTCCTTTTGATTTTATTCCTGTTCGTGACAAACCGGGTGTTAAAATCCCGTGTGGGACGTGCCTGGATGTCCATCCGTGAGGATGAGATCGCTTCCAAGTCCCTGGGGGTAGAGACCAGCCGTTATAAATCCACTAACTTTATGTACGGTGCATTCTGGGCAGGCGTCATTGGTGTGGCTTACGCGCCTTTCGTAAATTACATCGAGGCTTCTCAGTTCACGACAGATACCGGCTTCAACGTGCTGGCCATGGTGGTTCTGGGCGGCCAGGGTACTTTGGCGGGCCCGATTTTGGGTTCCGTGGTGGTTACGGTCCTGACGGAAGCCCTCCGTTTCCTGGAGAGCTGGAGATATGTCATTTATGCGCTTCTCATCATCTTCATGATGTGGGTACGGCCTCAGGGTCTTATGGGAGCGTCCAACTCCATGCTGGCCGGCGGCAAAATTAAGGTAAAGGAAGAGAAGAAGAAAGGGGGAGAAGCGAAATGAGTGAAGTTCCCGTATTGGAAGCAAAAGGCATCTGCAAGTACTTCGGCGGCCTGAAGGCTGTGGAATCTGTGGATATGCAGGTTCACAGGGGCGACATTTTCGGCATCATCGGCCCCAACGGAGCTGGAAAGACCACTTTCTTCAACATGTGCACCGGCGTGTATGCGCCCACGAAAGGCGAGATCTTTCTGCAGGGGGAGAATATCACAAAGATGGCTCCTGACAAGATTGCCAGAAAGAAAATGGCCAGGACTTTCCAGAATCTTCAGCTTTTCAAATTCATGAGTGTTCTGGACAATGTAAAGATTGGCTGTCATACCAAGACGAAAACCAACATGGCAGACGCCATCCTCCATACAAAGAGATATAGAGAAGACGAGAAATATGCAGTGGAGAAGAGTGTGGAGATCTTAGAGTCCATCGGGCTGGCGGATTATAAAGATACCATGGCCGGAAACCTGGCCTATGGTATGCAGCGGAAGGTGGAGATTGCCCGCGCTCTGGCTCTTGACCCGGTGATTCTTCTTCTTGATGAACCGGCAGCCGGCATGAACCCCAATGAGACGGCGTCTCTGATGGAATTTATCAAGATGCTCAACAGCAAGGGCTATACCATCGCTGTCATTGAGCACGATATGAAATTCATCATGAATTCATGCAACAGGATCCTGGTTCTTAACTTTGGCCAGAAGCTCTGTGAGGGGACTCCCGATGAGATCAAGGCCAACCAGCAGGTTCAGGAGGCTTACTTTGGCAAAGGCATCGTTGCAGGAGAGGCGGTGAAGGTAAATGGCTGAGACGATTTTAAAGGTTGAGAACCTGGCTGTAAATTATGGATATATTATCGCACTGAGCAATATCAATCTGGAGATCAATAAAGGTGAGATTGTGACCTTGATCGGCTCCAACGGTGCGGGAAAAACGACGACTCTGATGGCGATTTCCGGTCTGGTTGAGAAGCGTCCCGGAAGTAAGATCACCTTCAAGGGGCAGGACATTACCAAGACGGCGCCCAACAAGATTGTGCATATGGGGATGTGCCATGTGCCGGAGGGACGGAAGATATTTCCTTCCCTGACAGTATATGAGAACCTTAGGGCGGGAGCCCTTGGCAACAAGAATATCACCAAGGCCCGTTTTGCCGAGCTGGTAGAAGAACAGTACACCTTATTCCCAAGGCTCAAAGAGCGTTACAAACAGGCAGGCGGAAGCTTGTCTGGCGGCGAGCAGCAGATGCTGGCCATCGCCAGGGGGCTGATGATGGATCCGGATATTGTTATGCTGGACGAGCCGTCCCTGGGACTTGCCCCCATTGTCATTGAGGACATCTTTGAACTGATCAAAAAAGTCCGCGACATGGGCAAGACGATTCTTTTAATTGAGCAGAACGCATCCGTGGCTCTTTCCATTGCAGACCGCGGTTATGTGCTGGAGACAGGAAACATTACTCTTCAGGGAACTGGGCAGGAGCTTCTGGTGGATCCTGAAGTGAAGAAAGCATATCTTGGCGCATAAATTTTGTGCAGAAAAGATAAAAGGTAGCACAGAGGCAAAGCAAAAGCAGACAAAGAGGTTAAAGATGGAAAGGAAAATTTACGACAACTATCTGACGATTCTGGAAGCAGAGCTGTTGCCGGCCATGGGTTGTACGGAGCCCATTGCCGTGGCATTTGCAGCAGCCAAGGCAAGGGCGGTATTAGGAAAAATGCCGGAACGTATGGACGTGTATTGCAGCGGCAATATCGTGAAAAACGTAAAAGGTGTGGTGGTTCCAAATTCCGGCGGTCAGCTTGGGATTGACGTGGCAGCGGTTTTAGGCGCTGTCGGCGGCAGAGAGGATCTGGAACTGGAAGTAGTAAACAGTGTGACCAAAGAACAGATCGAAAAGACCAGGGAGTTAGTGAAGTCTGGCATGTGTGAATGCCATCTGGTGGAGGGAGAGGAGAATCTTTACATCCGCGCAGAGGTATTTGCAGGGGAAGATAAGGCGCTGGTTGAGCTCAAGACAAAGCACAACCATATTTCCCGGATTGAAAAGAACGGGGAAATCCTTTTTGCCCAGGATGACATTGAGGCAGGTTCCCAGGGCGACAAGAGTCAGTTAAATTTAAAGGACATCTACGAGTTTGCAAACACTGTGGATCTGGAGGACGTGAGGGGTGTGCTGGAGAGACAGCTGAAGTACAACAAGGCGATCTCCGAGGAAGGCCTTAAGAATCCCTGGGGCGCCCAGGTTGGCCGGACACTTCTTGAGGTCAACAAAGATGCTGACTGGAAGATAAGGGCAAAGGCTGCGGCAGCGGCCGGCTCCGATGCCCGCATGAGCGGCTGTGCGCTGCCTGTGGTCATCAATTCTGGCAGCGGCAATCAGGGAATCACGGTGAGTATGCCTATTCTGGAGTATGCGAACGAGGTAAAATGTTCGGAGGAGAAGCTGCTTCGGGCACTTGCTCTGGCAAATCTCCTGTCTCTTCATCAGAAACGCTATATCGGGAATCTTTCTGCTTACTGCGGCGCAGTCAGCGCAGGCTGTTCTGCCGCATGTGGGATCGCCTATATTGACGGGGCCTCTCTGGAGGTCATTGGACATACCATTATCAATGCCATCTGCAATGTTGGCGGCATGGTGTGCGACGGAGCGAAATCTTCCTGCGCAGCCAAGATCGCAAGCTCGGTGGAAGCCGGCCTTTTGGGCTATGAGATGGCGAAGCGGGGCCACAATTTTAAGCCCGGCGAAGGCATGGTTGTGGAGGATATGGAACAGACCATCCGAAACATTGGAAGAATGGGCCGCGTTGGAATGAAAGGGACTGACGTGGAGATTCTGAACATCATGCTGGGGAAATAAAAATTTGAAGTACAGTGATTGGGGAATCACTTGTATGAACTCTTTAGGGGAAGGTAATTAAAATAAGGGAAAGGGAGCTGTCTTTGCATGTGCGGTGAGTACCGCATGGGCATGGACAGCTTCCTTGTGTTAAAAGGTTTTGATACCATCGGTTGACGAGAGACTAAAATGAGCAGATTCAAGGGGAATGTAAGGAGGATTTGCGGTGGAAGGATGCAGACTTTGTCCGAGGGAATGTGGCGCGGACAGGAAGAGGGGGCAGAAGGGGAGATGTGGTGTTTCCGGGGAAGGCGTTATGGCTGCCAGGGCGGCGCTGCACATGTGGGAGGAACCTTGCATCTCCGGGGAGGCTGGTTCCGGTACGGTATTTTTTTCTGGCTGTTCTCTGGGCTGTGTATATTGTCAGAATTATGACTTGGCCCGGGCTTGGGCGGGAAAGAGGATCTCCACGGGCCGACTGGGTGAAGTTTTTTTTAAGCTGCAGGAAGCAGGGGCGGCCAACATCAACCTGGTGACGCCCACTCATTATACGACGGAGATTATCCAGGCAGTGAAAACTGCCAGAAAACAGGGACTTGTTCTTCCCATTGTCTATAACTGCGGCGGATATGAGAAAAGAGAGACTCTTCAGATGTTGGAGGGGACCGTGGACATTTATCTGACGGATTTTAAATATATGGATGAGGAAGCGGCGGCCCGGTATTCTAAAGCTCCTGATTACCCGGAAGTGGCGAAAGAGGCGCTGAAAGAGATGGTCCGTCAGATGAAAGGAGATACGGTTTTTGATGAACAAGGAATGATGACAAAAGGAGTGATCGTTCGTCATCTTTTGCTCCCTGGGCATTTGAAAAATGCAAAGGCTGTGGTAAAATACCTGTATGAATCTTATGGAAATCAGATTTATTTGAGTCTGATGAATCAGTATACGCCTCTTCCACAGGTCCTTAAGGAATTTCCGGAGCTTTCCAGAAGGGTGACGAAGCGGGAATATGAGCGGCTTGTGGATTATGCCCTGTCTCTGGGAGTGGAAAATGGGTTTATTCAGGAGGGGGAGACAGCAGAGGAAAGTTTTATTCCGGACTTTGACGGGAAGGGCCTATAAGGCTGGGCGGGGATCGGAGAAAAGGGAGGAATGGAAAAGATGGAAAACGGGATTGTGACTTTGAAAAAGGGTGGAGGACGCACACTGAAATGCGGCGGTCCCTGGGTTTATGACAATGAAGTGGAGTCTGTGGCCGGAAATTTCTCTGATGGAGATATCGTGCTGGTCCATGATTTTGACGGTTATCCTCTGGGCAGGGGATTTGTCAACCGGAAATCGAAACTTTTAGTGCGTATGATGACGAGGAACAAAGACCAGGAGGTGGATGAGGCGTTTATCCGTATGCGGGTGAGAGAGGCCTGGGAATATAGAAAGCAGGTTATGGACGACATAGGGAGCTGCCGGGTAATCTTTGGGGAGGCAGATTTCCTGCCGGGGATTGTGGTGGATAAGCTTTCTGATGTGCTGGTGGTCCAGTCTTTGGCTCTGGGGATCGACCGGTTCAAGTTCTTAATCGTAGAGGCTTTGAAAGAGCTGATGGCAGAGGACGGAATTTTGATCCGCGGCGCCTATGAGAGAAGTGACGCAAAGGTGCGGGAGCAGGAGGGGATGGAGCGGACAAAGGGATTTCTGGGCGAGCCTTTTGAGACGAGAGTGGAGATCAAAGAAAATGGCGTCCGCTATCTGGTGGATGTGGCGGAGGGCCAGAAAACAGGATTCTTCCTGGATCAGAAATACAACAGAAGGGCCATACAGCGCTTTTGTCCTGGCAGGGAGGTTCTGGACTGCTTCACCCATACGGGTTCTTTTGCACTGAATGCAGGTCTGGCCGGAGCGGCCCATGTTCTGGGCGTGGATGCTTCCGCGGGCGGCGTGGCACTGGCGAGAGAGAACGCGGCTCTCAATGGGCTTTCTGGCCGGGTAGAATTTGAGTGTGCCGATGTGTTTGAGCTGCTTCCCAGACTGGAGCAGGAGGGAAAAAAATTCGATCTGGTGATCCTGGATCCACCGGCCTTCACAAAATCGAGGAATTCTGTGAAGAATGCCGTCAAAGGCTATCGGGAGATCAATCTGCGGGCTATGAAATTGGTAAAAGACGGCGGTTATCTGGCCACCTGTTCCTGTTCCCATTTTATGGACTATGAACTCTTTACAAAGACCATTGGCCAGGCAGCCCGGAATGTCCATAAGCGTCTCCGCCAGGTGGAATACCGGACCCAGGCGCCGGACCATCCGATTTTGTGGGCCGCTGAGGAGTCCTATTATCTGAAATTTTATATTTTTCAGGTCTGTGAAGAGCGGTAGGACGGTATCTGCAGTTAGAGACACAGAAATTTAAGAAAAATTTTATTGACAACACAGGGAGTGTCTGCTAAACTTAAGCCACACTTCAGAACACATGGCTGGATCGGCCATGGATTTCCCAAAAGTATGGATATTGACAGATTAGGAGAGGTTTTGCTTGGATGTAGGAAGCAGTTCTACTGCGCTGTGATCAGCGTCCCGGTTTTTCCTGCCATGGCCTCTTTTGCTCTGGAGAGATGGGTGATGACTGCTTTTCTTCCTGGCTTTGAGGAGACAAATTCTACGGCAGCTTCGATTTTGGGAAGCATGGAGCCGGCTTCAAACTGGTTCTGTTCCATATATGTGCGGGCTTCTTGGGCAGAAAGCCTGTCTAAGAAGGTCTCGCCTGGCTGCTGGTAATGGATGGCTGCTTTCTCTGTTCCTGTGAGGAATAAAAGAATGTCTGCGTCTACCATGTCGGCCATGCGGGCCGCAGTCAGATCTTTTTCGATCACAGCACTGGCGCCTTTCAGGCGGGTACCCTGTTGGAGTACGGGAATTCCGCCGCCGCCTGCGGCGATGACAAGCTGGTCTGCGTCGAGCAGCGCCTGGATGGCATCGATCTCGTAGATGTCGATGGGCTTGGGGGCAGCCACAATCCTTCTGTAACCTTTTTCTTCTTTTACAACGTAATTGCCCTTGGCAGTCTCCCCGCGGGCTTCGTCTTCACTCATATAGCGGCCGATCACTTTGGTCGGCTCACTGAAAGCCTCGTCAAAGGGATCCACGCGCACCTGGGTAATGATGGTGGATACCGGCTTGAAGATGCCCCTGTTTAAAAGCTCTGTCCGGATGGCATTCTGCAAGTCATAGCCAATGTATCCCTGGCTTAAGGCACCGCAGACAGACATGGGAGCAACCGTATACTCGGGTGAGAGGCGGGCAAATTCTGTCATGGCCGTGTGAAGCATACCAACCTGAGGACCATTGCTGAAAGTGATTGCAATCTGGTATTTTTCTTCTACCAGGTCAGCGATGGCGCAGGCGGCCTTTGCCACCGCTTTTTTCTGGTCAGGAAACAGAGTGCCGAAAGCGTTTCGGCCAAGGGCAGCCACAATCCGTTTTTTATCCATGATAATTCCTCGTTTCTATAATGTTTTCCGTTAAAAACCGTACGAACCCCGGAGGGGTTATAGTAAACGGCAAATATTTTTGCCGTTTACTACAGTATACCATGGATCAACCGGCTTTCCTAGTCTGATTTCTATTTCGTATAAAAGCCGAACTCGGCGTTTCCTTCTGCCCATGAGGCCTCCACCAGATAGACATACCCGGCCTCTGCGGTTATGGCATAGCCCATATCCGTGTTCCGGACTTCTACAGCCTCTCCGGGAAGAACTTCTAGTTCTGTGGAAGAGTCTTTGTGCCAGGAATCCAGAGGGAATCTGGTGACAGTGACAGTCTCGGGCTTATAGGAAGAAAGCAGAGTGAGATCCAGTCCGTTTGGCACGGATTCGTCGATGTGGATGTCGTTTAATTCAGGCCATGCCAGGATGTGGGAACCGCAGGCTATCACGTTTTGAGGCTCTCCATTTTCATCCGTGTAGTTCCACTCATAGTTGCCCCGGGTTAAAACTACCGTGGCGGCGACCAGGTCAGTCCGGTATTCCGCATTCATGGAAGGCGGCTCTGAAGGGTCTGCCGGCAGGGATATTTCGTCGACCAGATATTGATAGGGGGCAGCGTCCTGGGCAGTCCCTTCTTTGACCAGAACCATTTTTGTAGTACCGGGATACTGGCCGGGATAACTTTCTAACATCATGCCGTTTCCATAGATATCCACCACACATCCGGCCTTTATGGCATCCGGCGTAAGCGGATTTCCCTGGGCATCTGTCAGATCCTCAGGGATGGGAGCAGTGAAAAAAGTTCCTGTGTTGACATCCACATAGTAGAGGTTTCCGGACGGGTCGGACAGGGTCATAGAACGCATGACGCCTTCTTCCGGTATACCGTAGTCTACAGTTTCTGATAAAGGTCCTCGGGACATGGCTGCCGGAGCCGGTTTCCCGGCCATTGCCTCATCAGAAGCAGTTGTATCTGCAGATGTTTCTGCCTGTTCCTGTGTCTGCTCTGTTGAGGGAGCCTTAGAGGTTTCTTCTGCGGAAGGCTTTTCACCGCAGCCGCCAAGAAGGGCAAGGGTTGTCAGGAGTGTAGCGGTAAGTGTTACAGTTTTTCGTTTTTTCATATGATTTCCTCCATATCTGCTGCCGCATGTATCATCCATGGGCAGAAAAATTATATAAGTCTGGGGCCAGAATGAGTTTTGCCCCATATGATACAAGTTTCGTATATATAGTGTACGGAAAAGGAAAAAATGTTGCAGGAAAATATCAGGGCTGCTTGCCAGAGTGTAGTTTCCATATTAAAATAGAAGAAACGACAGACATATTTCTGAAGAAAGAGAACAGGCGGCAGGGGGGAGAGAGGAGGAGGCCGCCGGAATGGAGAGGGAATCATGAGCGAACAGATCAAAAAAGAAGAATTTTACCTGGAATCGGATGAAAAGGGGCAGAAACTTCACTGTGTTACCTGGCAGCCGAAAGATGGGAAGGTAAAGGCGGTGGTTCAGATCGTCCATGGCATGGTGGAGTATGTGGAACGATACGATGAATTTGCCGGCTTTCTTACCGGGCGGGGCTATGCAGTGATTGGCCATGATCATCTGGGACACGGGAAGACAGCAGCCACAAAAGAGGAACTCGGATTTTTTGCCGAGAAGGACGGAGATAAACATGTGATTGCGGACCTGTACCGTATCACCTGCGCAGGGAGAGAGCGGTGGCCGAATGTACCTCTTGTGATCATGGGTCACAGTATGGGGTCTTTCTTTACGAGGAAATATCTGACCAGGTATAGCCGGAAAGTGGACGGGGCAATTATTATGGGGACCGGGTTTATGGGGCTTTTGTTGGTGGCTTTTGGAAAATTTGTGGCCGGGTGTATCTGCCGGGCGCGGGGAAATCATTACAGGAGCAGGCTTCTCTACAATTTGACCCTTGGTGGAAACAACAAACGGATTAAGGAACTTCGGACGGACAATGACTGGCTTAGCACCAATGAGGAGTCAGTGGATCGCTATAATCAGGATCCCTTCTGCACGTTTATCTTTACGGCAGGGGCCTACAGGGATTTTTTCACAATCTTGACGGACCTGGCGGCAAAGAAAAATTTTGGTACGATGAACCGGGACCTTCCGCTGCTTTTCGTGGCGGGAGAGGAGGATCCTGTGGGGAACTATGGGAAAGGCGTGCGAGCCTGCCATAGACAGTTTGAGAGTCTGGGATTTCAAGATCTCTCTATAAAACTGTATCCGGGAGACCGGCATGAAATTCTCAATGAGCTGGACCGCCATAAGGTGTTTGAGGACATTGCGGGATGGCTTAACCGAGTGACAGAACGGTAGTTATTTTTAGCAAGGAGGGGGAGACGTCTGTCTCCTCCGCCGGCTCCTTCTAAACAAAGTCATATATCAATTCTATAAAAGAAAAATCTGTTAAAAATCCAAGAAAAGTAAAAAAAAATCTATCTATTTAGAAAGGGGACTTGCGATTGTACAGCAGGGTTTACAGTGCTGCCCTTCATGGGCTGGAGGGGCAGCTGGTTACAGTAGAGGCAGACATGGGAGACGGCCTTCCAAGTTTTGATATGGTGGGAGCTCTTTCTGGCGAGATCAGAGAAGCGGCTTCCAGGGTAAGGACAGCCCTTAAAAATATAGGCTACCGGCTTCCACCCAGGAGAATTGTCATCAATCTGGCTCCGGCAAATGTAAAAAAATACGGGACAGCCTTTGACCTTCCGGTGGCAGCGGCAGTGCTGGCAGCCATGGGAATCATTCCGGCAGAAAACCTAAAGGATGTTCTTTTGGCGGGGGAACTGGGACTGGGGGGTGAGATACGGCCGGTACCGGGAGTTATGGCTCTGGCTGACTGTGCCGGGGAGTCAAGACTCTCCTGGATCATGGTGCCGAGACAAAATGCAGGAGAGGGTGCGGCATGGGGAAAGGTGCAGGTATGCGGCGTGGATTCTCTGGAACAGGTCATAGAGTATTTGCAGGAACCGAATCGAATGGAATCGGTGACAGTGGATGTAAAAGAGCTTCTTGGGCAGGAGCGCGCGGCCCTGGACCTGCAGGATATCAAAGGGCAGAGAAGCGCCAAACGGGCTGTGGAGGTGGCGGCTGCCGGGATGCATAATATTCTGCTTACCGGACCGCCAGGAGTAGGAAAGACCATGCTGGCAGGCAGCATTCCCGGAATTTTGCCGAGACTGACTCTGGAAGAAAGCCGGGAGATCAGCCGGGTTTACAGCATATGCGGGAAGCTGCCGGAAGGACAGTCGTTGATTGGAACCAGGCCTTTTCGGGCGCCTCATCATACGATCAGCGCAGCGGCGCTGATCGGAGGCGGGAAACAGCCCAAGCCAGGAGAGGTATCTTTGGCGGCTCATGGAGTCTTGTTTCTGGATGAGCTGCCGGAAATGTCTCTTCATACACTGGAGGCGCTGAGGCAGCCTTTGGAGGAGGGGAGGGTGGTGCATTCTCGTCTGTACGGAGCTTATGAATTTCCGGCACAGTTTATGCTGGCAGCCGCCATGAATCCCTGCCCCTGCGGCTATTATCCGGACCGGAACAAATGCAGGTGTAGTGAATGGCAGATCAGACGGTATCAGGAAAAGCTTTCCAGACCTTTGCTGGACCGGATGGATATACGGGTACTGGTGGAACCTGTTAAAGTGGAAATGCTGCAGGAGAAGGAAACAGAAGAAACCTCTGAGATGGTCAGAGAGCGAGTGGAACGGGCAAGAAGTTTTCAGAAAAAACGGTTTTGGGGAACTGGTATCCGCTCTAACTCTGCCATACCAGGGAAGCAGATTGGGGAATACTGTCCTCTTGGAGAGGAAGAGGAAGCATTTCTCAGGAGGGCATTTGAAGTTATGGACATCAGTGCCAGGGCATATCATAGGATCATAAGGGTGGCCAGGACCATTGCAGATCTGGAAGGAGAGGAAGGAATCGGGACAAGACATCTGCAGGAAGCGGTGGCTTATCGGATGGAAAATGTTTATTGTTGAGTCTTTTGCGAGAAAGAGGAAGGTATTGTGCTGAGGGAAGAAGAATATAGATTCTGGTACTGCAGCCTGATGTCGGTGGGCGTGGTTATACGGAGGAGGCTCAGAGAAGAGCTTGGAAGTGTGGAAAAGGCCTACAGGGCATCGAAAACAGAGGTGGAGAAGGTTTTGCTGCCCTTTCACCGAAAACCTGTTGTGGAGCGGGTTTGGCAAGAACTGGAGAAGAGCAGGCAGGAGGATGTGATCTGCCGGGGGACGACCCATATGAGAGAACTGGGAATCCGGCTGATCACAGCGGAAGAAGCGGAGTTTCCAAAAAGGCTTTTGACACTGTCTGACTGTCCGACGGGACTGTTTGTGAAAGGAGAACTTCCGGGAGATGGAATTCCTGCCGCGGCCTTGGTAGGTTCCAGAGAGTGCAGTTATTATGGAAGAAACACGGCAAAAGCCATAGGGAAGACGCTGGCGGGGGCAGGGGTACAGGTAATCAGCGGCCTGGCCAGGGGAATCGATGCGGCAGGCCATGAAGGAGCGCTGGAGGCGCAGGGCAGGACTTTTGGAGTTTTGGGATGTGGACCGGACGTGGTATATCCCTGGGAAAACAAGGTTCTTTATGAATGGGTGGCAAAGGCCGGGGGACTGATTTCCGAATATCCTCCGGGAACAGGGCCAAAGGCATGGCATTTTCCGGCCAGAAACAGAATTATCAGCGGACTTTCAGACTGTGTTGCCGTAGTGGAAGCTGGTATAAAAAGCGGCTCTCTGATCACTGCTTCTTTTGCCTTGGAACAGGGGAAAGATATCTGGGCGGCGCCGGGGCGTATGGGAGATTTTTTGAGCAAAGGTACGAATAAACTGATTCAGGATGGGGCGCTGACTATCACGGAACCGGAAGACATTCTTGGCAGTTGGCATTTTATAAAAAAAAGATTAAGAATTTCTGAGAAAACCAACTTATCTCTTGATAAAAACGCAGAAAAGGTGTATAGTTATTTGGATTTCGACCCGAAATCTGGAGAACAGCTCTGTATAGAAAGTGGATTGGAAAGCGGAATCGTAGCCGCCGCTCTGGTGAGACTTGAGCTGGAAGGGCTGGCAGCCCAGCCGTTTCGGCATTATTATGCGGTGAAAAGAGATAAAGGAGAGCAGTATGGCGAAGTATCTGGTTATTGTGGAGTCCCCTGCAAAGGTAAAGACCATCAAGAAATTCCTGGGGCCAAACTATGATGTGGAAGCATCCAACGGACATGTGAGAGATATGCCAAAAAGCCAGATGGGCATTGATATGGAACATGACTACGAGCCTAAATATATTACGATTCGAGGAAAGGGAGACATTCTTGCTAATCTCAGGAAGAAAGTAAAAAAGGCAGATAAAATTTATCTGGCGACTGACCCGGACCGGGAGGGTGAAGCCATTTCCTGGCATTTGATGACAGCCCTTAAACTGGAAGATAAAAAAGTGCAGCGGATCAGTTTTAACGAGATTACAAAGTCAGCGGTGAAGGAATCTTTAAAAGCCCCGAGAGAACTGGATATGAACCTGGTGGATGCACAGCAGGCCCGCCGTGTTCTGGATCGGATGGTGGGATACAGCCTGAGTCCGCTCCTGTGGGTAAAGGTAAAGCGGGGGCTTTCGGCAGGCCGTGTGCAGTCGGCAGCGCTTCGGATCATCTGCGACAGAGAAGAAGAGATTGGGGCATTTATTCCGCAGGAGTATTGGAGTTTGGAGGCGGATGTTCTCTGCGACGGGGAAAAGAAGCCCATGCGGATCAAATTTTATGGAGATAAGAAGCAGAAGCTGACGATTGAAAATAAAGAGATGCTGGATGAGATCCTTCAAAAAACGGAGAAAGAAGAGTTTAAAATTTCTGATATCCGAATGGGAGAGCGGGTGAAAAAGCAGCCGCTTCCCTTTACCACCAGTACGCTCCAGCAGGAAGCGGCCAACGCTTTAAATTTTTCCACCCAGAAAACCATGCGTCTGGCACAGCAGCTTTACGAAGGCGTGGATATCAAAGGAAACGGAACGGCAGGTATCATCACTTATTTGCGTACAGATTCTACTCGTGTTTCAGAGGAGGCCAGGGGGACTGCAGCACAGTTTATTGCAGCCCAGTATGGAGAGGAATATGTCCTTGTGGATGAGCGGAAGGAAAAGAACGACGGGAGAATTCAGGATGCTCACGAGGCCATCCGCCCTACAGATATTACACTGACCCCTACAAAGCTGAAGGAATCTTTGTCCAGGGATCAATTTCGTCTGTATCAGCTGATCTGGCGCAGGTTTACGGCCAGCAGGATGAAAGAAGCGGTCTATGAGACCACAAATGTGAAACTGGATGCAGGAGAGTACCGGTTCAGTGCATCTGCTTCCAAGGTAAAGTTCCAGGGATTTCTGACTGTATATGGGGATTCTGAGGAGAAAAAAGAACCGAATACGCTGGCGAAGAATCTGTCTATGGATACGAAAGTTTCTCTAAAAGAGTTTGATTATAAACAGCATTTTACTCAACCGCCGGCCCATTACACAGAGGCTTCTCTGGTGCGGGCTCTGGAGGAAGCGGGGATTGGCCGCCCCAGTACCTATGCCCCCACCATTACCACGATTATTGCGAGGCGGTATGTGGCAAAGGAAAATAAGAATCTGTATGTGACAGAGCTGGGCGAGGTGGTGAACCACATTATGAAAGAGGCATTTCCCAGCCTGGTGGACGTGGCGTTTACGGCCAACATGGAATCTTTGCTGGACGGAGTGGAAGACGGCGCAGTTAAATGGAAGACCATCATCCGGAATTTTTACCCGGATCTGGAGGCGGCAGTAACGGCAGCACAGAAGGAGCTGGAGACAGTAAAGATTGAAGATGAGGTGACAGAGGAAATCTGTGAGCACTGCGGCCGGAATATGGTTATTAAATATGGGCCTCACGGACGTTTCCTTGCCTGTCCCGGGTTTCCTGACTGCAAAAATACAAAGCCCTATCTGGAAAAAATCGGAGTCGTCTGTCCCTTATGCGGCGGCGATGTGGTGATGAAGAAAACGAAAAAAGGACGGCGTTATTATGGCTGCAGCAATCACCCAGAGTGTGAGTTTATGTCTTGGCCAAAGCCATCCGGCCAGAAATGTCCGAATTGTGGGAATTATATGGTGGAAAAGGGAAATAAATTGATCTGTTCTGACCAGACTTGTGGATATCTGATGGAAAAACCGGAACAATCGGAAGATAATTAGGCTGCTCAGGGAGAAATTCCCAGTATAGTGGCTAAAAATTCCGAAAAGTATTGCGGACTCCAGGGAAATATGATACGATAAACTAAACTCGAACCAATTGCCCGAAAAAAATAGGAGGACTGCAATGAGTGTACAATTATTGGACAAAACTCGAAAAATCAACAAATTGCTTCATAACAACAGCACCAGTAAAGTTGTTTTCAATGATATTTGTGCAGTGCTAAGCGATATCCTCGATTCAAACATCCTGGTGATCAGCAAAAAGGGTAAGGTTTTAGGCGTAGGCTTAAGCGAAGGAGTAGAGGAAATCGAGGAACTTATTGAGGATCAGGTCGGAGGTTTTGTTGATAAGCTGTTAAATGAGAGGCTTCTCAGCGTCCTTTCTACCAAAGAAAACGTAAACCTGGAAACACTCGGATTCGCGGAGACAAATGTAAAAAAATATCAGGCAATTATCACACCCATTGACATTGCCGGGGAACGGCTGGGAACCTTGTTTATTTACAAATCTGCCGCTCAATATGGAATTGACGACATTATCTTGAGCGAGTATGGCACAACTGTGGTGGGTTTGGAGATGATGCGTTCTGTCAATGAGGAAAGTGCAGAAGAGACAAGAAAGATTCAGATTGTAAAATCGGCGATCAGTACCCTGTCCTTTTCTGAATTGGAGGCTATTCAGCATATTTTTGAGGAATTGGAAGGAAATGAGGGAATTTTGGTGGCCAGCAAAATTGCTGACCGGGTGGGAATTACCCGGTCCGTGATTGTCAATGCCCTTCGGAAATTTGAGAGTGCCGGGGTGATTGAATCCCGTTCTTCTGGAATGAAGGGGACCTATATCAAGGTATTGAACGATGTGGTATTTGAAGAATTAAAAAAGCTGCAGGAAGTGTGAAAGAATTATTCAGAGAATTCAGAATGAGGAAAATCCCGTTGCCGGTGAAACGACAGACGGGATTTTTTTGTATATGGGGCGGAAAGGAAGCCGCTACTATTGCAGACCGCCCAGATACATGTGTGTTAAAACCTGCAGCGGTTGACACAGGCAAATATCTCCTGAAGCCTGGGCAGAGCCATGAAGGGGGGGCAGTCAGAAGAAACGATGGACTCTAGCCCCTCTGTCTGGAGCTTCCTGTGAAGTCCGGTGAGTTGGTCTGCCATGGAGCCGGTGCCGGGATGGGCCATCAAATACTGAAGAATATAGCCCAGGGCGCGGGTCTGCTCTTCGTCGGCGAGCTGCTCCACATAGCGCAGATCAACGGTCTCCCGGTCATAGACCAGAGTATCCCTGCCCTGTACTTTGATTTTCGGCAGCCGGTCGCCTTCCCGCCGCCTTAGAGAAAAGCGGAGCTTTCTGGGAGCCGGCCTGCCGGAAAAGTCGAATTCCGGGCAGGAGATGGGGAAAGCGGAGGCTTCCCTTTTGGCCGCTTCTGTGATGTCCACGGCGCGGTAGCTGTCCATCTGGATGATTCGGTCGGCGGCATGGAAAAAAGCGCCGGAACTTCCTACTACAAGGATAGTGGAGATACCAAGCTTTGAAAACAGAGAGCGGATGCGGCCAAGGAAGGGAGTGATAGGCTCCTTGTCCGGAGCAATGACCCGCTGCATCAGCTCATCCCGCACCATAAAATTGGTGGCACAGGTATCTTCATCAATGAGGAACAGCTTTGTGCCGGCCTCGATCCCCTCCATGACTCCGGCAGCCTGGGAGGTACTTCCGCTGGCGTCCTCGGTGGAGAAACAGCCAGTGTCTTTGCCGTTTGGCAGGTGGTTGATGAAAGGAGAGATGTCTACGTTTTTTACGATGCGCCCTTCCTCCGCCCGCAGCTTAACCGCGGTGGAATCTGTGATGACAAACTCCCTGCCGTCTCCGGCGATGTGATTGTAAACACCGGCCTCCAAGGCTTTCAAAAGGGTGGATTTTCCATGATAGCCGCCCCCCACGATCAGGGAGATCCCGCGGCGAAGCCCCATTCCGGAAATCTCGCCCCGGTGGGGAAGTGTAAGGGTAAGCCGTACAGAATCAGGAGAACAAAAAGGGACAGCGCCTTGCAGCGGCGTGTTGGAGACGCCGGTTTTTCTGGGAAGAATGGCTCCGTCGGCCACAAAAGCCGCAAGTTTATGGTCAGAAAGCAGAGCCCGCAGAGCCTGCTGATCCTCGTACAGATCAATGGCCGCCTGAAGGGCTTTTTGATTGGTGTTTTTCGCATAGAGGCTGTCCGAGACCACAGAAGGCAGATAATCAAACAGGATTTTGCGAAGCTCCCTGGAATTGATGGTCCGTCCGTTGGCAGGAAAACCCGCCTCAAACCGCATGAGGATGGTGTGATTGTCCCGGTCGATGGTACAGGCCGTGCGTTTTAAGACCTCCTGTCCCGGCTGGGTGGTAAAGAGGGCGCCGCTTTTTCCGGATCCCTTGGCCTGAAAAGAATAATTTCGCACAGCGGCGGCAAAACGCCGCAGCAGAAAATCACAGAAGGCAGTCTTTCTGTCAGCCGTGTTCCAAAGCTGTGGGGAAAAGCCGGAGGATTTGTCGGTGATATGGATGGTCAGCCTGGACGGTGAGGCAAAAGGATCTCCCTGTACATGGTCGATGGAAAGTGCATAGGGGCCAAATGCATAAATCCCGCGTAAAGACTTGTAAGCAGGATAACTTTTGTGGTCGATCTCCCGGAGCATAACGTCCAGGTTCGTGGATGTCTTCATAAAAAAATTCCTTTCTGAGTTTTGCTTTCAGGGACATTATACCTTATTGCAGGTGGCCTGTCTATCTTGCTTTTTCTGGTCTTTTCTACTATACTATTTACTGTGAAAATACCGGATGAACAAAAGAAATGGAGCTGTATGAGAAATATAGAAAAGGTAACCATTATCATCCCTAATTATAACGGAAAACAATTCATGGAAAACTGTATGGAGGGGCTTCGGAGCCAGAAGGGGCCGAAATTCCGCCTGCTTTTTGTGGATAACGGTTCCACTGACGGAAGTGTGGAGTTTGTGCGGGAGCATTACCCGGAGCTTGAAATCCTGGCTCTGGATAAAAATTATGGCTTCAGCCGGGCAGTCAATGAGGGGATCCGGGCGGCCAAAACGCCTTATGTGATTCTTTTGAATAATGACACAAAGGTGCGTCCCGGTTATGTGGAAGCGCTGGTTCGCGCGCTGGATGAAAATCCTGGTGCGTTTTCTGTGAGTGCAAAAATGATCCAGATGTATCAGCCGGAGCTTCTTGACGATGCGGGGGATCAGTATACTGTGCTGGGGTGGGCTTTCCAGCGAGGGGTGGCCCATTCGGTGAAACGCTATACAAAGCCCGCAAAAGTATTTTCAGCCTGCGCCGGTGCGGCTGCTTATCGGAGGGAGATCTTTGATGAGATCGGGTACTTTGATGAGAAGCACTTTGCCTACCTGGAGGATTTGGATGTGGGTTACCGGGCCAGACTATACGGGTGGCAGAACCTTTATGCCCCGGAGGCAGAGGTGGAGCATGTGGGAAGCGGGACCAGCGGCTCCAAATACAACGAGTTTAAAGTACGCTTGGCGGCAAGGAACAGCATTTATCTCAATTATAAAAATATGCCTCTCCTGCAGCTTCTCATCAACGCCCCGGCTCTGGGCATCGGATACTATGTAAAAAGCCGCTTTTTTAAAAAGATCGGCTTTGGCAAGGAGTACAAAGAGGGATTAAAAGAAGGGTGGAGGACAAGGAAAACCTGCAAAAAAGTGAAGTTTTCCCCAGACAGGCTCTGGAACTATGTCTGCGTGGAGGGGCGGCTGATCGGGGGGACCTTTTCCTATATCTATGAGTTTTTGTATAGAAAACTCAGGAGAGGATGGCAGAAAGGGCAGTAAAGACAAAAATTTACAGGGGAAAGGTACGTAAGATGAGGACTATATATGTGGTGGCGGCGATCATACGAAGAGGAGACAAGATTTTTGCAACCAGGCGGGGGTATGGCAAGTTCAAGGGATTCTGGGAATTTCCAGGGGGGAAGGTTGAGTCGGGAGAGACGTCAAAAGAGGCTCTTGTCAGGGAGATTGAGGAGGAGCTTGACACGAAAATTTCCGTGGGGGAACAGGTAGCTTGTGTGGAATATGATTATCCGGATTTCCACCTTTCTATGGAATGTTTTTTTGCAGAGGTTATTTCCGGAGAACTGGTGTTAAAGGAGCATGAGGCGGCCAGATGGCTTGCCGGGGGTGAGCTTTCCAGTGTGGAATGGCTTCCGGCGGACTTGGGGCTGGTCGAGAGGTTGAAAGAGATACTTTCAGAGAGGTGAGGGCGGTGAAAAAACGGATTTTAGTGGTAGAGGATGAGGAATCCGTCCGAGAGGGACTTTTGGAGGCGCTTTCGGACAGTGGCTATGAGGCGCATGGCGCACAGAGCGGTGAGGAGGCGCTGGAGCAGCTTAAGACAGAAAAATGGAGTCTCTGCGTCCTGGATGTGAAGCTGCCGGGGCAGAGCGGCTTTGAGGTGTGCGAAAAGCTTCGGGAGGAATCGAAAACGCCGGTTTTGTTTTTGACAGCCTTTTCTGAGGAAGCCAATGTGGTCCGGGGATTGGAGCTTGGCGGCGACGACTATGTGACAAAGCCCTTTAGGCTAAAAGAGTTTTTGTCCAGAGTACAGGCATTGATCCGCCGTTCGGAGATTTCCAGGGATTTGGGAAACAATGGGATGGAAGAAGGTTATTGGAGCAGCGGCGAACTGAAGATGAATATGAAAAACAGAAAGCTGGAGCGGAACGGGCAGGAATTATTTCTTACACCCAAAGAATGCCAGATGTTATATCTGTTTATGGGAGCGTGGCCGGAAGCTGTGTCCAGGGATGAACTGATTCAGGTAGTCTGGGACAAGGACGGACAGTATATTGAGGACAATACGATCCGGGTCCATGTGAGCCGCCTCAGAGAAAAACTGGGAAGTTTTAAGGGATATCCTTATCTGGAGACAGTGCGCGGCGTGGGCTATCGCTGGAACCTGGCCATAGAGCGGTGAGAAGTGGGGGACAGAACATGGGATGCTATGAAAATGAAGAGATGAGAAAGCTTCGGTCGATTTTTTTCCTGATGGCGGCGGCCGTTTTTGCCGGAGGTATCCTGACCATTCTGGCAGAGAGGGGGGCCTGTCAGGAGAGCTTTGAGCGGGCGGTCTGGGAGCTTTCCGGAGAACTTTACGCGGCAGAGCTTCTGGCTTTTGCAGGCCAGAGAAGTTATGGGAGCGTCTGGATATTTGCAGGTTTGACGGCGGTCTCCTTTGCCGCTTATTTTTTTTATATGACAGGAGTCCTGACGAAAATCTGCGGGGAGCTTGGCCGTTTTTCGCTGTGCCTGGAGCAGATGACAGCCGGGAGACAGGTGAGCCTGGCAGAGTGGAAAGAGGGAATCTTGGCGGCCTTATCCAACCAGGTAGAACTTCTTTATTTGCGGAACCGGCATATGGTCGAGCTTGTGCAGCAAGAGAAAGAGACGATCTGTCAGTTTACGGAAAATATGATCCATCAGATGAAAACGCCTTTGACAGCCATACGGCTGGATTTGGACTTGATAGAGGGAAAGCTTTCTGGATGGCATGACATACCGGGACAGCCTGCACTTCTCAGAAAGCTGGAGGATTGTTCCGGTCAGTGTCACAGATTGCAGGAGAACGTAAATGAATTTTTATCTGCCGGCCGTCTGGCGGCCGGAAAGATGAAATTTATTTTAAAGCCTGCCAGGGTGGCAGATATTGTTGAGGGAGTTTGTACAGAGCTTGCCGCCGTGTTAGAAAAGCAGGGGATTCGTGTTCAATTTTCTTCAGAGTCGGAGGAGCCCCTTTACTGCGATTGTAACTGGATGAAGGCAGCAGTAGGCAATGTGCTGAAAAATTCCGCAGAGTCCATGAAAGAGGGCGGAGTGATTGAGATCCTCCATCGGGACGAAAAGGGATGGAAGTATTTGGAGCTTACAGACGAGGGAGGGGGCATATCCGAGGCGGCAGGCCGCCACATGTTCGAGCGGTTTTATACCGGAAGACAGGAAAAGGGAGGCACCGGGCTGGGGCTTGCCATTGCGAAAGAGGTGGTGGAAGCCAGCCATGGGACCATCGAGGCGGTTCCTGCTTCCAGAGAGGCCGGGAGAAGAGCCGGAGTCAGATTTTTGATGAAATTTCGGATCCTTTCCGGGCCGGAGGCCTATGTGCAATAGAGAAGCAATAAAGAAAAAGCTTACAAAAACGTCACGTGTAAATAGATTTCGTCTGTGTTACCATAAAGGCAAAGACGGAAGGAGGTGTCTATACGTGACGATTTTTGATGCAAAAAGGCAGAGGAAAGGAGCGACGAGGAAGCTGGCAAGGCTTTCGGCAAAGGGGAGGAGAAGAGAAAATAGGGCACAGGTTGTGGTGCTGTTTCTCTTATTCCTCTTTGTAGGAGCAATCATTTCCTGGATCAGTATTGCCAAGAGGACGGAGCGGGAACAGCAGTTTGACGCTTATGGGGAGTGGAAAGCTGCCTTTTATGACGGGGACGAAGCAAGGGTGGAGGCCTTTGTGAACAATCCGCTGACCACAAGAAGCGGAGTCAGCAAGCTTCTGGGGAGCGCTGCGGGGAGCGGCGCAAAGGAAAAGATGGAAGAGTTGAAGGAGATCATAGCAGGAGACCCTTCGGTTGCAAACCTTTCTTTTCAAGAACAGCTGCAGCTGTGTATGAGGATTTACAATGAACGGGATTATAACAGCTATTTCAGAATCTGCGGTTCCATCGGGTCGCTGGATGAGAGCTTTGTGGAGCTTGGCCGGGTTTCCATGGAAGAAGGGCGGCTTCCCGAGGCAACGGATGAGATTGCCATGACCCGCTCCATGCTCCTTAGGCTGGGGTATGGTGAGGAGCTTGGGCAGGAGATTTATCTGGAGGTGATTGCCGGGAATCAGGCGCAGGTGGTATCAGGAACCTGGCGGCTCTCGGGGATCCTCTCCCCTTACGGCACCACCTGGAAGACCAAGGGATATTCGCTGGTATCTGCCGTCATAACGGAGGAAGCCGTTGCGGATTTTCCGTGGACACCGTCGTTTCACGTATTTGCCGATGTGGACGGGACTGTGGAGAATACCAGATATATCTATAAAATATCAGAAGAACCCATGGATGTGATCAGCCACTTTGCATTTAATGACGAGGCGTATGATTTCTGGGGGCAGACAGATTATACTTACATCTGGATCGTGCTTTTGATCGTCATTTTAACTGCAGCAGTGACATTCTTCCAGATCATGACTGTGCAGGTCCGAAAGCGGAGCCGCCAGGTGGGGCTTTTAAAAGCCATCGGAGCTACAAATACCCAGGTGCGGAGGATCTTTCTGCGGGAGATCACAGGAATCCTCTGGAAAACAGCTCTTTTTGGAACCGTGTCGGGAATCACTCTGGTTCCGCTCCTGCTCTGGGGAAGCGGTCTTGCCGGGAAGCAGAGACTTTATTATGGCATGAATGTGCCGCTTCTTTTGGGGGCAGTTCTCCTGTGCTGTCTGGTGATTCTTCTGGGAGCAATGGTCCCGGTCTTTAAAGGGAGCAAGATTCCCATACGCGGAGAGATTCTTCCAAAGGCTGTGAGACTTCGCCCCATGAAAAGGAAAAAGAGTTATTCTGCGGGAAAGATCGCGGCCGGCCGGGGAAGCGGCGGCTTCCGCGTGGCCATAGTCCTCTTTCTTGCGGCGACGGCTTCCTTTGTGCTTCTGGCCTCCTATCAGGTGACAAAGGAAATGACTCCTTACCGAAACAGGGAAAAGAGGCTGCGCTACCGGGTCAGCTTCAACAGCAATATGCAGCTTGAGCAGGATGCTGTGGACAATACGCTTCTGGAACAGTTTCTGAGAATTCCAGGAGTAGAAGCAGTGTATACGAAAAAGAACAATCTGTACCAGCCAGGGGATTTTTATATTTCCTATGGGGGAGTGGAGGAATGTGAGCTGGAGCAGATGCGGAAGAATTGGGACATTTCATCCTATTACAATGTGTATAACCAACCCTACAAGAAGAAGGACGACAGGGCGTTGGTGCATCTTATGGGCCTCTATGGCGGCTGGGCTCCCAATATGGAGGGGCTTTCAGACCTGGTGACAGAGGGGGATTTTGACAGGGAGGCATTTGAGGCGGGTGAGGAGGTACTTTTATTCCTGCCCCCTTACCGGGAAATGGATAACCGGGCGGTGAAGCCGGACAGGACGATCAACAAAGTCGAATTCAATGCGGATAAGAGATACAGAGATTTTTATGACACAGAAACCTGTGTGAAGCCCGGCGATACCATAACACTAATCGTCAGTGAGCAGGTGGTGGACACCAGTGAGAATGAAGGGGAGGCGTGGGAACAGGATCCAAAGTTTCTCTATAATGGGACTAGAGAGATACCAGTAAAAGTGGGCGGCATTATCCGTTATCTGCCAAAGGACACAGAAAATGTGCTGTGGAACAAGGGTTATGCAGGAAGTGGGTACGATGAGGACGTACTGCAGCTTTATACAGTGGTTGCAGATGTCAGTCTGGTGAATGGACTCAGAGGTATGCATGACGAGATGGTTACAGAGTGTGAGCTTGAAAATCCGCAGGCCGGCACAGGATTTGTTTTCGGGAAGGGAACGGACACACTCTTTGACAGCATCGAGATCCTCTGCGACACCTCGGCTTCCGAGTCCACCCAAAGTGGAATAGAGAACCTGGCGGAAGTTTACGGGCTGTACGTGGAGCCTCCGGAAAATGGGGGAGGGAAGACGGCCTATGAACTCTGGAAGACGGGGTACCAGGAAGTCTTCAACCGAAGCCTTATCTATCTTATGGCGGCTATGGCCGGGGTTTTTGTGTTCGTGTGTCTCCTTCTGCAGAATGTGAATGAGCGTCTCATGGAGGACAGGAGGAGACTTGGAATTTTCCAGGCCATGGGAGTTGGGAAGGAAGAAGTGAGCAGAGGGTATGTGGGAAAAGGGGTTGGAAACGGGATTTTGGCGCTGCTTGCCGCCCACGGAGTTCTCGCCTTTGCGGCAGTGTGGCAGGAGAGAGAGGCAGTCGCCTCCCTTTCTCCCTACCGTTTTATCAGCGGAAGAGAGGCGTTTTTGTACCGGTTCGATCTGTGGTTCGGCGCTTATGACTGGAAGTGGCATGTACTGGTCTGTACTTTGATTCTCGCCTTTTCTACGGCGCTTTATGTTATGCCGCTTCGGGGGATCTTAAAAAACAGCCCGGTGGAAAATATCAGGGAGCTGGGAGAATAGGAGGGTATATGAACAGTTTACTGGAAGTGAGAAAGCTGGAAAAGGTATATGGAAAAGGAGCGTTGGCGGTGGAAGCTTTAAAGCCGCTGGATCTCTCCATAGAAGAAGGAAAGTTTTATGCTGTTATCGGGCGAAGCGGGTCGGGGAAATCTACACTGTTACATCTTCTGGGCGGGCTGGACAGGCCCACTGGCGGGGATGTGGCGCTGGAAGGGAAAAGTCTGTTTTCCTTTACGGACAAGGAGGCGGCTATTTTCCGGCGCAGGAGGATCGGTTTTATTTTTCAGGCATATAATCTTTTGCCGGAATATACGGCCATCGACAACATCCGTATGCCTCTCTATCTGGACCAGCGGGAGATCGACGAGGAATTTGAGGTCATGCTCTTAAAGAAACTGCGGCTCGTCGGAAAAGAAAACAAATATCCGTCAGAGCTCTCCGGGGGGGAGAGCCAGCGGGTAGCCATCGCCAGGGCTCTTGTGACCAAGCCGGCCATTGTTTTGGCGGACGAGCCCACGGGGAATCTGGACGCAAGAAGCGCAGAGGAAGTCCTGCAAATTTTGCAGGAAACCTGCCGGATGTTTCAACAGACATTACTGCTGGTGACCCATGACCTGCAGATAGCCAGAAAGGCAGATGTGGTACTGACCATGGAAGATGGGAGGCTGATTGCTGGGGAAGAACAGGAATAATTTCTCAAAAATTTAGAGCTATTTGAGCTGTCCTCGGGCAGCTCATTTTTTGTTGATTATAGCCAAATCATTTGGCTGTTTTTTGTTTAAAGTGGTGAAAATAACTTTTTTTATTGACAAAGAGGAATTGAGATTGTATATTATACATAGTTCATATGTCTGACAAATGACAAAAGGACAATGAACGATGATTGGAGGTATTTGCTTATGAAACATGGCAGGGCAATTGCGTGTGTACTGTTTGGTACGGCACTGCTTATGGGGGGGCTTTCTGGCTGTGGCGGCAGCAGAGAAGCCGGTACGGGCGGCAGCGCTTATGAAAAGGTAAATTTATCCATGGCTGTCAATGGGACTGACACGCAGATGGACTCGCTGGTGGCCAACCATTTCGCCGAACTGGTCATGGAGCGTTCAGGAGGGAATGTGGTCATTGACGTGTTTCCCAACGACACCTTGGCCGGTGGCAACAGCACGAAGGGGGTAGAGTATATCGCGGTGGGCGGTTCGGATCTGGGGGCCTACGCCACCAGCGTGCTGGCCAATCTGGAGCCGAAGATTTCTGTGGCCACACTTCCCTGGTCTTTTTCCTCTTACCAGGAGGCCAGACAGGTGATCGACTCTACCGGTGGAAAGTATTATGCTGAACTTTTAAAGGACAAAGGAATCACCTATCTGGGGTCTTTCCACAATGGGTTCCGGCAATTAACCAACAGCAAGCATCCGGTGACGAAGCCGGAGGATCTGAAAAACTTAAAGATCCGGGTTCCCGGTTCTGCTGTGTATATGAACGTATTCAGGGCCTTGGGGGCCAGCCCCACGTCCATGAGCTGGAGCGAGGTGTTTACGGCCATCCAGCAGGGGACCATCGACGGTCAGGAAAACGGCTGTTCCATCACCAAGTCGGCCAAGATGGATGAGATTCAGGATTACATGACCATCTGGAACTATAGCTATGAAAATAATCTCTTTGTGGCCAATACAAAGATCTGGGAGAGCTTGGACGAGAGTACCAGGGAACTTCTTTTGGAATGTGCCGTGGAGGCCTGTAACTGGGGCAGGGATAAGTTGGAGGAGGACGAGGATCGGCTGATTCAAGAGTTCAAGGACAGCGGCATGCAGGTGGAAGTTCTCACAGAAGAGCAGCTTGCCGTCTTTAAAGAGGCAGTCGCAGAGGTGACGGCGGAACTGAAGGAAGATTACGGCGAGGCGGCCTGCGCCGCGTTCGGCATCGAATAGGAGGAGGCTATATGTTAGAAAAAATAGAGAAGATTGTAGCTTGTGCCTGTGTATCTGTGATGGCAGTGCTGGTTTTTTCCAATGTTATTGCCCGTTATGTGTTCAACAATTCCCTGGCATTTTCCGATGAAATGTCCACTTATCTGTTTGTGCTCATGAGTTTTATGGGGACGGCCATCGCCGCCCGCCGCCGTGCCCATCTGGGGCTTTCCATTGTCACGGATAAAGTAAGTCCCAGAACCCGTCTGATCATCAATGTGGCCACTTATGGGATCGCGGCCCTGTTCTGCCTGCTGATCGTGATTTTCGGCATTCAGATGGTTATGAGCCAATATCAGATGGGGCAGGAGACGGCTACCATGCAGTGGCCGGAATGGATTTACGGTTCCTTTGTCCCGGTTGGGGCAGCCTTTTCCATGGCGGCCTTCATGGAGGGTATGGTTGACATGATAAAGGGATATTCCGGGGAAAGCGGCCAGACGCCGCAGAAAGGAGAGGAAAAATGACAGGTATTGTGTTATTGGGGCTTTTTATCATCCTTCTGGTATTCGGCGCTCCCATCGCCGTCTGCCTGGGTATGTCCAGTGTGGCGGCCATCTTAGTGCAGGGAGCGGGCAAGCCCGTCGATGCTATTATGAGCGTGCTTCCAAGGCTGTGCTCTTCTGCCAGCAGCAAATTTGTCCTTCTTGCCATCCCATTTTTTATTCTTTCCGGCAATGTCATGGAAAAAGCCGGGATTTCCGGCCGGCTGATTAATCTGGCAGAGAAATGCCTGGGACACATCAAGGGAGGAATGGCGATCGTCTGTGTGGTGGTCTCTTGCTTCTTTGCGGCAATCTCTGGCTCCGGCCCTGCCACGGTGGCGGCCCTTGGGCTGATCATGATCCCGGCTCTTGTAAAGGCCGGATATCCGGCGGCCTTTTCCTGCGCGCTCATTGCAGCCGGGGGAGCCATCGGCGTGGTGATCCCGCCTTCCATTACATTTGTGGTCTATGGCTCCATCGCAGACGCCTCGATCACCGACCTATTTTTGTCCGGCCTGGTACCAGGGCTCTGCATGGGTGTGGGGCTGATTGTGACCGCCCTTTTGGTGGGAAGGCGTCTGGATTTAAAGGTTCTTCCCAGAGCTGCGGGAAAAGAGCGATGGCAGGCTTTTAAAGGGGCTTTCTGGGGGCTTCTTATGCCTGTAATTATCCTGGGCGGCATTTACGGCAGTATTTTTACACCCACAGAGGCTGCTGCTGTGTCGGTGTTTTACGGCCTGGCGGTAGGAGTTTTTGTCTATAAAGAATTGAATGTGAAAAAAATTATAGGTATCCTGGTAGACTCCTGCAGTACCACGGCCACGGTCATGTTTATCACCATGGGCGCGACCCTCTTTGGCTACGTCTTGACCCGTGCCAGACTGGATCTGGCTATCAAAGGCTTTATGTTGGCCATCACGGGTGGCAACTGGGTCATCTTTTTCCTCATCGTCAATGTGGTGCTGCTGATCGCCGGCTGTTTTCTGGATTCTACTTCAGCCTTGTATATTTTTACGCCGCTTTTTGCGCCGGTGGCCCTGGAACTGGGCATCCATCCGATCCATCTGGGCGTGGTTATGATCGTCAACCTGGCCATTGGGCTTTTTACACCGCCGGTGGGAGTAAATCTGTACGTGGCCTGTGGAATCGGCGACATCAAAATCGAGGAGATCACCAAGGGCATTGTCCCCTGCCTGATCGCCGAGCTGGTGATCCTCCTGCTCGTCACCTATATCCCTTTCATTTCCATGATGTTTGTGGGAGGATGAGCTGAGTATTATTAGGAGTATGTGCTTCATATTTCTGGAGCAGACTCATTTCAGACTGTCATTTTTCATAAAAATGAAACAGATATTTTGGTAAAAACATAAAAACTATAAAAACCTCTTGACTTTGTCCGACATAGTGATATAGTTAAAGTGTCATTTGTCAGACATACTACATAAGATCAACAAGAAGACATCCGGAGATTACAGAACAGAAAAAGCTTTATGCAACCATTATAAATTTCAACAATGAGGTGATTTCTATGAAAGACATATCCATGAAAGATCTGAAGAATGCGGCCACAAAAATGCGCATGAAGGTGATCGACATGATCTATAAAGCGCAGTCGGGCCATCCGGGCGGTTCCCTCTCGGCGGCGGATTTTGTAACTGCCTGCTATTTTAGGTACATGAACATTGACCCGAAAAATCCCCGCTGGGAAGAACGGGACCGCATGGTACTTTCCAAAGGCCATGTCTGCCCCATCCAGTATGCCTGCCTGGCGTCGGTGGGGTTCTTTCCAGAAGCGGAGCTCGACACTCTGCGGAAAGAAGGCTCCAAGCTCCAAGGACATCCGTCCATGAACAAATGCCCCGGCATCGACATTTCCACAGGCTCTCTGGGACAGGGGCTGGCCTGCGCGGCCGGAATGGCCATGGCTGCGAAGCTGGATAAAAAGGATTACAAGGTGTTCTGTGTGGTCGGCGACGGAGAGGCCCAGGAGGGAGAGATCTGGGAGGCAGCCAACACAGCCCACAAATATGGCCTCGACAATCTGATTACCTTTGTAGACGTCAATAACCTGCAGCTGGACGGCACCTGTGACGAGGTCATGCCCAACGGCGACCTGGGAGAGAAATTCCGGGCCTTTGGCTGGGAGGTCATTGAGATCGACGGCCACAGCATGGAGGAGATCGTGGCGGCGCTGGACAAGTGCTATGTCTCGAAGAACGGAAAGCCCAAATGCCTGTTCGCCCACACGGTCAAGGGCAAGGGGGTTTCTTTTATGGAGAACCAGTGCGGCTGGCATGGGGTCGCTCCCAATGAGGAGCAGTATAAGCAGGCGATGGGAGAGCTGGAAGCCCAGCTCATCAAATAAGCGAGGAGGGCTATGACTATGAGTGAGAAGAAGATGATTCCGACCCGTGACGGTTTTGGCCGGGAAATTGTAGAGCTTGGCAAGAAGAATTCGGATATTCTGGTGGTGGACATTGATATCGGAAAGAGCTGTAAAACAGGGGAATTTCGTAAGGAGCTGCCGGACCAGTATATCAATGTGGGAATTGCGGAGCAGAACGGCGCAGGCTTTGCCGCCGGGCTGGCCACCTGTGGGAAAATTCCCTTTGTGGTTACCTACGCGGTGTTCGGATCCTTGCGTATGTGCGAGATGATCCGCCAGGAGATCTGCTATCCAAACCTGAATGTGAAGATCGCCTGTTCCCATGGGGGCGTGACGCCGGCCAATGACGGCGCTTCCCATCAGTCCATCGAGGATATGGGAGTCCTTCGGACCATTCCCAATATGACGGTCATCATGCCTGCCGATTACAATGCCGCAAGAAAACTCTGTCGCGAGGCGGCCGAGACCTATGGACCCATGTACCTGCGATTTACCAGGGATGCGGTACCTCAGATTTACGATGAGGACGTGGAGCTTACCATAGGAAAAGCCCATCAAATCCGGGACGGAAAGGATGTGGCCATTATCGCCAACGGTGACACGGTCCGTCTGGCCATCGAGGCGGCAGAAGCTTTGGAGAAAAAAGGAATTTCGGCGAGGGTGCTGGATATGCATACCATCAAGCCTTTGGATGTGGAAGCGGTGACAGCCGCTATCAATGAGATCGGGAAGGTTATCACTGTGGAAGACCATAACATCTTAAACGGCCTCGGTTCCGCCGTCTGCGAGGTTGTCGCTGAGATGGGAAGGGGACTTGTGAAACGGGTTGGCATTCAGGACCAGTTCGGCCAGTCGGCCCCCTATGAGCGGCTTTTGGAGCTCAACGGCATTACCGTAGGAAATATTGTGGCCATTGCGGAAGAGATGCAGTAATTTCTGAATGAGGAGGATATGGAAATGTTTGATTTTAAAGACCAGGTTGTTTTAATCACAGGGGCCGGCTCTCCCAGAGGAATGGGCCGTGTGTTTGCACATTCCTTCGCCGGGCTTGGCGCAAAGGTGGTACTGTGCGATATTAATAAGGAAGGCGTTGATGCCAATGTGAAAGAACTTAAAGAATCCGGCTTTGAGGCGGCCGGCTTTGCGGGCAATCTCTGCGAGGAGGAGAACGTAACGTCATTGGTGGATTCGGTGGTGAAGCTCTACGGCCGCATCGACGTGCTGGTTAATAATGCGGGGATCTCCCAGAAGGTCACGGTGGCGGATATGACCTTAGGGGATATGCAGAGGATTTTCAGTGTCAATATGTTCGGCCTGTTCCTTTTGACCAAGGCGGTCTGTGAGGTCATGAAGAAGCAGAACTATGGACGGATCGTCCATCTGTCTTCTGTCTCTGGCAAACGGGGCGGCGGTGTCTTCGGCGGGGCTCATTATTCTGCCTCCAAGGCAGCAGTCCTGGGCTTTTCCAAAAACCTGGCCCGTGAGGTTTCTCAGTACGGAATCACCACCAACTGCGTCTGTCCTGGCCTGATCAACACAGATATCTGGAAGAGTATGTCCGCAGAACAGGCGAAACCGGTCATCGACGCGATCCCTATGGGACGTCCCGGAGAGCCGGAGGAGGTGGCCGCCGCCATCCTGTTCTTGGCCTCTAAGGAAGCTTCCTATATTACCGGTGAGGAGATCGACATCAACGGCGGCTCTCATATGGACTAAAAAGATTCAGGCGTTGAAAGCCTTTGATTCTCCCAGTTTATCCTTTACTCTACAATTACACCGTCATTTGGCAAGAGCACACAACGGTAGAGAAAACCAGTCAGGACAATCTGCCGGATATGGCATATCAAAGATGGGTTCTTCTTGACGGGATGAAAATTTTGTATTATGTTATACATAAGACTTGGCCGAATGGCCAAAGAAAATGGCTTTTGCCGGCGGTATGACACAAACTTGATGTGGAAGGAAATGGAAGAAATGACGGAGAATCCGGGCTATCTGAAGAATCTGAAAAAGGAGTCTGTGGTGCAGAGCGTGATCAACTGCCTGACGGACGCCATGCGAAATAAAGAGTTGAAGCCGGGAGATCGTATTCCACCGGAGCCGAACTTGGCGGCTTCCATGGGAGTTGCCAGAAGCTCTGTGCGGGAGGCGATCAAGATTTTAACTTATCTTGGCGTGTTGGAGAGCAAGCGTTCAGAAGGGACATTCGTCTGTGACGGCTTTAAAGAGAGCATGATTGACCCGATGATCTATGGGATCATTCTCAATCAGGACTCCTTTGAGAATCTGATGGAGCTTCGGGAGATGACGGAGACCGGGATTATGCGGCTGGCGATCCTGAAGTACGACGAGGACGGGGGCCGGGAGCTGGAAAAACTCCTGGGACAAATGCGGGTGGTCATGGACAGCGGAGAGGACATGGTGGATCGGTTCTTCCAGGTAGACAATGAGTTCCATGACATGATCTCAAGGATGGGGAAAAACCCTCTGGCGGACAAAATCAGCCGAGTGGTGCGCACCTTGACCTGCGCCATGCGTTACGAGACAGTGTCCACCATGATAAACGGAGGCCGCAGCGAGGAGCTGATTGAGGCCCACAGCAAATTGTATGAAACCTTAAAAAGCCGGGATCTGAACAACTTGCAGGGGGTGGTCCGGGACAGCTATTTCGGGGAAGCCTTGCAGGGGAGAGAGGAAATGGAATAGGGAAACCGTGAGACAGCAGAGACAGAATTGCCTCTGCTGTTTTTGGTATTATAGATCCATACCGATTTTATGAAAAATAATCCAGATCAGAATTTTTCCAGGGCGTCCATGAATTTCTCCAGCTCTGCCTCTTCCATATGATATCCGTGCTTGTCTTCCGGATAGGCGCCGCTTCGAACATCGTCGGCCCAGTCGGAATAGGCTTCCACTGCGAAGGGGAAAAATTCGCCATAGACTTTTGCGTGGGAGGCCAGCTTGGGCATCATATTGAAGGTGTCGAAATCAACCATTTCGCATCCGTCAGCCGCACCGCCTGCGGCGATGGAGATCACCGGGACACGGAGTTTTTTTGCGATGGCATTGGTCACCTCGATGGGCGTTAATTCGATAGTCATAGCCAACATGCCGTTTTCCTGATATTCATAGGCCATTTTGAATACTTCCATGGCGCTTTCGGCAGTCTTGCCGATTCTCTTGTAGCCGCCCTGTTTGCCTGTCTGCCATCCAGACAATGCGCCGACATGTCCGAATACGGGGAGGTAATTGTCAGACATATATTTTAAGGTCTCGTTGGTGATGCCCATGGGCAGCAGGGAGTCTGCGCCACAGTTCATATACATGGCTCCGTTTGCCACAGCGGCTTCTTTGGAGGCGTAGGTCGGGGTCTGCATGTAGAAGTTGATGTGAATGTTTTTTGCCGCCTCGCGGACACATTTGATCCAGAAGGGGGCGATTTTGATCTGCATTTCCGGATCCTTGCCGTCGCCGGGTACGGTCAGGCGGCAGATATCACAACCGGCCATCTCTGCGGCCATGGTCCAGAACTGATCCCTGGGACCTGGACACATCTGTACTAATTTCGTCCCTTCGTCTTTACATTTCTGAAGGTAAGCGATGGTTTTGCGCCCTTTAAATACTCTTGAAGTGTGAACCTCTTTTTTGATATCATCTGTCATTCCTCTGTTCTCCTTTCTGTGGCGGTCAGCAAAGAACCGCATTTTCATACAAAAATCTCAGCGCTTTTTTCTCGAGAAGATCACGCCGCAGCATTCCGTAACCTTCCCCCAAAAAGCGTTTCACCATTTCTGGCGGAATCTTTTGCCTTGCTGCGATGGCCAGTGCTTCCGACTCCAACTCCTCTGGGCTTACCGTAAGATGCTCTTTGGTGATCACAGTCTGAAGGAGTATTTGTATCTGAAGCTCATGGACCGCTTCTCCCAGGAACTTCTCCTGGAGTTCTTCCATGGTTTCCTGTGTTTGGCCATAAATTTGATCATAAGGGATTCCGGAAACCATGTTTTCATACTGAAGCCTGTGCCGGTATTCCAGCATTTTCACAGCCGCTTCTTCTTCCGCCTGTGCCGGTGGTACTTGGATGTCGTTGACGGAGAGGATGGCCTCTATGATGCGGTCAGGGACTGTCTGTTCCTGATCTTCCTGCGGGGCCGGCCTTTTTATCTCAATACCTTTATAGATCATCTCTTATTTGTCCAGGGCATCCAGCTGTTCTATGATGTCTTTTTGGGCTTCTTCTGGCACGCTTACCTGGGGGAATTTGAGCAGAGTGCTCATCCTCATCCCCATACAGGGACCAAGCATGGGATTTTCTTTTAAACCGGGCACGTATCTTTCAACGATTGCCACTGCCCGTTCGTCTGCCAGTATGTCTCTTAATTTGCTTTTGGAGCTGATAGCCATAATGATACCTCCTGTTTTTCAAAATCTGCCTGTTTCAAAGGGGTTTATTTTTGCTGTAATCCGGGGATTCCGCCTTCCATGGTGTAGCTCCAGGGCTTTTCCTGGAAGGACAGCTCGCTGCCGCCGCACACCTCGATCACCTGGCCGTACATAAAATCCGACACGCTGGTGCACATGGCCGCGATCATCAGAGCGACCTCGTCCGGTGTGGAACAGACAGGAGTCACGTGGCCGTTCTCGGTCACGGCGTCACTCCATTCCTGCCCATAAAGAGCGGCCGGACCCGCCAGATTGTCCAGGGCACCCGGGGTGAGCATGCCGCCGGGTGCCACGCAATTGACGTTGATGCCATACTGTTTCATTTCCTTGGCGATGCCCTTTGTCATGCCGACCACACCGCCCTTTGCGGCATTATAGGCAGTCATCATTGCCATTTTCGGCTGGTCGTCCCCTCGGTAGGCGACAGAGGAGATGGTTACAATCTTTCCTCCGTTTCGGCCTTTTATCATACTTCTTGCGGCTGCCTGTACTGTGAAATACTGTCCCACCAGATCCACGTTGAGGCATTTCATCAGTTCTTCCTGTTTCATATCCACAAAGGCTCTGGCGCTCCAGGTGGCGGCGGTGGGGACCACGATATCCACTGTACTATAGGTTTTTTCTGCAAAATCCACCAGCGCGTAGCAGTCTTCTACTTTGGAAACATCTGTTTTGCAGAACGAAACCTCATATCCTTTTTCCTTCATGGTGCTCACGGTGAGATTACCCCATTCCTCGCCACGGCCCGCGCAGACGACTTTTGCGCCCATTTCCGCCAGACGGTGGATCACGTGAAGCGCCAGGCCGACGGTTCCGGTGACAACGGCGACTTTGCCGGTCAGATCATAGACTTCTCTGAGCGGCTTTACGTCGTCCAGCTGGTCTGCAGACATATAAAACAACGATTCTTTGTCCAATGCCATAAGTTTCCCTCCTCTCGTCTTTGTGCAATAAGCTGATTTTTTTGTTATTTTAATGTGTTTTTTGGATAAAATGATTATAAACTGGGAGAGTTTTTTGAGGTAGTGGCAAAAATATGCATAAAAAATACTTATTTTTACCCATATTCACAACATGTGGCCTTGTGATATAATTATGACCAAGAGTCTGTATTTTAAGGTAATGGGAAAACAGGCAATTCAGGAAGTTGCGGAAGGGGAAACTATGGCAAGGAGTGTATCTGCAGGGGAGGAAATCAGGCGGGAAATGCTATGCGGGGCGGCTTTGCTGGCGGACTCTGTAAAAGCGTCCCTGGGGCCAAAAGGGAGGAATGCCCTTCTGGACCGTTCTCCGGCCGGTCCCCTGGTGACAAATAACGGAGGGATCATTGCGGGAGATGTGGATTTAAGGGGACAGGCGGCCACGGGAGCCAGGCTTTTGCAGGCGGCATCTGAAAAAACCAAAGCGGTTGCAGGAGGCGGCGGGGTGACGGCGGTTTTGCTGGCATATGAAATCATTCTGGAGGGATACCGGAATCTTGCCGCGGGCGCAGATCCGATGGAGCTTAGAAAAGGAATAAAAGGGGCGGCCAGGCTTGCCTGTGTATCGCTTGGAAGACTGGCAAAGCCTGCGGACACAAGGGAAATTTTGAGACAGATCGCTTTTGTTTCCTCTTCGGATGAACAGATGGCAGAGCTTGTGGCGGAGGCTCTGGAGCGGGGGGGTCCAGATGGCGTTATCACGGTAGATGAGTCCGGGATACCGGGCACAACACTTCGGATGGAGGAGGGAATGCAGTTCCAAAGAGGATATCTTTCTCCGGAAATGATCACGGATCCGGAGACGAGAATGGTCCATTTTACGGAACCTTGTATTCTTATCACAGATGAAAAGATCACCAGAGCCAGGGAACTGCTTCCGATTCTGGAACGGTCTGCCGGAACAAAGAAGCCCTTGTTCATCATTGCCGACAGTATAGAGGGAGAGGCGCTGGCTCTTCTCATGACGAATATCACAAAAGGAATTTTAAAGGCCGCTGCCGTAAATGCTCCTGCATATGGAGAGGGACGCAGGGGCAGGCTTTCTGATCTGGCAGTTTTTACGGGAGCCGCTTTCGTCGGCAGAGAGCAGGGGATTGCCCTTGGGGACGTGACTCCTGACATGCTGGGAAGTGTTGATTCCCTGCGGGTGAGCCGCCATGCAACCGTTCTTTCCGGTCCGGGAGGGGATCCAGAAGGGATTCGGATCAGGAAAGAAGCACTGAGAAGGCAGATTGCCGGGACGGATTATGATTTTGAGCGGGAGCAGTTAAAAGAACGGTTATCGAAGCTTTCCGGAGGCGCCGCTTTGCTCACGGTGGGTGCGGCGACGGAAACGGAAGGGAAGGAACGGAAAATACTTGCAGAGTCTGCCATTGGCGCCTGCCGGGCCGCCATGGAAGAGGGGATTGTCCCGGGAGGCGGTACGGCCTATCTTGCCGTTCAGCCTGCCCTGCAAGCTTATATCGAGACGCTTTGGGGGGATAGGAAAACCGGTGCAAAGATTCTGCTTCGGGCATTGGAAAGCCCTTTGCGGCAGATTGCTGAAAATGCGGGTTTTTTTGGTGGAACGGTTCTGGGGAAGCTGGGAGAATATCCTTCCGGCACGGGATTTGACGTAGGGACAGGCCGTTTTGTAAATATGCTGGAAGCAGGTATTATTGACCCGGCAAAGGTCTGCCGGACGGCGATTGAGAGTGCCGCTTCTGTGGCGGCGCTATTTCTCACTGCGGAGGCCGGTGTGATGGGGGAATAGAAACAGAGTCACAAAAACGGAGAGTATAGAAGAAGCAGGAAAAGTGCAGAAGGATTTGGGAAGAGATGACGGAAGGAGAATTTATGTGCCAAGGTCAGAAAGACACGAAGGAGTGCTGGAAACAACTTTATGACATGGTACTCGCGTGCGGAAATGAGAACAATCCGAAAAGTTTTGCCATTCAGGTCCTCACGCAGTTGAAGGAGCTTTGCGGGTTTGACGAGGCTCTTGTTTATTTTCTGGACGTCAACGGAAAGGTACAGAGCCAGTACCTGCTCGATGTCAAAGAAAGCTACAGCGATATCTATCTGAAATATTATGCAAATATTGAAGGTAAGCAGTTCAGCTGTTTTCGAAAGATTGACGAGAATCCCTGCCAGACGAATTTTCATTTCCGGGACTGGAATCATGAGGATTCCAAAGAGTTTATTCCGGATTTTATCCATCCCCGCGGAATCAGCTGTTCTTGCGGCTTTGCTTTTTATGATGCAAAGGGCAGATACCGGATGATTTTTGCCCTGGATTGGATGAAAAGGAATTCTTGCCGTAAGGAAAAACTTCGTCTTCTGACCTTATTATTGCCGCAGCTTAACAATCTTGCAAAAAATTTTTATTATGAAGGTCCGAAGCAGGCATTTAATAATTACAGACTGTGGGCGGAACATGCCCTGACCAGGCGGGAGATGGAAGTCATCGAACTTTTGTGTCAGGGGATTTCACCTGCCAATGTCAGTCGGGCTTTGCACATTTCCGCGTCAACCACCAACAAGCATATTGCGCACATTTATGAAAAGATGAATGTTTCCAGCCAGCAGGAGCTTCTGGTGAGACTTCTGAATCAGGTTTGAAGGTTTTTCACCGATGAAGAAAAACAGAAAAGGAGTGTGGTATTCGGAACATTTCGTCTGGAAGAAGGCGTTCCGGGGCTTGACTTTTCTTTCTTCCATAATTATAATATTACCCATACGAAAAAAGCTGTGAAGGAGACAGTAGAGCGGCAGGAAAGGCACAGAGACCCGGGGATGGTGGGAAGCCGGGACGAGTAGGGCCGCATCGAAGATCACTCCCAAGCTGCAGGCTGAAGGAGGCCGTGGGACTGCCTGGCGGGGGGACTGCCTGGCGGACGTTTCGGTTATCTGGTAGGCTGTGCCGGGATCCGCCGTTATAGGGAGCGTGTATGACCGTCTGAAATGCGGCGTACGCAGAATGGGTGGTATAGCGAAGACATCGGGCTTCGTCCTTTTCTGGACGGAGCCCTTTTTTACTCTATGGGAAATTGTGTCCTATAAAGTAAAACTGGAAGATGAAGCTTCCCTGTTTGGTTGCAGAACCTTTGCGATGCCTTGACAAAACGCACAGTATTCTTAGGAGGAATGACATGTACGAGAAAGTTTCTACGAATCTGAATTTTGTAGAGCGGGAAAAAAAGATCGAACAATTCTGGAAGGACAACGATATCTTCGAGAAGAGTATTGAGGGACGGAAGGATGGGGAGACCTATACCTTTTATGACGGGCCGCCCACGGCCAACGGGAAACCCCACATTGGCCATGTGCTGACCAGAGTGATTAAGGATATGATCCCCCGTTACCGGACCATGAAGGGCTGTATGGTGCCCAGGAAGGCCGGCTGGGATACCCACGGGCTTCCGGTGGAGCTGGAAGTGGAGAAGATGCTGGGCCTGGACGGCAAGGAGCAGATCGAGGAATATGGCCTGGAGCCTTTTATCGGCCACTGCAAGGAGAGTGTGTGGAAATACAAGGGTATGTGGGAGGATTTCTCCGGCACCGTTGGTTTCTGGGCTGATATGGATGATCCTTACGTGACCTACCACGACGACTTTATCGAGTCGGAATGGTGGGCATTAAAGAAGATCTGGGACAGAGGTCTTCTCTACAAGGGCTTTAAGATCGTGCCCTACTGCCCCCGCTGCGGCACGCCTCTTTCCAGCCATGAGGTGGCCCAGGGCTACAAGGATATCAAAGAGCGTTCAGCGGTGGTCCGTTTTAAGGTGAAAGATGAGGACGCCTATATCCTGGCCTGGACCACGACGCCCTGGACCCTGCCCTCCAACATTGCCCTCTGCGTGAATCCGGACGAGGAGTACGCAAAAGTGAAGGCATCAGACGGAAAGGTCTATTATATGGCGACGGCGCTTCTGGACACGGTCCTTGGACGTCTGGAGGAAGAGGGAAAGCCGGCCTACAAGGTGTTGGAGACCTACAAGGGCAAGGACCTGGAATATAAAGAGTATGAGCCGCTCTTTGACTGTGCGAAGCAGGTGGCCGACAAACAGAACAAGAAAGCCTTTTTTGTGGTCTGCGATCATTACGTTACTCTGACCGACGGAACCGGCGTGGTACACATTGCCCCCGCTTTCGGTGAAGACGATGCCAGAGTGTGCCGGAAGTATGGCAACATGCCCTTTGTACAGATGGTAGACGGCAAGGGGAACATGACGGAGGAGACGCCTTTTGCAGGGCTGTTTGTGAAGGAGGCTGACCCGAAGGTATTGGTTTGGCTGGACGAGCGGGGACTGCTTTACGATGCCCCCAAGTTCGAGCACAGCTATCCCCACTGCTGGCGCTGTGATACGCCGCTCATCTACTATGCCAGAGAGTCCTGGTTCATTAAGATGACTGAGGTGAAAGAGGACCTGATCCGAAACAACAACACCATCAACTGGATTCCAGAAAGCATCGGCAAGGGCCGTTTTGGCGACTGGCTGGAGAACATCCAGGACTGGGGCCTTTCCAGGAACCGTTACTGGGGAACGCCTCTCAACATCTGGGAATGTGAGTGTGGGCATCAGCATTCCATCGGGAGCATTGCGGAGCTTAAGGAGATGTCCGACAGCTGTCCCGACGACATTGAGCTGCATCGTCCCTTCATTGACGCCGTGACCATCACCTGCCCCAAATGCGGAAAGCAGATGAAGCGGGTGCCGGAGGTGATCGACTGCTGGTTTGATTCTGGGGCCATGCCCTTTGCCCAGCATCATTATCCCTTTGAGAATGAAGAGCTTTTCAAGGCCCAGTTCCCAGCCCAGTTTATTTCTGAGGCAGTGGATCAGACGAGAGGATGGTTTTATTCGCTGCTGGCGATCTCGACCCTGATCTTCAACAAGGCGCCTTATGAGAACGTGATCGTGCTTGGGCACGTGCAGGATGAGAATGGCCAGAAGATGAGCAAGTCCAAAGGAAATGCGGTGGATCCTTTTGAGGCCCTTGCCACCTATGGGGCCGACGCCATCCGCTGGTATTTCTATATCAACAGCGCTCCCTGGCTGCCCAACCGGTTCCATGGGAAAGCTGTCATGGAGGGCCAGAGGAAGTTCATGGGGACGCTCTGGAATACCTATGCGTTCTTTGTGCTCTATGCGAATATTGATAACTTTGATGCGACAAAATACACGCTGGACTACAGCGCCCTTTCCGTCATGGATAAATGGATTCTGTCCAAGATGAATACCATGGTAAAGACGGTGGACTCTGATCTGGAAAATTACCGGATTCCGGAAGCGGCCAAGGCCCTGCAGGAGTTTGTGGACGATCTCTCCAACTGGTATGTAAGACGGAGCAGAGAGCGGTTTTGGGCGAAAGGCATGCCTCAGGATAAGGTGAATGCCTATATGACCCTGTACACGGCCCTCGTGACGGTCAGCAAGGCGGCGGCGCCGATGATTCCTTTTATGACAGAAGATATTTACCGGAATCTGGTGTGCAGCATTGATCAGAGCGCGCCAGAGAGCGTTCATCTGTGTGATTTCCCTGTGGCTGACGAGAGCCACATTGACAAAGAGCTGGAAGATTATATGGAACACGTGCTGAAAGTGGTGGTCATGGGCCGGGCCTGCCGGAATACGGCAAACATCAAAAACCGCCAGCCCATCGGGAAGATGTTCGTGAAGGCGCCCTTTGCCCTGCCAAAGTTTTATGCCGAGATCGTGGAAGACGAGCTGAATGTGAAGGAGGCCGTGTTCACCGACGATGTGCGGGAATTTACCACCTATACCTTCAAGCCGCAGATGCGGACCGTGGGACCCAAATACGGAAAGCTCCTGGGGCAGATTAAGAAAGCACTTTCGGAACTTGACGGTAATACCGCCATGGATGAGCTGAAAGAGAAAGGCTTCCTCACCATGTCCATGGCCGGGACGGAAGTGACTTTGGCGGAAGAGGATCTTTTGATCGACATGGTCCAGAAAGAGGGCTATGTGACGGAGGTTTCCGGAGAGGTGACGGTGGTTTTGGATACCAACTTGACGCCGGAGCTTTTAGAGGAGGGCTTTGTCCGGGAGATCATCAGCAAGGTGCAGACCATGCGCAAAGAGGCAGGCTT
>JAAWBT010000010.1 GCA_022792835.1 Lachnospiraceae bacterium | reverse complement strand
TTTGTCTTATTCATGCTGAAACTTTAATCCTCACTTAGGATTTCTTCTTTCTTCTATCAACAGGCTTCTCGGCAGTTATCGGTATAAGCCAAACACGGTTGATGTTCATTGCTCCCTCAATACGATTTTCTTTGCATAACCGCTGCACCCACCTAAGCGATACGTTCCATTTTTCTGCGGCTTCCTGTGCTGTCATATATTCAAACATTTTTGACCTCCTATTGCGTACTGCATATAGTATAGCCGCTTGAACGAACTGTATCAAGTAGATAAATATGAACATTCATTATAACTATCCGAAAAGAAAAACGACAGAGCTTTTACCCTCTGCCGCCATGTTGCCTTGCCTATGCGTATATAATTTTGCCTCTGCCCCAAGTGTCCACCGCGAAACCCGCAGTTCACAACAGGTACACGCACAGTGGTTTAACCCATGTGTGAATAAAAAAGATAGGCTCTTTCCATACTATAGGAAAACCACAGGGAGGATTGTGATGGGAAAGAAAAAAGGAAAGAGGTGCGGCCATATGGAGTTACAGGATCAGAGCGAAGGTAAGGTGAAAAACGGCAAAGATTCATCTGCTTCCGGCCAGAATGCAAAAAGTGATGAGCGGATTGAGGAATATGGACAGGTCTTGCTCGATGAAGGAAAGGGCCGGGGGGATATTTATCTTTTGTCGATCATTGGAGAGATCGAAGGTCATGAGAACCTGAACTCCGGCAGTAAAACCACGAAATACGAACATGTGCTGCCAAAGCTGGCTCAGATTGAGGACAGCAGAGAGATTGACGGGGTGCTTCTTCTTATTAATACTCAGGGCGGAGATGTTTCATGCGGATTGGCCCTGGCAGAAATGGTGGCCTCTCTCAGCAAGCCCACGGTTTCCCTGGTGATCGGGGACAGCCATTCCATCGGAGTGCCCCTTGCAGTGTCTGCAGATGATTCTTTTATCGTTCCCTCGGCCAGCATGCTGATTCATCCGGTGAGAATGACAGGAATGACCATCGGTGCACCACAGACCTACCATTATTTTCAGCGGATCCAGGATCGGATCACCGGTTTTGTGGCGGATCACAGCGACGTGCCTCAGGATAAGATTGAGGAATTGATGATGAATACCAAAGATATGACAAAGGATCTGGGAACGCTTCTTGTGGGTGAGGATGCAGTGCGCATAGGTCTCATCCGGCAGGTAGGCGGTATTGACCGGGCGCTCAGAAGGCTGCGGGAGATGATTAAAAGGCGAAAGAAAGGGTAATCCTGCAACAAGCGAAAACTGGAAGGAAGATTATAAAAGAGGGGAATTTTCCCATGGGCAAGGCGCTGGAACGACGCGTACAGAGAGGTACGCGGAGAGAGAGTAACGCAGCTCATGTAGAAATTCCCCCTTCTCCGACCGTGTATGCTCTTGTCAACCGATGGTAATGATTATTTAAATGGAAGTGTTACATAGAAAGTCGCGCCACCGCCGGGAGTATCTTTGAATCCAGCTTTACCATTCAGTATTTTTGCCAGTTCATCAGCAATACTGAGACCTAAACCAAAATTGGATTTATCGGTCCTTGATTTATCTGCACAATAAAAACGGTCAAAAATAAATGGTTTATCTTTTTTAGAGACTCCTTTCCCATGGTCTGTCACTAGAAACGTTATGTCTTTTGCGGTTACTTCTGTCCGGATTTCAAGATTTTTATTTCCTGTGGAATGTTGGATTGCATTGTCCATATAGATATTCAATATCTGAGCAAGTCGTTCTTGGTCTGTATAAAGCGCAGGATAGCTGTTTTCTGAAATATCTAGTTTTAAGGATATTTTTTTACGAATACAAATGGGTTCGTATGCTTCATACAAGGTAATCAGCAAACTATCAACATTTATCTTACTTTTATAAAGCGTCCAGGTTTTTGCGTCGGAGGAGGCCAAAAGAAGCATATCCTTTACCAGTCTTGACATACGCATACATTCAAAATCTATGGCATTTATGCTTCTCTTTAATTCCTGATTATCTGTCTGTTTCTCCAACTGTTCCACAGTAGCGAGGAGAACCGCCAGCGGTGATTTCAGCTCATGCGAAGCAGAAGCAATAAATTCTTTCTGGCTTTTTAAAACCTGCTCTGTGGGTTTCAATGCTTTCTTCAACAGCAGCCGGCTCACAAAGATTACAGACAATAAGGCGACAAACCATAAAACAAAATAGAACGGCAGTTGTTTTTGCAAAATTTGAAGGACGGATTTTTGTTTATAAAGCAACATTAAATGATAGGTATGATTATTTTTAGAGATTACTTTTGCAGAAATCCCCCAGTATTTATCATTGGACGTGCCGCCAATCTCTATGATGCCGTCTTGTTCCGACATAGACCGATTGTCTATGTACTGTGTCTGCCGCTTAGTCATCTGGTGGTTAAAATCTTCTAAAAGAGTTTTCGTGTCCGTAGGAAAAGAGGGAGTGCTCTGATACACGGTCTTTCCTTCGCTATCTTCAGCAAAGCAGAACATGGAATAGTGATCTTCATAAGAACGTATTACATTTTCTATGTTCTGAGTACTGTCCTCTAACTGATAAATCATAAGGGTAGTCATCCTCTGAAAAAGTGTGCTGTCATTTATGGACTCCATTCTGATATCGTTTGCAGAAAGAATTCCGATAACAACTGTAATGATTAACATAATAGAGATTGTAAATATAATATGCAGCTTCTGATACAAATTTTTGAGCATGTTATCCCTCCAGTTTATATCCGGCTCCATAGACGGTTTTTATTTTACAGGCGCTTTGAAGTTCTTTGAATCGTTTGCGTAAGAAAGAGATATAATTGTCCACGTTTCCCGGTTCGACGTCAGAGCTTGTACCCCAAATTTTTAGTATGAGCTGTTCTCTTGAGAAAAGGGTTTCGGGATTTTGCATGAGAACATACAGTAATTCAGATTCTTTTGCAGTTAAAAGAAGTTGCTTATCTTCACAGCGTAATTCGCGATTTGTTTTGTTAAAGGTTAAATCAACAAAGGTCAGTATGTCGTTCGTCTTTATTTGTGCCGGTCTGCGTGTCAAGGCCCGTACTCTTGCCAGCAGTTCCCGCACATGGAATGGTTTGACCAGATAATCGTCGGCTCCGCCGTCTAAGCCTTCTATCCGATCATCAAGCGCAGACATTCCGGTAATGATGATAACGGGGATAGAGATTTCCTTTGCCCGCATAGCTTTTATGATTGTCAATCCGTCAATCACAGGCAGCATACGGTCTATAATGGCTAAGTCATAAGAGTAGTCCGTATTTAAAGCATACAGCATAGCAGTTTCTCCATCATTACAAGAATCAACGGTATATCCTTTTTTCTCTAATTCTAACTGCATAATATTGCAAAGTTCTAAATCATCTTCTAACAGAAGTATTTTCATATTTACCCAATCCTTTTCTGCCTATAATTAAAGACAGTATAACAGAGAATTATCTAAAAATCCTCTAAAAAATCACGAAGGATTTCTTACATCTTACAGGAGTTTTGGGTTTCCTGTTGACTTTTCACTGATTACAGGCAGCGATTCTATGAAAGAAAGTAATCAGAAAATAACGCTGCTCTCCTATGATGATTTGCGAAATGACAGCGCGTTTTATGAGGGGCAGTATCGCCTTGTTTCTGGCGACTATATTGCAAAAAACAAAAAGGGCGCAGTTATCAATTCCATGCTGGCAGATTCTAACGGGTTAGAATTGGGCGACGATATAACGATTGAAAATACAGAGGGAAAAAAGAGTTCTTTGAAAATCATCGGACTGTTCTTATCCGGCAGTGAACGAAAACAGAAAGAACAGACAGATTCCATAAACCGAATTGAGAATCAGGTCTTTGAGGATCATGAATCTTATTCACAATTATTGGGCGATACCGGATATTCAAAAGTTTCTCTGTACTGCAAAAATCCAGAAGAACAGATTACCAGAGTTGTAAACCTCATGTTTGTACTAACGCTTATTACAGGGATTGTAATTGTATCGCTTCTGCTTTGTATGTGGATGCGGACAAGAAGGAAAGAAACTGCTGTTTTCATCAGCATGGGAAAACCAAAATACAGCATTTTTTTACAGGTGTTTTTAGAATCTTTTGTTGTATTTTTCTGGTATTTACAGCGGTGGTAATTTCTCTGCTTCCCGTATTAAAAGCGAACCCCAGAGATACTTTATCAAGAATGGAGGGATAAATAAGTGAATCGTTTTCAGTTGGCTGTGCGTTCTGTGATAAGAAAGCCGGTAAAAAGCATGTTACTTTTTTGTGTGGTATTCATTATCAGCCTGTTTCTGTTATCTGGCATGGCAAGCAAAAATGCCAGCGTAGCGACACAGGATAAGACAAGACAGGCTGTTGGCGCAGGATTTGTGCTTATGGAAAATGAAGAAAACCGCCATATAAGAATAGAGGAAATCATAAAGAAAATTGGAGAGGATACAGAAGGGAGCCTTGAGGGCGTGACTGTTGAAAAAGTGGAACTTGCAGGAGGAAGTTCTTGGGCGATTTACACAGATAATTTTTTTGAAACGCTGCAAATGGACGATATAGAAAAAATTGCGGCCCTACCAGGGATTTCCGATTATAACATAACAACTGCTGTTACTCCGGCAAATCCAATAAATTTTACTAGAATAGAGGATAGCGACGTGGACCAAAGTTCCGACTTTTTAGGTATCAGTTTGATTGGGAACAGGAAGATGGAACTTGACTCTAATGTTTTGTCGGGAAATGTAACAATCAAAGAAGGCCGTTTGATAAATGCAGACGATCATAACGTATGTGTAATCTCTAAAGAACTGGCAGAGAAAAATCATTTATCCGTAGGAGATAAGTTAAAATTCAACGACTGCCACGACAGGGAAAATTCGTCTGTCTACGAAGCAGAAATTGTCGGCGTTTATGAAGTAAAACAGAAAATGACGCCTTATATGTCGGGAGATACGTTCCGCTCTGAAAATGTCATTTTTACAGATTTGGACTTTCCGGAAAAGGCAGAGAGCAAAGCAGGAAATCCACTATATGAAAAAGCGTACTTTAAAGTCCAAAACGTAAAAGAATACGATTCTACAAGAGAAGCTGTGAAAAAAGCCGCAATTGATTGGGAAAGATACGACCTGATTGACAACAATGGAAACCTTGAAACCATGTCCTCGAATTTCAATGATTTAGAGGATGTCAGCCAGATTTTATCTATGTGGTAATTGGCGCCAGTTCAGCCATTTTGTTTCTTGTATTTGTATTTTGGCTAAAAAACAGAACGCAGGAAATCGGCATTTTATTGGCCCTTGGAACGTCAAAAATAGGGATTTTAGGCCAGATACTTTTAGAAGCTCTGATGATTGGGGCAGTTGCAATTGCAGTGTCCTTTCCTGTGGTGCCTGGTGTTTCAAAGATGACTGCCAATTATCTTGTAGAACAGCAAGTGCAGCAGGAAAAAGAACAAGAATTGTTAAATGAGGGAAAAGTTGAAAGCGCATCGCTGGGAGATTCTAAGGAGACAGTTATTGGCGTTAATGTCACTCTTTCTTCAGAGATGATGTTGTTTGACAGCAGCTGCATAGCAATCATGATTCTCTTTTCCGTTGGAATTTCCGGCATTATGGTAGTGCTAAAAAATCCAAAAGATATTTTTAGTGAAATAAGTTAGTCTGCAAATAAAAAGTCAAGCAGAAATGGAGGAGGTTTGAAATATGATACTCATTGTGAGAAATATGGATTATGCTTATAAGTCACAGAAAGATAAACAGATTTTAAAGAACGTGTCCATCGAATTTGAAGAAGGCAGATTCTATGCGATCGTTGGTCCAAGCGGCACTGGAAAAACAACATTTTTATCACTACTGGCGGGGCTTGACACTCCCATATCAGGTCAGATTTTTTATGATGGAGAAGATATACAGGCAAAGGGTCTAAATTTTCACAGAAAGCATAATGTATCGTTGGTTTTTCAAAATTATAATCTGATTGATTATCTGACAACAGAAGAAAATGTGAAACTGGGCGGAAGTAAAAAGCCCGAAGTTCTGTTAAAAGAAGTCAATATCCCCCGCGAAGATTGGAAAAGAAACGTATTGCAGTTATCCGGCGGGCAGCAGCAGCGAGTTGGAAAATGTGTGATTGTCGTAACTCACAGTAAACATTTGGCAGAAGAAGCAGACGAAATTATCCAGATAAAAGATGGAAATTTAAGGATTCAGCCAGATTACGAAAATTGAGGAAGGGGAGGGATCATTTCCCTCCCCTTCCTTTGAAAATCACCCGTGCGAAGAGAAGGCCAGACAAGACAGGGCGACCAGTTTCTTGAAAAAATGCGGGACTCCCAAAACTAAAATTTATATAAAATGAGGTAAAATGGTTGGCAAACCGGGACATATGGGCTATAATAAACAGCATAATCTTAAAAAAGTTTTCCAATGAAATTCTTTCCATCTTTCTTATGCAGACCCAGGCCTTATCTGGCCGGAAATTTTCCTGCAGATTTTCCATCAGATCAATTTTGACAGTATGTTTTGCGGTTTTTTTGTGATGCTGCAACAGGCAGACGAACCGGACGTTCCTTATCAAAATCATATCTTATTTTCATTCTTCAATCTGTGAAATATCCAGAATATGCAAAGATGATGCACCTGATCAAATGAATCTCCCAATGATAAAAAAGACGGCGGAAAGAGTTTCCAGGAGCTTTTGGAGAACTTTTATAAAAGGGAGGTGAATTTTTAGTGGAATAAATCAGAGAAGCTCCTGCGCCCTCCAGGGCGGTTCAGACAGTTGTTAGATTAATTTTTTTAAAACAGAAGGGAGCAGACAAGTATGAGCAGATTTTTAGAAAGGACAGAACGATTAGAAGAGGAGCGGACCATCCAGGAAGAGTTTACCCTGACTTCTGAGGATACTGGGAAAGTTCCAAGAACCCTTACCCGGGGCGGAACCGAATATACTCTGGATGAAAGCAGCATAGAACTTTCCGTGTCAAAAAAGGAACTCTGGAAGGATCAGGCAGTCATGGAAGAATATGTGACCTATGCGGTCGAGGATAATGATATCGACCGCCTCCAGCGGGAGATTACAAAGGATGGAAAAACACTGGAATTAATTGAAGTGGATTATACAGTTACGGAAACGACCCAGTCCGGGCTGCCTTTGGCTTATGAGGCTTGCTGCAGGTATGCCGTCAATGTGGACCAGGACAGAGAAGTCCCTGTTGAGTGGAAGGCTGTGGCCTCTTACACCGGGACAGTGGAGGAACCTATGCTGGAACAGGAAACAGAAGAAGAAATCAGTGAGGCGGCTTTTGGGGCAGATGGAGTATCCGGGGATTTGCCAGAGGAAGAGGCAGAGACAGAGGAGGCAGCGGACACCGGGGAGGAACAAATGGAGATGCCAGAAAAAGAGACTCTGGAAGAATTGGCTCCGGTTTCCCAGGTGGAAACCCTGGCGGAAGAGGTAGTGCCCCTGGCGGCCTCCGTCAAGGAGCCGTTTAGGACCTTTTCTGATGCAGCAGGTACGGCGGGAGCCTTGTTTCTGGGCGCAGCCCTGGTCTGCGGGATTCTTTACCGGAGAAAAAATAAGATTGCCGTTCATGTGAGCAGCCCTGAGGGAAGAACCGGAGAATTTCTTGGAAGAGCCTGTGCCAGAAGGGAGAAAGGACTTTTGATCGTTTCCCTTCCGAAAAAGTTTTTAAGGCGGCCGGGGGTACAGGTCAAGGAACTGGTATTGAAGCCATCCAAACGACTTTTGAAAGGGTCGGCTAAACGGGCAAAAATCATATCGCCTTCAGGCATCTTTTACGCAGATGTAAAAGACACGATGACTTTATGGGAAGACAAGAACTTTGATGTGGAGAAGCCGACAAAACAACTGGCGGTATCGGCCCGATGAAGCTGGCCGCTGCCCTAACGAAACCAGAAAGGGAGGAATCGAGGGGGGGAACAAAAAGCAGTTGGCACATACCTGTTTGTACCTGATAAAATGGGGCATGCAATGCCGTGAAGCCCTCACAGAATGGAGGTAATTATGAAAAGATGGAAAGGGAAGGCTGTCGGATTCTTTTTGATGATTCTGCTGGCCATTGTGGCTGCTGCGCCTTATGCAGCAGCCCATCCTCAGACAACGAATGTACTGACAACTTATATGGATGGGTGGAATTTCCATTATGCGGACGGCCATATTTCAAAAGGAGGATATTTTCATGTCCGGGAGACGGGAGAACGGCTGTTCTGTCTGGAACCCCACCTCAACGCAGTGATGTCAACAAGGGATCAGTGGGTGACTCTGGCGCAGTATTTTAACAATGATGCGGCCTTTGCGAAGAAACTTAGCCTGATTGCCTATTATGGGGAACATTCCGGCTGGGGTCTGGATGGCTGGGCAGCCGCCCAGTCTTTGATGTGGAACTATATCATGCAACGAAACGGGGAGGCGGGAGAGCAGTGGATCTCTACCGATACCCTGACAACAAGAGAACAGCTTCAGGGGTATTATGATGCGATCGAACAGAAAGTGAATGCTTATGATGTCATTCCGAGCTTTGACAAGCAGACCATTACACTGCAGGCAGGACAGAGCACGACGATTACGGATGCCAACGGAGCGCTTGGGAGTATGGAAATGGACAGCGGGGGGCCGATCCAGGTATCAAAGGATGGAAACAGGCTTACCATCACGGCAACAGGGACTGATGCCGGAACTGGGAGAATCAGTTTAAAAAAACAGCTTCCCGGAGGATTTGAAGGGACAAATTTTGTATACACAGCCGCAAATTATCAGGATCTGATGACTTACGGGGCCTATGAACCGGTTTATGCCTCTTTGAATGTCCAGATCACAGAGCTTCCTGTTTCTATGCAGTTTTCCAAACAGGACCTTACCACAGGCAAAGAGCTTCCCGGGGCGAAATTAAGTGTAACAGACGGAAATGGAAACCCTGTGGACACGTGGATTTCCGGGACAGAGCCTCATACCATTCAGAACCTCAGAAAAAACGGAGTTTATACTTTGACAGAAATCATTCCAACTCCTGGATATGCCACAGCTTCCAGTATTAGGTTTACAGCCGCTCATGGAGCAGCCCCGGTTGTGATGAAGGATGATATGACCAGGATTCAAATCTCCAAGAAAGATGTGACAACCGGAGGTGAACTTGCAGGAGCCAGTCTGGAGGTAACGGACAAAAATGGCAAGGTCATGGATCAATGGGTATCCAAAACGGAGCCGCATATGATGACAAAACTGGTTGTTGGGGAAACCTATACTCTGACGGAAACACTGCCTGCCCCTGGCTATGTGACGGCGAAAGCCATTACCTTTACGGTGGCGGACACAGGAAGCGTTCAGAAGATTGAGATGAAGGACGACATCACGAAATTTGAGCTGTCAAAGAAGGATCTTACCACGGGAGAAGAGCTTGCGGGAGCCAGCCTCCAGGTGACGGACAAAAGCGGAAAGGTAATTGACAAATGGGTGTCGGGAAAGACGCCGCACAGCATCAAAAAACTGACGGTTGGAGAAACCTATACTCTGACGGAAACGCTGCCTGCTCCTGGCTATGTGACGGCGAAGGCAGTTACTTTCACGGCGGCGGACACAGGAAGCGTCCAGAAGATTGAGATGAAGGACGACATCACGAAAATCCGGATTCAAAAAGTTGATTTGACCACAAAGACAGAAACAGAGGAGGGGGAGGGTCTTTCAGGGGCGACTCTTCAGGTGATGGACAGAGAAGAAACTGTTCTGGATGAGTGGGTGACAGACGGAAAGCCTCATGTCATGGAAAAGCTGGTGGTCGGTGAAACGTATATTTTGAGAGAGCTTTCTCCGGCAGAGGGGTATGTGACAGCAGAGCCGGTTTCTTTTACGGTGGAAGATACTGAGGATATTCAGTTTGTAATTATGGAGGATGATATTACAAAGGTCGAGATTTCCAAAAGGGATCTCGCAAAAGGAGAAGAGCTTCCAGGGGCCCATCTCCAGGTGACAGATCAGGAAGGAGTGGTGGTTGATGAGTGGATTTCCCAGGAGGTTCCTCACAGAATCACAAAACTTGTGGCAGGAGGGACCTATATACTGACAGAAACCCGGCCGGCGGACGGATACGTAACGGCAGAGCCGGTGACCTTTGTGGTGGAGGATACCGGAGAAATCCAGAAAGTAACGATGGAGGATGATATCACAAAAACGGAAATTTTCAAGGTAGATACAGCAGATGGAAAAAATCTGGCCGGGGCTGCCCTTCAGATTATTGACAGAGAGGGGAAGATTGTTTATGAATGGACCAGTGGAGAGACACCGGAACTGGTGGAGAGACTGACGGCGGGAGAGACTTATATTCTCCATGAAGAAACGGCTCCGGAGGGATATCTGACAGCCCAGGATGTGGAATTTACGGTCTCAGACACTGGAGAGGTTCAGACGGTGGCCATGGAAGATGAATTGGCAGTTATCAATCTGGAGGTTGCAAAAAGAACAATCCGGCGGACACAGACAGGAGATACTTATAAATATATCATCACGACTTTAAAAAACGCTTCCAACACGGCGTTGGAAAATTTTACCTGCACGGACCACTTGCCGGAACAGGTTATGATGAGGGAACTGCATACAGGAACCTTCAGCGACGAACTGGAATATTCGCTTGCTTATCAGACAAACCGTTCAGATGAGTGGCATCCCCTGGCCAGCGGCTTAAATTCCACGGCCAACCACATTGTATCCTTTGGCTCTATTCCTATGGAAGAGGGAGAACAGATAACGGCCTATCGGTATGAATTTGGTACGGCGCCGGCAGGTTTTCAGATTGGGGGACAGAATCCGATTTATTTTACAACTGTGAAGCCGGGAGTTGATGTGACGGATGAAATGCTGACCGACATTACACTTTGCGGGGACTGGAGAGGAGTGAGTGTCACAGATCAGGATGACACGGTTACATTATTGTTCGAGGGGAAAATCGAACCGCTGAAAAGCTTTGGACGGGTGATTACAGGAGATGGCTCACCGGTTGTCTGCCTGGCCTTTCTGACGGCAGTCTCGGGAGGTGTGATCGCAGGCTTCATGGTCAGAAGGAGCAGAACACATCGGCCAGGGCATAAAAAAGATGACAAAGGTTCTGGCGCAGTATAAGGGTGCCAGATGACAGGATTTCTTTTTCATGTTTTTTTCTGTTCCAGTCTGCGGAAAATGCAGATCAGAACGGCAACTGCCGCAATGGCCAGGACAAACTCTGCTGTAAACTGGGCGTAGGCCAGGCCGAAAAGGGGATAGAGAGAGTTCCAAATATAAAGGGCTGGAATTTCCAGTACAATTTTTCGAAGGAGGGCAAAGGTAAGGGCTTTTTTCCCCATTCCACAGGCCTGGAACACGCCGACAGCCAGGAAATCCATGCAGAGAAAGGGGAGAGCCAGGCAAAGGCCCTGGAGAAAACGGCTGCCATAGGCTACGATAGCCTGGTTTTTCATAAACAGACGGATAAAAAGTCCGGAGCCCAAGAAATAGAGGATAGTCATAGCACACATGAATGCAATGGAGGTGCGCACGGCAAAAAGCAGAGTCTTTTTCATCCGGGATGTATTCCCGGAAGCATAATTGTAGCTGATAAGCGGCATAAATCCCTGGGAAAGCCCAAGAGCAATATACATGGGAATCATATTGAGCTTCTGAGAAATTCCCATGGCGGCAACTGCCTCGGAGCCATAGGAGGAGGTGAAATTATTGAGAACCGTCATTCCGGTCACATTCAACAGGTTCTGAATGGAGGCCGGAATGCCAACTGTGAAGATTCCGGCAATGATGGATTTCCTGGGACGAAACAGGGACGGTTTTAAAGAAACGTACGTGTTTTTCCGCTTGACAAAGAGCAGGATGAAGAAATAAAGACAGGCAGTGCAGTTGGAAAGAAACGTTGCAAGACCGGCTCCTGCCGCACCCATGCCAAGTCCCTGGGGAAGTATGAAAATGGGATCAAGGATCATATTTAAAAGGCAGCCGCTCATGGTGCCGATGCTGGCATGGAGAGAAGCGCCTTCTGAGCGTACCATATAAGCGAGGACTACGTTTAGTATAGAAGGAATGGCGCCAAAGGAGACCGTCCATTTTAGGTAATGAGATGTGGCATGGACGGTATTCTCTCCGGCACCAAGGAGGGTGAGGAGAGGCGTCTGAAACAATGTAAAGCACAAAGAAAACAGAAAACCGCTGAAAACAGAACAGTAGAAGCCAAAAGCAGCGCTTTTTCGCACAGTATCATAGTCTTTTTTTCCCAGAGCGCGGCTCATCATGCTGGAACTTCCCACACCGAACAGGTTATTGATGGCATTGAAGGCCAAAAGGACGGGCGAGGCCAGAGTCACAGCGGCATTCTGGACAGAATCATTTAAAAGCCCCACAAAATAAGTGTCAGCCATGTTGTAAATGACCATGACAAGGGAACTTAAAATGGTAGGAATGGACATCGCCAACACGGCTTTTGACACAGGGGCTTCTTCAAACAGGTAAATTTTTTTCTGATCATCCATGACCCTTGGCTCTCCTTTAAAAATCTTTGGTTTATATGCCTTTATTGATTGTACATAGAAAGTATAAGAATGTCAAATGGGGAGGAGAGAGCCTGCATAGAGTGGGAGGGACGCGAAATTTTTTTCATAATCGGAAGGACAGGCTCATAGATTAAGGTAGAAGGCAGGTGGAGTCATGAGAGGCGGAGAAGAAATCTTAAAAATTCTGGCAGGACCTTTGCGGAGGTTGGCAGAACAGGCGCCGTTTTCCTTTGAAGGACTGCAGGAGATGAAACTTCGGGCAGGAAAGCCCTTTTTATGCCGGTATGAAGGAAGAGAGTACGGTTTTTTAGAAACGGGAGTCCCTGTGTCTGTGGATACACTGGATGAGTCTTTGAACATCAGCGCGAAAAAGACGGGGGGACTTCGATTGGTAAGTGCAAGAGAGGTGAAGGAAACCCTGGAGTATGCTGGAAATTATTCTCTTTATGCCTATGAAGAAGAATTGAGACAGGGATTTCTGACCATTCAGGGGGGGCATAGAATTGGGGTTGCCGGAAAAGCAGTGTTGGAAAATGGGGAGATCCGTACATTAAAATACATTTCCTTTCTGAATATTCGTTTGGCCCATGAAGTCAGGGGGTGTGGGGAAAAGCTTCTTCCATATCTATATGAAGGCGAACAGGTAAAAAATACGCTGATTATATCGCCTCCGGGATTTGGGAAGACAACGCTTCTACGTGATGTGATCCGTCTGATATCCGATGGGGCGCAAGGACATGCCGGATTTACGGTGGGGGTGGCAGATGAAAGGTCAGAGCTTGCGGCCTGTTATCAGGGCATTCCACAGAATGATGTGGGAGATCGGACGGATGTGCTGGATGCCTGTCCAAAGGCACAGGCATTGTCTATGCTGATCCGCTCGATGTCCCCCCAGGTGGTGGCGGCCGACGAAATCGGAAGCGCTGCGGATGCAGCAGCTCTTAAACAGGCAGCATGTTGTGGCTGCAGTGTGCTGGCCACGGCCCATGGAGCCTCTCTGGAAGAAATCAGAGGAAAGCCGTCTCTGGAAATGCTTTTTAAAGAAGGGATTTTTGAGCGGTATATTCTTCTTGGCCAGAGACATGCCGGCAGGCGGCAGGTGGGACAGGTTCTCGGTATTTGGGGAAAAGACGGTCAGACCTTGTCTGGTGGGGAACGTTGAGGAAAAGGAAAGAGAGGAAATGCCGTGGCATTTAAAATTATCGGAGCAGTCTGTATTATTATATCTACCACAGCTATAGGGTTTGGTCAGAGTTTTCGTCTTCATCTGCGTTATGGAGAAATCCTGGAACTGAAAAAAATCTTGTGTCTTTTTTCAGGGGAAATCCGATTTGGCGGTGGAACTCTGGGAGAAACATTTGAGAAGATGGCAGGACGGAGCAAAGCGCCATTTCAAAAATTTTTTCTGTTTCTCACAGAGGAAATGCAAAAAAAGGAGGGAGAGCGGCTGATGGATATCTGGAGTCGGGCAGTGGAGGAACAGCTGAAGGAGGCTCATCTGACAGAGGCAGACAGAGAGATTCTTCTGAGGCTTGGAAATGAACTGGGCTGCCTGGACAGGGAAACCCAGTTACATACCATCAGTCTTGCGGCGGAACAGGTGGAGGATGTGAGACAGGAACTTCATGGAGAGCTTCCGAAAAAAATGCGCCTGTATAATTGTCTTGGCATTCTGGCAGGAGTGTTCATCACAATACTGCTCATCTGATAACGGGATTCGGAGGGAGACATGACAGTTAGTCTGATCTTTAAAATTGCGGCGGTGGGGGTTCTGGTATCGGTTATTTGCCAGGTACTCAAACACAGTGGAAGAGAGGAGCATGCGTTTCTTACCAGCCTGGCGGGTCTTTTGTTGGTACTTTACTGGCTTGTTCCGTACATTTATGATCTGTTTGAATCCATAAAAAAGCTGTTTTCATTATAAATTTTGAGGATAGAAGAGGGAAAAACAGTGATCAAGATTGCAGTGGTAGGTGTGGCTGCCGTGTTAATTGCCATGCAGCTTAAAGAGATGAAGCCACAGTTTGGTACTTATGTGGTATTCGGAGCAGGAATTCTTATTTTTTTCTATGCTTTTGGAAAACTTTCAGAGATTGTGGCGGCAGTGGGAGAGGTTTCCAAACATGCAGCCATCGAAGAAAAATATCTGCAGATTCTTCTCAAGATGCTGGGAATCAGCTATATATCTGAGTTTGCGGCAGCTTTGTGCCGGGACGGAGGGTATGGCTCTGTGGCAGGCCAGATTGAACTTTTTGGGAGGCTTTCCATCCTTTTCGTCAGTATGCCGGTTATTTTGTCTCTGCTTGAGCTTTTGGGACGCCTTCTCACATGAGGGGCCGGAAACGAAAGGCAGTGCCCTGGTTCCTTCTTTTTTTCTTTTTACTTTTTCACGGAACGGCACATGCCCAGGGAGAGACAGACAGATATGATTACAGCGATGCACAAGATGTGATAGATGAGGCCATGGAGGAGGCACCTTCTTTTTCTGATCTGGTGGAGTCCCTGGTATCCGGGAAAGCAGGAGAAATCTTGGGAAAACTTCCCTCTCTGTTGGCAGAGAGCCTTTTTTCAGAGATCAATGCCAGCCGGAGTAGTTTAGGACATATTCTGCTGATTGCAGCATTTGGAACTTTGTTTTCTGGACTGGCTGTCTCCTTTCAGGACAAGCAGGCAGGAGAGACAGGGTTTTATGTGACTTATCTCCTCCTGCTCTCCTTACTCCTTGCAGCATTTTCAGAAGCAGCTCAGATTGCAGCGGATACGGTATCCCACATTATGGAATTTATGAGCGCTCTGATCCCGGCTTTTACGCTTTCAGTGGCAGCGGCTGGGAAACCCCTTACCTCGGTGTTCTCTTACGAGTTTGTCATGGTGGCCATCAGCATCGCAGAGCGGGTGTTTCAAATAATTTTTATTCCGGGGATTCAGGTTTATGTGGTGCTGATGTTGGTCAACCACATTTCCAAAGAAGATATTCTCACAAAAATGACAGAACTTTTGGAAATTCTTTTGAGTTGGGGCCTGAAAACACTGATTGGGCTGATTGTGGGCTACGGGATGGTCCAAAGTATGGTGATTCCCATGGCTGATTCAGTCAAAACAGGAACATTGACGAAACTTCTCGCTGCAATTCCGGGAATCGGGGGCAGCGCGGGAGCCGCCGCCAGTCTGGTGACAGGCACGGCCTGTCTGATAAAAAACGGAATCGGGACAGCGGCCCTCATTGTGCTTGTACTTTTAGCGGCAGTGCCAGTGATGAAACTGGCTGTCCTTACGGTTCTTTATCACGGGGCCGCTGCCATGATCCAGCCGGTGGCGGATGAACGGGTGACAGAGTGTCTGGCCGGAGTGGCCGGAGCCGTCCGTCTGCTTCTAAAACTGACTGCAGCGGCGGCAGGGATGTTTTTGTTAATTATCGGAGTGGTGTGTGCTTTTACTTCTATTTAATCTTAATCGGGAGGCAGAAAAATGCTGGAAGATTTTTATGGATGGGTGAAAACGATTGCAGCCTTCCTGATCTTTATGTCTCTGGTTTTAAAGCTGTTTCCGGAAGGAAAAAATGTCAAATATATCCGCTATTTTATGGGAATGGTACTGGTACTGGTGGTTCTTGGGCCTCTCGGAAAACTGCTTCGGCTGGAGGAGGCCTTTTCCATGCTGGAATCTGAGCTGGAGAGGAATAATGCGAGAACAGAGTTTACGAGAGAGCTTGTTTTGATGGGAGAGACCTATGCAGAAGAAGTGATTGGAAGCTATGAGGAGGATTTGTCGGTGCAGGCTCTTAAATATTTAGAGGAGGCGGGATATGAGGGATGTTCTGTTAAGGTAACGATCGATGCAGATCAGGAAAGTGAAGGGTTCGGACTGGTAGAACGTATTGAAGTCCTGCCTCTGAAAAAAGGGGATACTGATCGTGAGACGGGAAAAATTGTGATCGAGAAAAAGAAGGTACAGATTCTTTCAGAAGAGCCGTCTGAAAACAGTTATCTGGAAAAGGCGGAAGACAGCGAATTAAGGAAAATGCTTTCTGAAAAATTTTCGATATCGGAGGCAGCAGTCTTGGTCGTCAGATAGGGGAGGGGGAGGTGAGAGGAGGATTGTGAAAAAATGGGATATTTCCTTCAAAAAACTCCAGAAGATGAAGACAGAAACCTGGATTTTGCTTCTGCTGGCAGGAGTCTTGTTGTTCGTCATTGCACTTCCAACAGAAAAAAAAGAGGAGAGACAGGAGATGGAATCTGGCGGCTTCCAGGAGACGGAAGAGGCAGGAGGAGACGACTATGTAGAAAATCTGGAAAGACGAGTAGAGAAGTTTTTGTCATCCATCGAGGGGGCCGGGAAAACTACAGTGCTTTTGACGGTGGAGTCGAATGGGGAGACGATTTTACAGACAGACAGCTCCATCGAACAGAGAAGTACCAGTGAGACGGACAGCGAAGGCGGCGTAGGGAATTCTGAAGAAATGAGTCAGTCCAGACAGACAGTCCTTTTCGGAAGTGAGGAAACTCCCTATGTGACAAAAGAACTCTGTCCCAAAGTGACAGGAATTGTCGTTGTGGCCGAGGGAGGAGACAATGCAAGAGTAAAAGCAGAAATCTCTGAGGCAATGGAAGCATTATTTGACGTCCCCCCACATAAAATTAAAGTATTAAAGAGAGTCAAAGAAGAATCTTAAAAAGGAGCGGTACTGTGAAGCGAATTGTGAAAAAAAACCAGATTATCTTAACTCTGCTGGCGGTGATGATTGCGGTGGCAGGCTACTTAAGCTATGCCGGAAAATTTGATTTTCCGGGCGGAGAGAAACAGGCACAGGCAGATGCAAAAACAGAAGAGACGGTTGCTGCGGGATTGTTGGACATTTCAGATGAGGATATTTTGAAAGAAAATCAGGCAGTCTCCCTGGCTGAAAATGAGGGGACAGAAGATGTCTATGTACCGGCTGAGGGAGAAGAAGAAAACGGAGAACCTGCAGGGGCAGATATGCCCGGGGAGGCAGTACTTACAAGCGGCATGACTGTGGAAAGCTATGTATCTCAGGCTCAGCTTAACAGAGAACAGCTGAGGAGTAAAAATAAGGAGACCCTTTTGGGGATCATCAATAATGAGGGTCTTGGAGATGAGCAGAAGCAAGAGGCCATAAACCAGATGATCGCATTGACAGACATAGCAGAAAAGGAAAATGCTGCAGAAACGCTGCTTGGAGCAAAAGGATTTACTGATTCCGTAGTCTGTATAAACGGAACTACTATAGATGTGGTGGTAGGAAAAGCGGAGCTTACGGATGCAGAGCGGGCCCAAATCGAAGATATTGTAAAGAGGAAGGCGGACGCTCCAGCTGAAAATGTGGTGATTACGCTGATGGATCTTGGGCAGTAAAGAATTACATATCCCGGTTGATAAATATTCAGCTTTTTGTTATAATAAAGAGCAAAGTATATCTTGAGGGATGACAGCAACAGGACATCCGCAGGGTATGAATATGAGATACAGGAGGGATAGGCAGTGGAACTTGAAAACAGAAATACGCATACCCTGCATCATGATAAGGAAACCATCGGTGAGGTTCAGATTGCAGATGAAGTGGTGGCGATCATTGCAGGCCTGGCGGCCACGGAGATTACAGGTGTCGCTTCCATGGCAGGAAACATTACCAATGAGCTGGTTGGAAAACTGGGGATGAAGAATCTGTCAAAGGGTGTCAAAGTGGATGTGCTGGATACTTCTGTGTCGGTGGATTTGTCTCTCAATATGGAATACGGCTACAGCATCCCTGAGGTGTGTGCACAGGTTCAGGAGCGAGTGAAGGCAGCGATTGAAAATATGACGGGCCTTTCGGTGATTGATGTGAATGTGAAGATCGCCGGTGTGAATATTGACAAGACCAGATAAGGAAACAGATTCCGAAATCAATGAGTTCGGGAGAGAACTGAAAAAGGGCGCTGCAAAAAGGCGCCCTTTTCTCATCGTCGTATGGGAAAATTCGTTTTCCACACGGCAAAGGACAAAGCAGAATTTAGGGTGAGAAATTCTGCGGCAGACGCCAGGGATACAGACAATCGGATTGGAGGACAACATGAACAGACGAGAACTGAGAGAGCACATATTCCGTATGCTGTTCCGACGGGAGTTTTTTGACTCGGAGGAGGAATTTAAAGAGCAGGTAGAGCGGTATCTGGAAGAATTGTCGCCTCTTGGGGAGAAAGACAGAGTTTATATGCAGGAAAAAACCAATGCCATTTACAGCTATGTGCCGGAATTGGATGAAAAGCTCAATGAGGTGGCAAAAGGCTGGAAAACAGGACGCATGGGCAAGGTGGATTTGACGGTTCTCAGGTTGGCCCTGTATGAGATGCGCCATGAGGAGTCTGTCCCTGAGAAAGTGGCCATCAATGAGGCGGTGGAGATCGCCAGAAAATATGGCGGAGATGACTCTCCGTCTTTTGTCAACGGAGTCTTGGCAAAACTTGTGACGGAGCGATAGTCTATGGGACGGAGCGTTTATTCTGTAAAACAGATCAATGCTTATATCAAAAATATGTTTACGCAGGACTATCTTCTGGGGTCTGTTTCTGTGAGGGGAGAAGTATCCAACTGTAAATATCATTCCTCGGGCCATATTTATTTTACTTTAAAAGAGCAGGGAGCTTTGCTTCAGGCGGTCATGTTTGCAGGAAACAGAACGGGGCTGTCGTTTGTCATGAGGGAAGGGCAGCAGGTAGTGGTAAACGGCTATGTAAATGTTTATGAGAGAGACGGGAAGTATCAGCTCTATGCCAGGGAGATTTCACTGGATGGAGTCGGAGGCCTTTATGAGCAGTTTGAGGCTCTGAAGAGGGAGCTTTCTGACAGGGGGCTTTTTGCCAAAGAATATAAACAGCCGATTCCCCGCTACATCAGGACTTTGGGGATTGTCACAGCCGATACAGGGGCAGCTGTCCGGGATATCATCAGCATTTCCCGCAGACGGAATCCTTATGTCGCGCTTTATTTGTATCCGGCAAAGGTGCAGGGTGAGGGAGCGGCAGAATCCATTGTGGCCGGGATAGAAGCTTTGGAGCGATTTGGCGTAGACTGTATCATTGTGGGGAGAGGCGGCGGCTCCATTGAGGATCTTTGGGCATTCAATGAAGAAAAAGTAGCCCAGGCAATCTTTGACTGCCTGGTTCCGGTGATCTCTGCTGTGGGTCATGAGACAGATTTTACCATTGCAGATTTTGTGGCAGATTTGCGGGCGCCGACGCCCTCTGCGGCCGCAGAACTGGCAGTTTACGAGTATGAGGTGCTCCAGTCTGAGTTTCAGGAAGGAAAAAGGCGGCTTGAAACTGCCATGGAACAGAGGCTTTTTTCCTACAGGCAGGAGCTGGAGCGGCGAAATCTTTGCCTGCAGAGGTTTCGGCCGGAACATCTGACAGCAGAGAAAAGACAGCTTTTGGACAACATCCAGGACAGGCTTTCTGCTGCCATGGAAAAAAAAGTGAGGGAGAGAGCGCACAGGCTGGAAATTCTGGCGGAACGGCTTCGGGGCTGTTCCCCTCTGGATAAGATCACCGGCGGCTATGCCTTTGTGACAAAGGCAGACGGAAGTCGTTTGAAATCGGTGTCGGAGGCAGAGCCGGGCAGTATTCTGGATCTGAGGCTGTCAGACGGAGTGCTGCGGGCGAAGGTGACGGACCGGATTTTGGCGGGAAAGGATAACGATCAAAGTGGATGAGAGAAAAGAGAGGCTTAGTATAGAAGAAAATTTTACCCTGCTGGATGAGCTGTTAAAACGTCTGGAAGGGGACGAGCTGACCTTGGAAGAGTCCTTTGAAACTTATGCAAAGGGGCTGGAGCTGGTGAGGCAGTGCAGGGAGAGTATAGATAAAGTGGAGAAAAAAGTACTTGTTTTAGAGGAAAGTGGGGATGTTCATGAACTTTAAAGAAGAATTAAACCATAAAGTGGGGAAAATAGAAGAATTGCTCCGTGAATATCTTCCGGAAGAGGCCGGGTTTCAAAGGACGATCTTTGAGGCGATGAATTACAGTGTCCTGGCGGGAGGAAAGAGACTGCGTCCCCTTCTTATGCAGGAGAGCGGCAGGCTTTTTGGCCGGGAGGGAAAAGAGCTGGGCCCTTTTATGGCAGCCATGGAGATGATTCATTCTTCTTCCCTGGTTCATGACGATCTGCCTGCCATGGATGCGGACGAATATCGGAGGGGCAGGAAGACCACCTGGGTAGTTTATGGGGAGGATATGGGGATTCTGGCCGGTGATGGGCTGATGATTTATGCCTTTGAGACGGCCTCAAAAGCCTTCGAAGAGACGGACCGCCCGGATCTGGTGGGAGCTTGTATCCGAATCCTGGCGGAGAAAACAGGAGTGTATGGCATGATCGGCGGCCAGACGGTGGACGTGGAACTGACAGGGAAGCCAGTGCCAGAGGAACAGCTGGACTTTATTTACCGGTTAAAGACAGGAGCTCTTTTAGAAGCCTCCATGATGATCGGGGCGATCCTTGGGGGGGCGGACAAAGAGCAGGCGGCCCTGATGGGACAGGTGGCTTCTGATGTGGGACTGGCCTTCCAGATCCAGGATGACATCCTGGATGTGACCAGTACCAGTGAGGTGCTGGGAAAACCGGTGGGAAGTGATGAAAAGAATGAAAAGACCACCTATGTGACGCTGCACGGGCTTTCGGCAGCCAAAAAGCAAGTGGAATTTTATTCCAGGAGGGCGGTGGGAGCGCTGAAAGGCCTTCCTGTGCAGAATGAATTTTTAAATGAGTTGATTCTTACACTGATCACCAGAGAAAAATGAGAGAGGTACCTGTCCATGTTAGAGAAAATCGGCTCTCCGGAGGATCTTAAAGCTCTGGATCCCGGGAAGTATCAGGAATTGGCGGCAGAAATCCGGCAGTTTCTGCTGGAAAAGGTAAGTGACCACGGAGGGCATCTGGCCTCCAATCTGGGGGTGGTGGAGCTTACCATGGCCCTCCATCTGGCTCTGGATCTGCCGGAGGATAAAATCGTGTGGGATGTGGGGCATCAGGCATATACCCATAAGCTGCTCACCGGCAGGCGGGAAGGATTTGACAGTCTTCGGGAATACGGGGGCTTAAGCGGGTTTCCCAAACGGAAAGAATCAGACTGCGACTGTTTTGATACAGGCCACAGCTCTACCTCGATTTCGGCCGGGCTGGGACTGGTGGAGGCGAGGGATAAACTGGGGGATTCCTACACGGTGGTTTCCGTTATCGGCGACGGGGCCCTGTCCGGCGGAATGGCCTATGAGGCGCTGAACAATGCTTCCAGGCTGAAAAGCAATTTTATTATTGTGCTCAATGACAATCACATGTCCATCTCCGAGAGCACAGGGGGATTTTCCAGATACTTATCGGGAATCCGGCTGGGGAGCGGCTATAATAATCTGAAACGGGATGTGCGCCGGGGGTTGTCCAAGGTGCCCGGGGTGGGAGAATCCCTGGTGGAAAATATCAGCCAGGCGAAAATGGCTTTGAAACAGATCGTGATGGTCCCGGGGATGTTTTTTGAGAATCTGGACATCACCTATGTGGGGCCAATTGACGGTTACAACATTCCCCAGATGGTCCGTATTTTTGAGGAGGCAAAAAAGATTGACCGTCCGGTTCTGCTCCATGTGAAGACCAAAAAAGGGAAAGGCTATGAACCGGCAGAGCGGCATCCGGCCAGATATCACGGTGTGGCGCCCTTTGATGTGGCCACGGGGAAAAACCGGGCCATGGCGGCTTCCCCCAGCTATACGGATGCTTTTTCCCACGTGTTATGCAGGCTGGCGGAGAGAGACGAGCGCATTGTGGCCGTCACTGCGGCCATGCCGGAGGGGACAGGCTTAAAGCGGTTTAACTCCCTCTATCCGGACCGGTTTTATGATGTGGGGATCGCGGAAGAGCATGCGGTCACCTTTGCGGCAGGAATGGCAGCAGGGGGATTAAAGCCGGTGGTGGCTGTCTATTCCACATTCCTGCAGCGGGCCTATGACCAGATTCTCCATGATGTCTGTCTCCAGAAGCTTCCGGTGGTCTTTGTGCTCGACCGGGCAGGGCTTGTGGGGAGCGACGGGGAGACTCACCACGGCATCTTTGACCTGTCATATCTGGGTACGATTCCGGGGATGACGGTATTTGCTCCAAAAAACAAATATGAGCTTCGGGACGGGCTGAAATTCGGCCTTGCCTGCGGCGCACCTTTTGCGATCCGTTATCCCAGAGGGGCGGCCTGGGCAGGTCTCAAGGAATACAAAACTCCTGTTGAAATGGGAAAGAGCGAGGTGATTTTTCGGGGCTCACAGATTGCTCTTTTGGCGGTGGGCTCTATGGTGGAGACAGCCCTTTCTGTCTATGAGGGATTGAAAACAGTGGGGATTTCGGCGACCCTTGTGAATGTGCGGTTTGTAAAGCCCATGGACACGGAACTTTTTTCAAAACTGGCCGAAGATCACAGCCTTTTTGTGACCATGGAGGAGAATGTGGTGACAGGAGGCTTTGGAGAGCGGCTTTGCGGCTGGTTTGGCGAACAGCCTGTGCGGGCAGAGGTTTTAAAGGCAGCCATTCCTGACACCTTTGTGGAGCAGGGAGGAACGGAAGTCCTGAAAAAGAAGTTGGGACTCTCGGCGGGAGCCGTTCTGGAGCGGACCTTAAAGGCCTGGAGAGAAGGCTGCAAAGAAGAATGCAACCGGGCAGAGAACGGCCGCAAACAGAACAATCGGAAGGAAAATAAGGCATGAAAGAACGGCTGGATGTGCTTTTGGTATCCAGGGGCTTTGCCGGCTCCAGAGAAAAAGCCAAGACGATGATCATGGAGGGACTTGTCTTTGTAAACGGCCAGAGAGAAGATAAGGCGGGGGCCTCCTTTTCTCTGGATGCGCCGATTGAGGTGCGGGGGCAGACCCTCAGGTATGTGAGCAGAGGGGGATTGAAACTGGAGAAGGCTATGAGCCATTTCAGTTTGGATCTTGCTGGAAAAATCTGTATGGATGTGGGAGCTTCCACAGGAGGATTTACAGACTGTATGCTGCAAAACGGCGCGGTGAAAGTGTATTCCGTGGATGTGGGAAGAGGACAGCTTGCATGGAAGCTCAGACAGGACCCAAGGGTGGTCTGCATGGAGAAGACCAATATCCGCTATGTGACGCCGGAGGATATCGGTGAGGCGGTTTCCTTTGCTTCGATTGATGTGTCCTTTATTTCCCTGACAAAAGTGCTGGGAGCAGTGTGGGATGTGCTTGCGCAAAAAGGAGAGGTGGTCTGTCTCATCAAGCCTCAGTTTGAGGCAGGGAGAGAGAAGGTGGGAAAAAAAGGCGTTGTCCGGGAGCCGGAAACCCATCTGGAAGTGATTGAAAAGGTGATGAGCTTTGCAAAAGAACTGGGATTTAGCCGGAAACATCTGGAATTTTCACCTATCAAGGGGCCGGAAGGAAATATTGAATATCTGCTTCATCTGGAAAAAGGCGGAGAGGAGCTTCCAGAGATCTGCGCAGAGGCAGTGGTGGCAAAGGCCCATGAGGAACTGAGATGAACCGATTTTATATGATAACCAACAAAGACAAAGACCCAGAGTTTCGGGTGACAAAAAAGATCAAAGCCTTTCTGGAAAGCCGGGGGAGAGTGTGCCGTCTTGGGGAAGAAGGGCCCATGCCGGATGGATGCGACTGTGTCCTGGTGCTGGGAGGCGACGGGACGCTCCTTAAGGCCGCCAGGGATCTGAGAGAAAAAGATGTGCCCCTTTTGGGGGTCAACCTGGGAACTTTGGGTTATCTGGCGGAACTGGACGTCCATATGGCCCTGGAAGGGCTTTCCGGTCTCCTTTCCCATGGTCCGGCAGTTGTTGAGGAACGGATGATGCTAAAAGGGACCTTGTACCGGCAGGGGAAAGCTGTCGGTTCAGATATTGCACTCAATGATATTCTGGCAGGCAGAAGTTCAGGATTTAAAATTGTCCGTTTCAATGTCTATGTGGACCAGGAATTTTTGAGCGCTTATGCGGCAGACGGAGTGATCGTGGCGACACCTACAGGTTCCACGGCCTATAATCTGTCGGCGGGGGGGCCGGTGGTGGACCCGACGGCCTCTCTTTTGGTTCTGACTCCGGTGGCGCCCCACGGGATGTTAAACAGAAGTATTGTGTTTTCGGACAGAAGCCGGATTAAGCTGGAGCTTGCCAATCTTCCGGGAAGGCCTGAGGCAGAGGCAATGGTGGGATTTGACAGTGACACCCAGTTTCCCCTACTGCCGGGAGACTTTATTGAAATTGAGAAGGCAGAGCGGACCACAAAGATCCTGAAGCTTTCCCGTATTGGCTTTTTGGAGACACTCCGTCATAAAATGTCGGCGGAATAGAAGAGGGGGACCGGATACATGAAGCTGGAGCGCCACAGTAAAATTGTGGAACTGATTGGAAAACATGAGATTGAAACTCAGGAGGAACTGGCGGATAAGCTGAGGGAAGCAGGCTTTAAGGTTACCCAGGCTACGGTTTCCAGAGATATTCGGGAGTTAAAGCTGACGAAGGTGCCTATGGAGGGGGGAGGCCAGAAATATGTGGTACTCCATAAGGCTGACAGACATTTAAATGAAAAATATATTCGCATTCTGAAGGATGGTTTTGTATCCATGGATATGGCCCAGAATATTCTGGTGGTGAAAACCGTTCCCGGTATGGCCATGGCGGTGGCAGCGGCTTTGGACGCCCTGCATTTCCATGAGATTGTGGGCTGTATTGCCGGGGACGACGCAATTATGTGTGCGGTCCGCAGCGTGGACGACACGATTATTGTCATGGAAAAGCTGCGCCGGATTATGGCGTCGGCTTCGTCCCAGTAGGAAGGAGTGATTTCGTGCTGTTAAATCTGCATGTCAAAAATCTTGCGCTGATCGACGAGGCAGATGTGAATCTGGGAGAGGGATTAAATATTCTGACCGGCGAGACAGGGGCCGGAAAATCGATTCTGATCGACGCGGTCAATATGGCTCTTGGGGTTAAGACATCCAGAGGGCTTCTCAGGGAAAACGGGGAGCCAGCGGGGGTGGAGCTTTTATTTGGCGTATCGGGGCAGGAAAAGGAAGAAGCCCTTGGGGTCCTGGGCGTGACGCCGGAGGAAGACGGCTCTGTGCTCATTGCAAGGCGGATCAGCCATGGAAAAAGCGTCTGCCGGATCAACGATGAGACGGTAACTGTATCCAGACTTCGGGCCGTGACCGCTCTTCTTATTGATATCCACGGCCAGCATGAGCATCAGTCTCTGCTTCACAAGGCAAAGCACCTGGAAATCCTGGATTCTTACGCGAGAGTCCGGGAGCAGGGGGTGAGAGAGAGGCTTTCAGAGGCTTACCGGACCCTGACGGGGGCAGAAAAAGAGCTGGCTTCCTACGAGATGGGGGAGGAGGAGCGGATCCGTGAGATGGATTTTCTTTCTTATGAAATAGGGGAGCTCATCCAGGCAGAGCTTAAGGATGGAGAGATTGAGGAGCTGGAACTTCGCCACAGGCAGATGGTAAACGGCGGACGGATTCTGGAGGGTCTTGGGAGGGCCATGGAATATGCGGGCAGTGAGACGGGGGCCGGGGATCTTTTAAGCCGGGCAGTGCGGGAACTTTCGGAGGCGGCCCATTACGACGACGGTCTCTCGGAGCTTCTTTCCCAGGCAGAGGAGGCAGAAGGGCTGGTAAACGATCTTGGCCGGGCCCTCTCGGATTATGCGTCAGGACTGGAATTTGACGATAGGGAGCTTTCTTTGCTGGAGAGCCGTCTGGATCTTCTTCATGGCCTGCAGGCTAAATACGGCGAGACTTATGGAGAGATGACGGAGGCGCTGGAGAGCCGGAGGGAGAGGCTGGAAACCCTCCAGGATTTCCGTGAACGGAAACAGGCGGCCAGAGAAGCTTACGAGACAGCCAGAGAAGAAGCCTATGGTCTGGCAAAGGAGCTTTCCAGGATACGGAAAGAGGAGGCGGCGAAGCTGACGGACGCTGTCCGGGAAGCCCTGGTGGATCTCAATTTTCTGGAAGTGCGTTTTTCTGTGGAGTTTGCAGAGCTTTCTGGTATCAGCGCAAATGGGATCGACGAGATCGAATTTTTGCTGTCCACCAATCCGGGGGAACCCTTAAAGCCCTTGTCCCAGGTGGCTTCCGGCGGCGAGCTTTCCCGGATTATGCTGGCTATCAAGGCAGTGCTGGCAGACAGCGACGACATCCCGACTCTGATCTTTGATGAGATCGATGCGGGAATCAGCGGAAGGACGGCCCAGAGGGTCTCGGAAAAGCTGAATGACATCGGGAGGAGCCACCAGGTTATCTGCATCACCCATCTGCCTCAGATTGCGGCCATGGCGGACTGTCATTATAAAATAGAAAAAACAGTGAGGGGCGGACGGACTGTCACAGAGGTGACAAGGCTGAAGGACGATGAGGAAATTGAAGAGCTGGGCAGGCTTCTTGGCGGCGCAGCGATCACGGAAGCTGTGAAAAAAAATGCCAGGGAGATGAAAGAGCTGGCGAAAAACCGGAAACAGTTTTCTTGATTATTTATAGAAGAGTCTGATTTTTTGAGGGAAAAATTACCGAGAAGGAATCAGACTCTTTTTGTATGGCCTTTTGTTTTTTGTCTCATACTATAGCAGACGACAAAGTTATTTGTCGCAAGTTTGTGGGACAGGAGGCGTGCCATGACACGGAAGCAGAAATACAGGCGGCTGCTTGTACGTCTGATTTGGTTTATGATTATTTTTACCTGTATCTTCTCTTATTATTACATTCGAAATCAGGTTCCCGGAAAAATCCATGTCGTGGTGGGAGAAGAGGGAACCTTCCGTTTTGTCTTGCCCTGGGGAAGCACTCTGGAGACAGAGAGTGAAGAGGTGCTCCTTGGCGGCGAGTCCAATATTCCAGAGGGAGCAGTCCGCATCTATACAGGAAATTCTTTTACAGTTCAGGGGATGAAAACCGGAAATTATTCGATGGATCTGAAGCTTTTTGGCTGGCTGCCTCTCAGAAGCGTTCAGGTGGAGGTGGTGGAGGAGCATTCGGTCTTTCCCGGCGGGGAACCCATCGGCATCTATCTGGAAATGGACGGGATTATGGTGGTCGGTACCAGCGAGCTGACGGACGTCTCCGGCAACGTGGTGGAACCGGCCTACGGGATCATCCAGTCCGGAGATTATATTTTGGCAGCTAACAGCCGTCCGGTGGAGGATAAAGAAGAACTGATCTCGGCTATTTCTGAAAATGGAGAGAGTTCTTGTGTCTTTACCATCCGGCGGAATGAGGAGATCATGGAGGCAAAGGTGGACACAGTTCTCACAGAGGACGGAACTGTAAAAGCCGGAATCTGGGTCAAAGACGATGCCCAGGGAATCGGAACCCTTACTTATGCAGAAGGAAACGGGAACTTCGGAGCGCTGGGACATGCCATGAGTGACAGCGACACAGGGAAACGGCTGGAAGCTTCTGGCGGAACTCTGGAACGGGCTGAGATCCAGGATGTTTTAAAAGGAGAAGACGGCTCTCCCGGCTCCCTGCTTGGAACCATCGTGTACGGAGCAGGAATCCTTGGCAACGTGGAGAAAAATACGGACTCCGGGATTTTCGGCCATCTGGAAGACCAAAGCCTTCTCTCCGAGGCTTCCGCTCTCCCGGTAGGCTACAAACAGGACGTGGAGCTTGGCCCCGCCGTCATCCGCTGCTCTGCTGACGGCAGCTTAAAAGACTACGACATTGAAATCATCAAAGCTGACGTTACCACTGACAGCAACAAGGGATTGGTGGTGCAGGTGACAGACCAGGAGCTTCTAGCCCTGACCGGAGGCATCGTACAGGGCATGAGCGGCTCCCCCATCATCCAAAACGGCAAATTGGTGGGCGCTGTGACCCACGTGTTCGTGCAGGATTCCACGAAAGGGTATGGGATCTTTCTGGAGACGATGATGGAGGAGGGGAAGAGGTAATAAGAAAATTGGAAATTTGCGTACCTAAAAAGTCCGGAAAGGAGACATTGCTCCTTTGCCGGGCTTTTTAAAATGCTTCCGTATCAATTTGTTTCAGCTTTTTGATAAGATGAAAGAGATGAGACGTTGGGTTTCGTCCTTTTTTTGTTTTTTAATCAATCCGGCTATTTGAAAGGGAGTGTGACAAAGAATGTAGCCCCTCCTCCATCTGTCTCTTTACAGCCTACTTTACCATTCATCATTTTTGCAAGTTCGTCTGCTATGCTAAGTCCTAATCCCAAATTTGATTTATCTGTTCTTGATTTGTCGGCGCAATAAAAACGGTTAAAAATATACGGCTTATCATCTTCGTGAATGCCTTTTCCGTGGTCTGCTACGAAAAATGTGATATGTTTTGTTGTTACTGCTGTTTTAATTT
>JAAWBT010000009.1 GCA_022792835.1 Lachnospiraceae bacterium | reverse complement strand
ACAAACGTTACCTCTACAGCCAGCTCGGCCCAGGCAGCCTCACGGCACACAAGGTATCCTGCTTAGTGCTGCTCCATTCCTGGCCTGACACGGTTCACAGGGCCCTGTTGCGTAAGACCCAGACTTCAACACCACTTATAAAGGGCAGCTTCGCAGCTTGTAATCCTCGGCAGGATATCACCCCTGCTATAGCGGATTGCAGGTACAGGACACCGCTAACTCCCCGGCTGTGCGGAAACTTTATAACACAACCATACTTAGACAGTATACCGTGCAAAAACCGGTTTGTCAAATGCTTTATTTTTTCCCATTTACAGTGTCACCCGCGCCGTCCGGCCTGCTGCTTTTCACCGAATCGGAAAGAAGAGCGCTCAGCAGATCAAACTCTGCATCCAAATCTTCATCATCCTCCGGCAGTGGAAACAGCTCCTCTTCGCTTACTTCTTCAGATTCCGGCTCAGACGCCTCGTCCGATTTTTTCTCTTCCCAGGTCTCTGTGGTTTTGGTCTCCTCTGCCTCCAGCGCAATCTCTTCAAAACCGCTTTCTCCAAATTCAACTTCCTCCAGACCGCTCTCTTTGGATTCCGTCATTTTTTCCGCCACAGGAGGTTCCATGAGATTCTCCAGGTCAAGATCCTCCAGGTCAAGGTCTTCCAGATCATTTTTTTCCAAATCGACAATTTCTTTCGCAGTCCTTGCCTCTTCCACCTTCACAGGAGCCAGCTTTTCCGTATCGCCAAGTTTCGGAAGCGGAGCCGTATCATTCTCCAATTTCTGCTCCCTCTGTTCCGGTTCAGGCTCTGTCAGAAGCTCGCCTTTCCCGGCCTCTCCCTGCTCCAGCACCTTTTCCTCACTCTCCCGGGATACCTTCTCTTTTAAAGGCAGCGGTTCCGGTTCATAAATTTCCTCTCTTCCTTCCTCAAAAAGGTCTTCATAACCATTGTCATCCCCATAAAGATCACTGCAGTCATCATCCCCATAAGAATCGCTGTCTTCATGGGGGTCACTGTAATCACCATTCCCTTCATAGGAATCGCTGTAATTGTCATCTTCTTCATAGGCGCTATCCGATTCATAGGCTTCTCTATAGGAGGATTTCCTGTAAAAAGCTTCCTGATCTCCATCATCTGAATGCCGTTTCCTTGTCAGAGAAGCAGTAAGGGCAATCACCAAAATAAAACACAAAATACTGAGCCCGATGATTACCATCATCCTTCCCTTCAGGGATTTCTGGTAAGCTTCCTGGGCATTTCGCAGCTGATTTTGAGAAATCTGGCTCTCCTGTCCCATCATCAGCAGGCCTTCTGCTGCTGTGATCATCGTTCCCTCAGACTCATCATAAATATAAAAAGCTGTCTTTCCCTCCGGGCTTGTCCCATAGACAAGATACATGCCTGTGATCTCATAGACAGAAGGAAACTGCCAGGCGGGAACCGTCTGACCTCCCACAGAAAGCTCAATGGCATTAAAACCTCCCGGCACAGCTGCTTCGTCCGGCCTGGATAATGTATACGTCTTTCCGGCCGTGGTAACCGTTCCGGAGGCCGCCTGCACCGGAACAGCCCCTTCTTCCGGCAGCTCTCCGCTCCCGGGAACATCTCCGTCCTCCAGATTCTTTCCTTCCTCCACTGTCTCTGTCTCCTCCGGCGTTTCATCTGGAGCCTGGGGCTTGGAACTTTCCGGCTCCTGGCTGTCTGTCTCCGACCGGTTCCCCATAATCAGAGGGCTGCTGGCGATCCCGCCTCCCACTTGGCTTCCTGAGGCCTGAGTCTGCCCGCCCTGGGTACTGTCTCCTCCCTGCTGGGGCGCTCCACGGGTCACCTGAATCGTATATTTGGCAGTCGTCACTCCGTCTGCCGCCGTCACGTTGAGGAACACAGAATTGACTCCCGCCTTCAAGCCGGAGTTTCCCGCAATGACAAGCTTTGCGCCACTGTCAGTGGTCTGCGCATTCACCAGAAGCTTATCGCAGTCCTCGCCCACTTCCACCTGGTATTCATAGCAGCCGGAAGAAAACTCCGGCGACAAAGTTCCCGGCGATATCTCCAGAGAGGAAAGACTGGCATCCCCGGTTCCTCCTGTAGCCGCCGCTTTCACCGCAAACCCTGTAAATGTCACTGCACATATGATAAGAATTAAAAGAAATTTTGTAATCTGTTTTTTCATTCGGTATCTCCTTGAGTCACTCATCCATCCCTTGTCCCGTTTATTATAAGATTGGCCGGGGCCCTTGTCAACCAACCAGACGAAAATAGGAAAACTTTAAGAAAAGATTTCCTTTTCTTTTTGTTCTTTTTCTTCTATACTATAAGAGTATCTGCAGGCGGAAGGAGGTTCCCATGATCGCATTAAACATTCCTGAGAAAAAGGATTTTACATCTAAACTTTTCTTACAAAATACCTTTGATTCTTTTCTCGTATCTCAGGCTTCTTTTACCACCGGTACTTCCCTTTCCATAGACGGCCGCCTTCACAGAGATTATTTTACCGACGCAGAATGGGAAGCCATGGAGCAGCACGACCTGGTCCGCTGGTCCATGTTAAAACCCCTCTGTTTTCAAATCATCAGGGGAAACCGGCTGCCGGAGCAGTTTAAGATTGTTTTTATCCTCTCCCATGCCAATACACAAAAGCTGCTTGCAGACAGCAGACTTTCTTTTTCCCCAGAACAAGTGGGCGGCCTCTTCTTAAACATTCATTACGAACAGAGCTCTCTCACCTGTACCACCGGAATCTCTTTTACTTCTTTTCTTATGGATAAAACCCTGGAGCACACCTGGGATGATATGGTAAAGCGTTTCCTCAAAACCCGCGAAATCCTCTTCGAAGAATTATAATTTTTGTTAGCACTCATTTCAATTGAGTGCTAATTTTCTCTTGACTTTTATAATATCAGGTATTACAATGTATTTTATGAAACGCTCAAGCCACCAGGGCAGGCGGTAAAACCATCAAAAAGAAAAGAGAAAGGTGTGACTGATATGCCGGAGAAACAGGGCAATTTATCTATCAACAGTGAGAACATATTTCCAATCATTAAAAAGTGGCTGTACAGCGACCATGACATTTTTTACCGGGAGCTGATCTCCAATGGCTGTGATGCCATTACCAAATTAAAGAAGCTGGACATGATGGGAGAATTTGAGACTCCCGAAGATACGGAGTTTAAGATTACCGTGACGGTTAATCCAGACGACAAGACCATTTCTTTTACGGACAACGGCCTGGGCATGACCTTTGAAGAGCTGGATGAGTATATCAATCAGATTGCATTTTCCGGCGCAAGGGATTTCCTGGAGAAATACAAGGACAAGACCAATGAGGACCAGATCATCGGCCATTTCGGACTGGGCTTCTATTCAGCGTTTATGGTGGCCGACCGGGTGACCATTGACACCAAATCTTACAAGGCAGATGCTCCTGCTGTCCACTGGGAGTCGGAAGGCGGACAGGAATTTTCCATGTCGGAAGGAGACAAGGAGGGCTTTGGCACCACCATCACCTTGTATTTAAATGAGGACAGTTTGGAATTCTCCAATGAGTACAAAGCCAGGGAGGTCCTAAGCAAATACTGTTCCTTCATGCCGGTAAGCATTTATCTGGAGAAGGCGAACGCTCCTCAGGAATTTGAGACCATCGACGCCAGTGAAGTGACCGACAAGGACGTGGTGGTGGAGCGCACTGTAGAAGAAGCCAAGACGGAAGAAAAGGAGAATGAAAACGGCGAAAAAGAGATCGTCGAGGTTTCTCCCAGGAAGGAGCTTGCCAAGATTCACAAGCGCCCCGTCCCCTTAAACGACATTCACCCCCTCTGGACCAAGCATCCCAATGAGTGTACGGAAGAGGAATATAAGAAGTTTTACCGCACCGTGTTCAATGATTACAAGGAGCCCCTGTTCTGGATCCATCTGAATATGGATTATCCCTTCAATTTAAAAGGCATCCTGTATTTCCCGAAGATCGCCTCCCAGTATGAGAGCATCGAGGGTACCATCAAGCTCTATAACAACCAGGTATTCGTGGCCGACAATATTAAAGAAGTAATTCCAGAATTTTTGATGTTGTTGAAGGGTGTCATCGACTGCCCGGATCTTCCGCTCAATGTGTCCAGAAGCGCCCTGCAAAACGACGGCTTTGTCAAAAAGATTTCTGACTATATCACCAAGAAGGTGGCGGACAAGCTGACCGGTATGTACAAGGTGGAAAAGGAAAACTACGAGAAATATTGGGATGATTTAAGTCCTTTCATCAAGTTCGGCTATATCCGTGACGAAAAATTCGAGGAGAAGATTAAGGACTGCATTCTTTTCAAGAATCTGGAGGGCAAGTACCTGACCCTGTCGGAATGCCTGGAAGAAAATAAAGAATCTCACGAAAACACTGTATTCTATGTGAGCGACGAGACTGCTCAGAGCCAGTATATCAACATGTTTAAAGAAGCCGGCATCGATGCCGTCATCCTGACCCACAATATCGACTCCCCTTTCATCAGTCATGTGGAGCAGAAAAACGAAGGTGTCCATTTCCTGGGAATCGACTCTGATCTGGACAAAGCCTTTAAGGAGGAAACCCCGGAAGAGGACAAGGAGTCCATGACCGAGATGACGGACAAGCTGACGAAGACCTTCCGTAAGGCCCTCGGAAACGATAAGCTGGAAGTCAAGGTGGAGAAGCTTAAAAATCCCTCCATTGCCTCTGTGGTCACACTCTCTGAGGACAGCCGCCGTATGCAGGAAATGATGAAAATGTACAGCATGGGCGGAAATGGCATGGATCTGTTCGGCGGCTCTGAGAATCTGGTGTTAAACGCCAACCACCCTCTGGTAACTTACGTCCTTGACCATGCCGACGGCGAGGACACTCCCGCTTTCTGCGAACAGCTCTACGACCTGGCCCTTTTGGCCCACGGAAGCCTGTCGCCGGAGCGTATGAGTAAGTTCGTGGCCCGCTCCAATGAGCTGATGTTAAAGCTTGCGAAATAAATAAGATATTGTTTCCCTTTATTTTATAGAAACTTTCTAAGCTGGCTATTTGCGAAAAACCCAGTAAAATCAATGCTTTTAAAAGCGGTTAGAAGTGGTAAAAAGCAGGGAAATGTATGTAAATCGTATATTATTCCTGCACCACTCCTATACCAATATTCCTACACAAAAGACATTCTATTTTATTTTTTCTATTTCCTCTCGCAGCCAGTCAAACTCTCTTGCTGTATACACTTTTTCAGTGATGTCAGAAATCTTATGTCCGACCATATATTTGATGGCGTATTCATCGACGCCATATTTTTTTGCCATGCTCACGAAATGTTTTCGTCCGTCATGTGGTCTATGGTCCGGATTCAACTTCAGTTCATCACGGATTCTTGTAAATCCCTTTTGATACCGGTTGTATGTGAACTTTATATTTTTCCGGTTGCTATCTGGATCAGTGCAGTTAAAAAGGTATTCGCTCCCAAGAGCTTCTGCCTCTTTATATTTTCGGAGAACCAGCGATTGTATCCTTGAATGAATCGGAACAACTCTATCGGTACCGGCATCTGTTTTCATACCGCCTTTAAAAGTCCAATTCTCCAAATCAACATCTTCCAACCTTATCAATCCAAGTTCCTGCGGTCTCCATCCAGAATAACATTGAATCAGAATTGCGTCAACATATCGTTTATCATCCACATGTTCCCAAAGCAATGCAATTTCTTCATCCGTAAACGGGATGTGTTCCTTCTTAACGGTCTGGATTTCTTTGATGGTTTCTTCTGTCAGATTGAAGCTTCTGGAATAATTGCGATCAACAATTTCATATTCCAAAGCGTAATCCAGCATGAGGTTGAACAGGGACTTAATTTTATTTTTCATGGATGCACTTGGCCGCTGCTCTTTTCCCCTAACTACAGCTACTCCTTCTTCCATACAACCTTTTACATGGCGTGCCCGAATATCCATTACTCTCATATCGTAGACAGACGAACAATATGCCCAGGCAGAGGTAACGGCTCTTGCACTCGCATCGTTCTTTAAAGTCTTGAAATACTCTTCTGTCCATTTTTCATAGAGTTCTTTCGCTGTTATGGCTGGCTCTAAATCATACGGGTTTTTGTTATACTCTACCAAAGCAGCATAGGCATCATTATAAGTAGGAAAGTACGACTCCGGTTTGAGCGGCTTACAAATAGGCCGTCCAGTCGGAGTTTTTCCAACTGTAACCATAGCGCGAAATGGATTTCGAAGATTTCTTCCTTTGATTTCGCTTATCTGTCCGAATCCATTTGGCAGTCTTCTTCGCTTGTTGGATTTGCGAGGCTTTCTTGGTTTTATGTCCGGCTGCATCGGATAGCCACAATGAGGGCAGTATGTTGCCTTATCGCTTACTTGCAGTT
>JAAWBT010000089.1 GCA_022792835.1 Lachnospiraceae bacterium | reverse complement strand
ATTCAAAAAGCTATCGTCCTCAACAACTAAAATGTGTTTCATATCCCCACTTCCTTTACTTTTTACAAGTAGTATATCAGGCAAATGTCCGTAAAATATTACAGTGAACCTTTTTTGTTTTCTTTTCTTCGTGCGTCCACAGGTTTTTGAGTATCCTTTGGAATAAGCCATACCCGATTTACATTTAATATTCCCTCAATACGATTTTCTTTACATAACCTTTGCACACGCCGTACCGATATTCCCCAAAGTTCTGCGGTTTCCTGTGCCGTCATATATTCAAACATTTCTGACCTCCCACTAAATTGTGCTGTGTCTATTATATCCGTTTGAACGAACAATACCAAATATGCATATATGAATTTTCGACTGAGCGAATATCATTTGTCCGATAAGATAAGCGACAGAGTTGTTACACTCTGCCGCCACGCTGTCTTGTTTATATGTAAATCATTTCTTTCTCCACAATTTCCCTCGCACACGCCCGTATGCTATTCATTCTCCCTGTCCATTCTAAGGCATTTTCCGCCTTTAGTTGCTCCGTAATACCTTGCGTCCGCTTCATATCCGGTCCCTCGAAAAGCTTTTTGCCATATGGGGAATGAAGTTTTTTAGAGAGAAAAAGAGCCAGGCAGACAAATCTGCTTGGCTCCAAACATTACTGAGTCTTCGAAATACTCTGCCAGATATCCTTTACACCGCCTTTAGAATAAGCCCAGACATTTTTGATCTGCCTCTCCACCTGGCTGTAAGGCCACTGCTTAATGCTACGCATCGGGCTGTTGGGATCGTGGACCAGAAGATTATCTCCTTTTCGACCGTAGATGACAATAAAATGTCCTGTGGTGGTGAAGTCTCCTGGCTGCATGCTGCAGATCAGAGGATGGCCTGCATCCAGCTCCGCAAACAGCTGGTTCTTAGAAAGGGCCGGATTGCTCCAGGAAAGGCCCAGTTTTTCAGCACCGGAACTCATCAGTTCCCAGCTGGTGCCCACGTCTTCCAAATAATATCCATTTTCTGAGGAAAATTCTGCCATGGCTTTTGGATTCATGGAGGTATCGCCAGTCAGGCCCGCATAGACCATAGAGAGGCAGGTGGGACCGCAGCCGCTCAGCGCCATCAGGTCATCCCCATAAATCTCATAGCCCCACCGTTTGTCCCACTGGATGAAAAGCGGGATTTCTCCTTCCTCACACTCGTCTGAAATGTCGATGGCTGCAGAAGCTTTGTCTTTATACTCCGGATAATGAAATACGAACTCTGCCGCCTCTGGCGTACTCTCCAAAAAGCTTTGCAAAAATTCCGGATACTCTCCCGGATGACTCTTCACATAACTGATCATCTCCTCCGCCGTCATTCCTTCTGTCTCGGAAGAAGACACTGTCTCATCTGTATTTTTCATGCTGCCAAGAGTCTTGATCCCGCCGGAACCGGCCACCTGGCTCCCTCCGCCTTTCTCTCCCAGCTTTGCCTTTGGAGCCGTGATCCTCCCCAGCCAGAAAGAAACGCTGCAAAGGGCCATCATAAAAACAAGAAGAAAAATTTTCTGATTTCTCCTCCGTCTCTTCTTCTTGCGTTTCCTCTCCCGCAGTCTGGCAACACTGTCCTGGCGGTCAAACTGCGGCGGCATTTTTCTGTCCGTATTCCGGCTCATATGGCGGCATCTCCTTTGTGTTTAAATTTGTGTCCCCTTTATCAATCGGTGATATCATTATTGTATCAGAAAAATCTTGTATAACCATGAACTGAATCTGAAGATTTCCGAAAAAATGAAAATTATTTGTATATTCTCTGATACACTCCCTTACACAGAGACCGCCTCCTCCAGAGAAAAAGAATAGATGTACCGCTCTTTCACCCGTTTGCCTGTACTCATCTCCAGGGCTGCCTGATAATAATCAAGCTGCACCCGGTAGCGGTCCGAAAGGCTCTGTTTTGCCGACTCTCTGTCAGAAGTATCCAGCCGGTCCGTCTTATAGTCCACTAACACCAGCTCTCCCTCCTCCTCGAACCAGGCGTCGATGATGCCCTGGACCAGCATGATCTCCCCGGCCAGAGAACTTTTTTCGTACTCTGCGCGGATCTCCCCCGCCGGAAGACCCATGACAAACTGCTGCTCCTTTTTTAAGGTTTTTGCCGCTGCCATCCGCCTTCCCAGGGGCGACGCGAGAAACCTGCGGATCCTTCCCAGATTCAGACTCTTAGCCGTATCCCCCGGCAAAAGCCCCGTTTTCTCTAATTCCTTCACTGCCAAAAAAACCGCCTCGTCCAAAGGCTTTGTCTGAAAAGACAAAAGCTCCAAAAGCCTGTGGTAAGCCGTCCCTCTGGCAGCCCCAAAAAGAGGCTCTTCCGATTCCAAAAACCGGGGAACTAGGGATTTTGCTGGAAACTCCTCTGGCATGTACTCCTCTTCCTTCAGCTCCGAGACACTGAATTTCCTGGGAGCCGTCACTGCCTCCTCATGAGGATACCGGTAAGAAAGACACTGCTTCAGCCGCTCCTTCCGTTCTTCCTCTTCCCCAAAACCAGCCTCTTTAAGCGCTTCCCTCCGAAACCTATTAGAAGCCTGCCGGAACACTTCCTGATGAACCAGTTCCTGGATGGTCACCAGGCGAACCTTCACAGGCACTTGTTTCTGATAGAGCTCATGAAGCATGGGCGGCGTGATCCCCCGGTCCGTGAGAATCCCGCCATAAGCCCGGTTTCTCATCAGGGCCATTAAAATCCAGTCCAGATAACAGGAGGCGCCGGAAACTGCGGCGTAGGGGAGGGCTTCTTCCTTTTTAAGCCTGAGGCTGTTCCATTTGACCAGTTTACTCTCCAGGTATCGGTCAGCCCCCGTGATGATCAGCTTTTCTTCTGCCCTGGTCAGCGCCACATAAAGGACACGCAGTTCCTCTCCCAGCATTTCCAGAAAGAGCGCCCTCTGAAACACCCGTTTTGGAAGGGTAGCCGCCTTTACCCGTTTTTCCACATCCACAAAATCCGCGGCCATCCCAAACTCTGGGTGAAACAAAATCTTTCGATTCATATCCTGCCTGTTAAATGGCTTTCCCGAGCCGGAGAGGAACACAATGGGATACTCCAGCCCTTTACTCTTGTGAATGCTGGTGATGCGGACCGTATCCTCCCCTCCGTCTGTGGGGGCCGCCTCCCCGAAATCTATGGAATACTTCTGCAGCTTCTCGATGTAGCGCACAAACTGAAACACTCCCTGGTAGCTGGTCTGCTCATAGTCAACGGCCCGCTTCAAAAGCATCTCCATATTCTTTCTTCGAATCTTTCCCCCCGGCATGGCTGCCAGCACACAGCCGTACCCCGTCTGCTCCAGAATATACCGAAGAAGTTCGTGAAGCCGCATGTAGACTGCCTTTTTGCGGAAGTCAGAAAGCATAGAAAGAAATCTGGCCGATTTTTGTGAAAGCTCCCCCGCTGTCTCTTCTTGCCCTTTGCCATAAACCTTTAGCGCACCGTAAAGGCCCCTGATTGGTTCTGGCTTTCCACTCTGCCCTGCCGCTGCTGAGAGGATGGCCAGATCTTCCGAAGTAAAATTCCCTATTGGGGAAGCCATAACAGCCGCCAGTGGGATGTCCTGCATGGGATTGTCAATGATCCGAAGCAGATTCAAGACACACTGGATCTCCCTGGCCGTAAAATATCCGGTTCTCATCTCCGCAAAAGCCGGGATCCCAGCCTCCATCAAAACATCCGTAAACACTTCCGCCCAGCCGCTCACTGTCCGCAAAAGAATGACAATGTCACTGTAGCGGGCTCTCCTGTACTGCCCGCTCTCTTTGTCCAACACCAAAAAGCCCTTTTCCGGCGACACAAGGGCCTTGATCCGTTCTGCCACCGCCCTGGCCTCCAATTCCCTGGCCTGATATTCTTTTAATTCCTGCTCCTGGAGCTTTGGAATCTTTCCCAGATCCAACAGGAGCACTTCCGTCCAGAAAGTCTCCTCTTCCTGTCTCTCAGCCCCCTCCTCTTTGACCGGAAACTCCCTCCCCGGTATCAGGGAAGCCGCCTCATCATAGACGATCCCCCCCAGCTTCTTCTCCATCAGCTGGCCAAACAGGAAATTCACTGTCCCGAGCACAGACTCCCGGCTCCGGAAATTCTGGTGAAGGTCAATCTTCTGGTACTGGCCGTCCTCATCTGTATAGGTTTCGTATTTTTCCATAAATAACTCTGGTCTGGCCTGGCGAAACCGGTAAATGCTCTGTTTCACATCCCCCACCATAAACACATTGGGCTTTCCATCCTGTTTCCCGGACACACTGTTTAAAATGGCCTCCTGGAGCCAATTGCTGTCCTGGTACTCATCAATCATGATCTCATGGAAGTTTTCGCCAAGCTCTTTTGCCGTCTCGGAAGGGACGAAACCGCCGTCCCTGGAAGGCTTCGTCAAAATCTGGAAGGCAAAATGAGCCACGTCATTAAAATCCACCATATTCTTTTCCCGCTTGGCCGCCCCGAAGGCCCGGCCATAGGAAAGCGCCAGATCCACAAGTTCTTCCAGAGGCTCTCTCACTTTCCTGATATCTTCACAGGTCTGAGCAATGGAGCCCGGATAAAAGGTTTCTGCCAGGGAAATAAGCTCCTTTTTCATAGAATCCCGCAATGCTGACAGGAACTCTTTTTTTTCTTCATCCACCAATGTCTTTTTGCTGATCCTTGGCTTTGTCATAAAAGAACCTTTTACAGAGGCCAAAAGCTCTGCCGCATCCTTGTAACTTTCCGCCCTCAAAAGCCCCTCTGCAAACCGTTTATCCGAAGCGAACATGGTCTCATAGGGGGAAAGCCCCTCTTCCTCCCCACAAAGCTCCATGGCCGCCTCATACTGGCTGCAAAGCTCCCCCGCCGCCAGACGAATTTCTTCCATCATGGCCTTCATCCACGCGGTCTGCTCAATCTCCTCCCAGGAGTCTGCTCTAAGCTGCTCTTTCCAGAGGGAAAGCTGCCGTTCCGGTTCTGGATAAGCTGCCGCAAAATAGTAAAGCTGTTCGATATATTCTGCAATACGCCCGTCGCTCTTCCCCTCCCCATAGCTCTCCACAAACAACAGAAATCTGGGAGAGGCTTCTGTATATTTTTCCTCCAAAAGCTCTGCCATGACCTCTTCCCGTATAAGCTTTAATTCTCCCTCATCCCCAATCCGAAAATCCGGGTCCAGATCCAGGAAGCTAAAATAATTTCGCACTACAGAGAGGCAAAAACTGTCGATGGTCATGATTTTTGCATGGGGCACAAGATCTTCCTGCCGCCTTAAGTTTTCATCCTCCGGCGCAGCCAAAAGCCGTTCGGCCAGCCGTTTTCCAATCCTCTCCCGCATCTGGGACGCAGCCGCATTGGTAAAAGTCACCACCAAAAGCCGGTCAATATCCACCGGCGTCTTCTCATCAGTGATCATCGCCATGATCCGCTCCACCAAAACAGCTGTCTTTCCACTCCCTGCCGCTGCCGCCACCAGAAGGTTCCTGGTCTCAAGCCCGATGATTTGTCTCTGCTCCCTTGTCCATTCCACTGCCATCCGCCTCACCTGCCCTTTCCCGCCACATCCCCGTCTACCGGACCGGCAGCTTCTCTGTCTGTTCCTGCAATCTCTTCCCAGATCTCCTCTGGGGGCTTCTCCAAAAGCCGTCGGTATTCATAGCCGGAAAGCTTCCGGTCAAAGCCGCACACGGACTGGAACTCACAGTAATCACAGCCGGTTTTATCTTTTCTTCTGTACGGCCTTGCGGAAACCTCCCCTCTTTCAATGGCAGAACCGAACTCTTCCATCCGACGGTACACAAAGTTTTTCAGATTCGTAAACTGCTTTCTGGAAATTCCGGCAGATTTTGCTTTTACTACCTCTCCCCCCTTCATGACCGCGGGGATCCATCTGGATTTTCCATCTTTCTGTCTTTCTTTCTGAAATAAAGAGACCACCCGCTCTTCATCGTTGAATACTCCCTTTGGCCTGAGGCTCTCCAAAACGGCGTCCAGGGAGTTTCCTTCTTCTCCCTTCCTCTCCAAGATCGGGTCCTGAATCTGGTAATAGAACATTCCCGCCGGAATGATCTCCTTATCTGGATACTTACTCTGTTCTTTCCTCATGACTGCATCCAGATAGACCACAAGCTGCAACTCCAGCCCCCCGTAAACTGCATTCAAGTCAAAATCCTTTCCGCCGGACTTATAATCAATGATCTTCACATAGACCCGGTCCGCCTCCTCAAACAGATCCACCCGGTCGATCTTTCCTTTTAGCTGCATGGTTCCGCCGTCTGTCAACAAGATCCGCATGGCCGCACTCTCCCCGGGGGCGAAATTCAACTCAAAATCTGTCGGCGCAAACTCTCCCGCCGCAAGCTGTTCTCCCAGAGCCCACAAGGTTTTCTCCGTGATCCGTCCCATCCGTTCCAGAAGGTACTCGTTTCTGGCCGAAGATTTTAGCACATGGACGCCCAAGGTCCCGGCTGCCTCCTCCATGGCTCTCCCCACCAGCGCCTTCCTTCCTTCTCCGTCAAGATCGGAAATCCGAATTCCCGCCTCGGCCGCATAGCAAAAGCACAGTTCAATGGCTTTGTGAAACACATTTCCCATATCAAGAGCCGCAAATTCAAACTCCTTCCTCCTGACAAGCTTCAGGCCATAAGTGAGAAACTGGGCATAGGCGCAGGCAGCATAGGTTTCCAGCCTGGTCACACTGCCGCTCAAGGGAGCCCCGTAGAGAGCTCTGGCCGCCGCAGCAGAAATCTGGTCTCCATCATAGGAAAAAAAAGCGGCATCCGCCAGCTGCTCCACAAGGCCCCTGTCTTCTTCATTCTCCCAAAGACAGCCGTAGAGTGCCATCCACAGCCCGCTTTCTTCTCCGCTCCTGTACTCCTCCATACCCGCGGCCAGCATCTGGAAAGCCAGCGCCTTCGTTAAAACTGCTTTTTCTCCTTTTATCCTGGTTCCCGCACAGAGCCCCGGAAACAGCCGCATAACATAAGAAAGGTAGGGAGACAGACTCTTCCTCTCCCCTTTTTCATCGGCCAAGACGTAAGAAATGTACAGTTTGTGGGATGGTTTTGTCACAGTCAGATAAAAATAAAATTTGTCGATCAGGCTGCTTTCCCTTCTGGAAGGGGTAAGTTCCGCATAGGGAGCCAGTTCTTCCCGGTCAAGCTCCGACAAAAGTCCGCCGGACTGTTTCTTTTTCGGTACATTTCCGTCATTGACCCCAATAAAAAACAGGGCCTTTATATCTTTCAGACGGCTCCTCTCCACATCCCCCACCAAAATCCTATCCAGGGCCGCCGGAATAACTCCCACCCGGATTTCCCGGCAGCCGGCATCCAGCACGTCATTATAGGTTTTGACAGAAAGGCTCTGATCTCCCAAAAGTCCGGTGATCCGGTCAAACAGGTCGAGAAGCTGTCCGTAAGCCTGCTCGTATTCTTTGGCCAGACTGTAAGCCCCCTCTTCCCGGAACCTGTCCGCCATCTCAAGAAGCCGTTCTCCGACCCCTCCCCCATCCAAAAAATGAAACAGGGCCTCCGTCATTTCCCGCACAGTCACCCCTTTTTTCTGGAATACCTTCCGCAGAAAAAGAAGCGGGGCCGCCGCCTGTTCTCTGGCTCCATTTAAAAGCTCCAGATTGACATGCTCCCCCCCTCTGTAGATGGTCTCCCAGGGTGCCTCCCACCGCTTGTGACCCCTGATCCCCATAGCCAACACATAATTTTCCATCTCAAAAAGGAGATCCTCCTCAAAGGGAAGAAATCCGCATTTCAGATACCGAAACACACTTTCATAGGAAAAATCCTTTTCCACAGCCTCCAGGGCTGCCCGCATATATTCCACCGCCGGATTGGTGAGAAGGCTCCGCTTATCGTCCAGAAAAGCTGGAAGCCCCGCCTCCTCCATGGCCTGTACAAGAAGCGGCCGGTATCCTTCCATATCTCCGCACACAATGGCAATCTCCCGGTAGCGATACCCCTCTTCCCGCACCAGAGCCGAAAGCCGGACTGCCAGGGCCCGGACCTCCTCATGAGGAGAAGCCTCTCCGGAAAGAAAAACATCCTTTGTCTTTCCCTCCATGGCGCCTTTCCCCTTAAAAAGCCTGCCAGACAAAAAGGCCAGTTCCTCTGACTCCTGAAACCTGACCGGCTCTCTTAAAATCACATCCTCCTCCCGCCCCGCCTTCACTTCCTCTGCCAGTTTTCCCAGCGCTGCTATGGTTTTCCTGCTCAGGGTAAAGAAATCCGCCTTCCGCCCTTCCTTATAGATATCCCCATCCCCGTCAATAGTGACTGCCACCATCAGGCGGCGGCTGACGCCAAGGAGCTCCCGGATCACCTGGTACTGAGCCGGTGTAAAACCGGTAAATCCGTCCAGCGCAATGACACTGTCCCGGAGCTTTTCAGAGCGTGGAATGACCCGGCACAGGGATGGAAGCAACTCCTCTGCAGTGATCATTCCCTCCCCCATGGCATCCTGAAAGGCGCCAAAAAGAAGCTGTATGTCTTTCAGTTTCCGATGGAGCAGAGGCCGGTTCTCAGTCTCCTTTGTCAGACGAAGAAGCTCCTCCTCCCCAATCCGGTACTGTCCAAATTCGGACATGGTGGATTTGAGCTGTTCGATAAAGCCGGCCCGGTTCAGATGATTTTTATAGACCTCCAGCTTTTTCTCCACCAAAGCGCAGGTTTTTCGCAGAAGCATACTCTTTCCCATGTCATCCAGAATGATCTTTGGCATGCAGGAGAGTTCCTCAAAGACCCGGTAAGCCAGCCGTTCAAAGCTTACAATGTCAATATTCAAAATACTGTGGCCTAAGCTCCCCATCACCAGCGCCTTCTGGGTCTCCATGGTAAACTGCTCCGGTACAATGGCAAAAAACTGCCGCTCGGGATATTTTTCTGCCTCCTCCACCAGACTTCGGTTTAAAAAAAATGATTTGCCGGTGCCCGCACCGCCCAAAATAAACTGAAGCGACATGATTTTCTCCTTTTCACGGGGAATCTGTTTTATGATAAATCTTTAAATTCACCGATCATCCGTTTGATTTCCTGCATCTGACGGTCTGTCTCCGCAATGGAATCCGCACAGGCCAAAAGCCGTTCGCTGATCTCCTCCTGACCGTCCACCTGCTCCATATTCTTTTTATACCGGAGCTGATGCTCCAGACTCGCCCAAAAATCCATGGCAATGGTCCGGATCTGGACCTCCACGTGCATAGGCGTCTTTCCCCTGGAAAAAAATACCGGGATCTCCACAATCATATGATAGCTCCGATATCCGTTGGGTTTAGGATTTTTGATATAGTCTTTCACCTTCAGAACCTTGATATCGTCCTGGGTGGCAAGCAGGGAGCCTACCATATAAATGTCGTCGATAAAGGAACAGATGACCCGGACTCCTGCAATATCGTTGAGTCCTGTCAGCACGTTTTCCTCATTGATCTCCAGACCGTATTTTTTTAATTTATGATAAATACTGGCCGGTTTTTTAATTCTGGACCGGATCGAAGAAATCGGGTTTCGATTGTAACGGACAGAAAATTCGCTGTCGAGCACTTCCAGCTTTGTTTTCACTTCCCGAATCGCGCAGTCATACATCATCATAATGTTGGAGAAGGTACGGACTTTCTCTTCCATCTCAATGCCAAGTTCCATCTGCCTGCTTTTTTCTTTCAAGCCCTGAATGTCAAGCTGTCTGAGCTTTAACTCTCTGATATCCAGATCCTGCATTCTGAGTTCCTGTATATCCAAAATTCTCATCCCTTCCTGTCGTTTTTTCAAAGTTCCGTTCCTATTATAGCACATCTTTCCGATAAGAGAAACTTGCTTTCTGGAACAATTCCCGCATACTCTTTCCCCTTCTCTCATATCCTGTACAAAGAACATTGGAGAAGGTCTATGAGTTCCAAAACCAAAATTGTTGTACTTCGCATGAAAGAGCTGATCTATACCGGAATTTTTGTCGCTATGGGCATCCTGCTCATCATCCTCCTGGTCTTTATGTTTGCGCCGAAAAACAAGACCACAAAGGTGAGCGCAGACCCGGTGAAGTATACTCCCGGCGTTTACACCTCAGCCCTTTCCTTAAATAACCAGGCCATTGATGTGGAGGTGGTCGTCGATTCTGATTACATAAAATCAGTCCGGTTCGTGAATCTCTCGGAAGATATGGCCGCCATGTATCCTCTGATGGCCCCTTCCATGGAAAACCTGGCGGCCCAGGTTGTGGAAAATCAGGGAATCTCCGGTCTTTCCTACGACGAAAACAGTCAGTATACCTCCATGGCTCTCACCGAGGCCATCGGGAATGCATTAAAAAAAGCAGAAACCGGAAAATAGAATTCCGAAGGAATTCCCTATAAGATAAAATAGCGGCGGGAATTCCCGCCGCTTCCTGTCATCTCTTATCCAGATACCGGATCATGCCCGGCCCCAGGTTTTCTGTGGGCCTCGCAAGAAATCCATGCTCGCTGTAAAAGGCCTCTCTCCCTTTGGCGCACATCAAATCCAGCATCATTTCCGTGCCCTCCTCTGTGAGTGACCGCACATAGGCGATCAGCCGCTTCATCAGCATGTGGCCCACGCCAAGCCCCTGGGCATTTGGATGGACAATCAAATCCTGAATATAGCAGATCACTGCCCCGTCGCCCACAATCCTGCCCATTCCCACCGGCTGGCCTGCGACATAAAGGCCCACTGTGTAGAGACTTCCGTCCAGAGCTGCCTGTGCCTGCTTCCTGGTGAGTTTTTTCCAGCCCACAGAATCCCTGAGCTTCAGATAGGTATCCACATCAATAAAATTTTCCCGAAATTCAAGCGCTTCCATAATCCTCCGACAGCTTTTCTATTTGACCGTATTTTTCAAAGTCCCGATGCCCTCAATGATGCACTCTACCGTATCCCCTGTCTTTAAAAATTGGGGCGGCTCAAATCCCATGCCTGCGCCGGCCGGAGTCCCGGTGGCAATCACGGTACCTGCCTTCAGAGTCATCCCCTTAGAAAGCTCTTCTATCACATGATCTACGCCAAAGATCAAAAGCTCCGTGTTACTATCCTGTCTGAGTTCACCGTTGACCTTTGACTGAATGGCCAGCCTGGGCGGAAAAGAAAACTCATCCGCCGTCACAATCCAAGGTCCCATGGGCGTAAAGCCGTCCAGGCTCTTCCCAAAATACCACTGCTTGTGGCGGCTCTGTATCACTCTCGCACTGACATCATTGATGATCGTATAGCCAAGGATATAATCCGCCGCTTTCTCTTTTGGCACTCCCTTTGCATCTTTTCCGATCACCACCGCCAGCTCCACTTCATAATCCAGCCGCTCCACCATATCAAAATGGCCGTCAATCTCCCCTTCTGGCCTCACTGCCTCTCCCACCCGCTTGGAAAAATAGACGGCATAAGGCCGTTCCCCGCCAAAGCTTTCTTCCGCATAGCGGGCCGATTCCTCCGCGTGGGCCATATAATTGATGCCAAGACAGATCATATCCTGCTTTGGCTCCGGGATCGGGGCGAGAAGGGTCACTTGATCCAAAGCCACTGCCTCTTCACATCCTCTCCCCACTGCCCTTTTTAAAGCCGAAAGTCCCTCTCCGGCCAGAACATCAATCCATCCGTTCATGTTCTCACAGGCAAAACCCAGTGCTTTTGCCGGATAAATCTCTGTCCCATCCGGCGATAAAACTCCTGCTGCTTCCCTGCCTTCATACAAATATGTGACAAGCTTCATCTCTGTACCCTTTCCTTTTGACAATACCCGCAAAAACTGATTTCCGCTTCCTTACTCAGCGCACCCGCTCCGGGAAGCCCACCTTTTTCTGCACCTTCCGCAGCGTCTTATTGGCATAATAGCCCGCTTTCTCCGCGTTCTCTTTGATGATTCCGTCCAGGTATGCCTTGTCCGCCATCAATCTGGCCTGCTCCTCCTGAAGAGGCACCAAAATTGCCGCCACGGCTTCACCCACAGCCGTCTTAAAGTCTCCGTAGCCTTTTCCGTCAAACTCCTTCACCACCTCATCGGCAGTCTTCCCCGTACAGGCCCGGTAGATCTCAATGAGATTCTTAAGGCCAGGCTGCTCATCGCTGTAGCGGATCACGCCCTCAGAATCTGTGACAGCCCTTCTGCACTTCCTCATAATGGTATCTTTATCGTCCATCAGATAGATGCTCCCGTTGGGATTCTCATCTGATTTAGACATCTTTTTGGAGGGATCCTGCAGGCTCATAATCTTAGCCCCCACCTTCCCAAGATATACTTCCGGGATCGTAAACACATCCCCGTAAACCCCATTAAACCTCTGAGCAATGTCTCTGGTGATCTCCAAGTGCTGCATCTGGTCAATCCCCACCGGCACCACATCTGCCTGATACAGAAGGATGTCCGCTGCCATCAACACCGGATAAGTAAAGAGCCCCGCATTGATATTGTCCACATGCTTGGCCGCCTTATCTTTAAACTGAGTCATCCGGTTCAGCTCGCCCATATAGGTAAAGCAGTTTAAAATCCACGCCAGCTCCCCATGGGCCGACACATGGGACTGATAATAAATACAGTTTTTCTTCGGGTCAAGCCCCGCCGCAAGGTAAAGAGTCAGGAGAATCCTGGCCCGCTTTCTCAAAGTCGCCGGGTCCTGCCGTACCGTAATCGAGTGCATGTCCACCACACTGTAAAAACAGTTATATTCATCACTGATCGTAACCCAGTTTTTAAGGGCTCCCAGATAATTCCCTAGGGTCAGATTTCCAGTCGCCTGCATACCGCTGAACAGTGTCTTTTTTCCGTCTAACATTTCCGTTCTCCTTCTCTTTCATTCATTGTTAAGTATAACCTTCCGGCTTTGTGCTGTCAACTAAGGGTTTTCTCTTAAAATTTGTGTATTGTGATTTGTGGGAAAATAACACGGAAGATATTTATACACTACTATTTTCTATGTAATAGATATATGAGGATAATGTATTTTATCCATTCCAGCTTTTAATCCTTTATCTGCTGTCACCACCACCATAACCTCAGTATCTGACGAATTTGCTTTTGCAGTTCCCAATACTACTGCATCCATAGATTTGAAATTGTATATCAACGCATTTTTAATAAATTCTTCCGCTTCTGCTATAACATCAGAATTAATCTCTAACACTTTAACATTAAACAGACAATTATTTCCGCTTGATATTTCCTTCTCAAGTTTTAACCATTCTTTCAGTTTTGCCTGGCTCCATTTTCTTTGCTTAGGTATAATAAATTGCTTTCCGCATATCATATTCGTGTCTTCATTGATTCGATTACATACTTGTATTCCACCACTGATTCCCCTGGCATATTTACCAATTACAGAAATAATTTCTATTTGTGTAACTTTAGAAATATAGCATTCCCCCGCCAAAATATTATCAATAGTTTCGTTATTATTTTCAGAGGTTACATATTTTAACAAAGCAAAATAAGCATTTGTATCTAATAAATATTTTTTCACTTGCCTTTTCACCGCCTAATCCACTTTCATGACATCCGTTCCATTTATAAGCGTTTTCATTGCATCTTCATTTATAGGTTCTAACTTACTTTTAACAATATTGATCAGTTCTCTCAAATCTGCTTCCGGTCCTTTATTGATATATCCATTAATTCCTAAATTAACTAATTTCTTAATATCTGCAAATTGAGAATAGTTTGTGTAAACAATGATATCAATGTACGGATTTATATTTCTTATCTTTATTACCAGTTCCTCTCCATTCATTCGTGGCATCTCTAAATCCAATAGGACAAGATCATACTCATTCTTTTGAAAACATTCAAATCCATCCTGTCCATCAACAGCTACATCAACCGTCATTTCTTCCAATTCCAAGCCACTTTTCACATAACTAGCTGTTTCCCTGTCGTCTTCAACTAATAATATTTTATACATTTCTTTTTTCCTCCACTCTTATTTTGATAATAAACCTTGCGCCCTCTGCATAATAGGGATCTATGCTTATTTTTCCATTAAACATTTTTAATATATTCCACACGATATAAAGTCCCAGACCTTCTCCCCCCTCTTCGTTCTCTTTTCTTTTAGTTGAATAAAACGGGTCAAAAATTTTTTTCTGAATTTCATTTGGAATTCCTATACCATTATCACTAAAATATATAAACAAATCTTCCTCTTTCTTTTGTATAACAACATTAATTTCTCCTCTAATTTCTTTTTTATTAATTGCATAGATTGCATTAATAATCAAATTATAGAAAACTTGTGAAAATTGTATCACCTCTCCATATAATTCAACATCTTTATCCCCTACAACTGAATATTTTATATTCTCACTACTCAGCCTCATATTTAATTCTTCAAATATAGTTATGATCTCATCATATACGTTGAAATACGCTTTTTGATTTTTGCTCGATACAATTGGTGCAAATCTATTTAATAACTTTCCAACTCTGCTTGTCTGAACAATGATACTATCCAGAAGTTCTTTTTCTTCCAAGCTTAATGTGATTTGTTCCTTTTCTTGTTTCATATAAAATAATTGTATTGCATATCTTATGTTTGTTATCGGTTGTCCTAATTCGTGAGAGAAGCCTTTTATCAAATCTGTAATTGCCAACAATCTTCTATTATGCTCCTGCTCCTCTAATAAATCTGTCAATCGGTCTAATAAAATCTCTTGATTTTCTCTGTTTTGCCTTTCAAAATCTCTTTGTTTTTTCTCATTTAGTTTCTTTGTTTCTCTTAAGTGATTAATCCGTTTCTCAATTTCCTTTGCTTCATTCAACATATCGTATTTTATATAAAATTTGAACAATGTTTGTGAAATCGGAATACTATTATCATATTTCGTATTTATATCACTGAGAATTTCATTTCGAGCAATTTCATCACCTTGTTCTTCATAGTATAAAACTAATTCATACTGTATATTAAAATCCGACTTAGCTACAATATCATGTGTATTCATATATTTATTTGCATCTGAATAATCGCTTCTTAATCTACAAATCCTGAACAAACTTCGAACAACCACCCCATCATTGCAATATTCAAGTATTCTATTCACCCATAGCAAAGCGCAATCATACATCTGAAACCACTCTAACAATTTTAGTATATGTCTATTAGCAATGTCATTCTCCTTAATACAATTATTTGTATCAATTTTATAAAGGAAATAAATTTTATCACAATTCTCTTCTGTTTTCAAATCATTAAGTGCTATATCTATTGCTCTAACAGAAAACTCTTTATTTACCCTTTCTACAAATGAAAGAACTTTTTCCGATGCTTTCCAATAATCGTAAATTATCCTTAGTGACCCCTTTCTGATCACACTTGCATATTCAGCATTTCTACTTATCCTCAAAAGTTTTTCAAAAACCTGTTTATTCAATTCATATATCAAACATATTTTTTCAACAAATCGCGAAAAATTCGTAAAAAATTCCGGGGTTTTCTTGATTTTTTCAAGATATTCCATATAAATATCCATTGATTTTTCATATTCTTTCATCGTATACAAGATATCACCCTTGATTTTATAGAAAAAATTATTATCTTTATAAGCAACAATCGCTTCATCACACACATTAACAGCTTTTTTTAATTCACCTGCAGAACGCATCTTCCATATCTTTGAAGCATATTCTCTTTCTTCAGCAGATATATTGTTTTCCATTTTCAAACCAAACCCTTCACCATAAAAATATTATACTGCCATTCTATCTATCCACATTTCAGTCTTTTAAATACGGCAGGCAATCCTAATAGACTACCTGCCATATAAAACACCTAATACGCTCCTTACTATTCATATCCTCTAAATACCTGAGACTTTCAAATGGTTCCGCTCACAAAAGAACCGAATCTCTTCCTGGTTTCCACAAAATACAGGATTTTAGGAGCGATCGCCTTACTTCAGACAAAGGAACGCGGCCAGGTTTCCCCGCCTTCCTTTTGAGGCCCTGTGGGAAAAGAGAAGCTCCGGATTGCAGCAGGTGCAGATGTCGGTCACAGACAGGTGTTCTTCCCGGACTCCCGCGCCTAAAAGGATCTGTCGGTTAGCCTCCCACAGATCAAGCTGGAATTTCCCGTCTGGCTTTTCATCCAAAAGCATCTCTGCCACAGAGCCAAAAGCTGCCCGAAAGGCCTCTGCCACATCCAGGCTCACCTCGTAGCAGTCTCTGCAGATGCTGGGCCCGATACAGGCAAGAACCTCCCAGGCTCTGGTACCGTAAGCCTTTTCCATGGCCTTTAAAGTGACTTCCCCCATCCGGTTCACAGTTCCCCTCCAGCCAGAATGGGAAAGACCGATGGCTTTATGGACCGGATCCACAAAGTACAGGGGAACGCAGTCTGCATAAACTGTGACCAGCGGAAGATTCCTCACATTGGTAATCAGCCCGTCCACATCTTCATAGCAAAGGGGGTTTGAGATCCCGCTGCCCCCATCCTCTTCTGTGACCACTCTCACGTTGGTGGTGTGGGTCTGACTGGAAAGTACCATCCGCTCCAGGGGCAGGGACAGGGCCCTCCCCATTCTCCTGTAATTTTCCAAAACCCGCGCGCGCTCATCTCCCCGGCTAAATCCCAGATTCATGGAGGAAAGGCAGCCCTCGCTGACTCCGCCCAGCCTGGTGGAAAATCCGTGGCTCACAAGACTTTCATATTGTTCCAGAAGTGGAAAACTTAAAAAAGGAACCCCTCCCCTCTCACAACAGTTAAGCCCCGCCTTTCCTTCCTGCGGCCTCCGCTTCCATACCAGTTCCATGGCAATTGCTCCTTTCCTCCTGTTTTTTATTCCACCCAGAAAGCGTCCTCAATGATCCGCACTTCTTCTCCCATCACGCAAACCACGTCAAACCGGCACTGACCCCACCAGTCATAGCCGCGCCGATGCATGTAGACCTCCGCTGTCTTTCGGATGGCTGCCTGTTTTCTTCTGTTCACCGATTCCTCCGGAAAACCGCTCCGGGAATCTCTTCTGTATTTGACCTCTATGAACACGAGGACCCCTTTGTGCCTGGCGATAATATCAATCTCCCCAAAACGGCACCGGAAATTCCGCTCCAGAATCCGGTAGCCCTGGGCATACAAGGCCCTGGCTGCCTTCTCCTCATACCTGGCTCCTGTCACACGCCGGTTCAAATACACCCTTCCTTTCTGGCAGTTCCTTCCTGCACTGCCTTCAGCCGCTCACTGGGAAAGCTGGAAATTTTTCAAAAAACTCCTTCTGTGGATTGGCGTCACTCCCAATTGGCGGATGGCCTCTATATGTTCTTTGGAGCCATAACCTTTATGCCCCCCAAAGCCATACCCCGGGTAGCTCTTTTCATACTCCCGCATCAGCCGGTCTCTGGTTACTTTGGCGATAATACTGGCCGCCGCAATGGAAAGACTTTTTGCATCCCCCTTGACAATGGGGATCTGCCGGATGGAGTCTGATAACCCCGGAATGGTCACTGCATCGTTTAAGCACACATCCGGGCGGACGGAAAGGTTCCCCACTGCCTCTCTCATAGCCTCATAGGTGGCCTGAAGAATATTGATTTCGTCGATCCTCTTTGGCCCCACAAGGCCCACTCCCACACTGAGGGCCTGTTCCATGATCTCTTCATAGAGGGCTTCCCTTTTTTTCTCAGAAAGCTTTTTGGAATCATTGACGTAACAAATCCTGCAGCCTTTTGGCAGGACCACCGCCGCTGCCGCCACTGGCCCGGCCAGAGGTCCCCTTCCCGCCTCATCAATTCCACATATGATGCCAAGCCTCTCATATTCTTTCTCATAAGCCGTCATGGCCTCCAGACGGGCATATTCCGCTTCCAATGCCGTCCGTCTCCTCTCTGCCTCCCACACCAGCTTCCTCACGCCAGCCCTTTCATCCTTCCTATATAAGTCAAGCAATGCGGGTAACTCCGCATTGCCTGACTGTCTAAGCTGCATTTTTATCTCCTGTACTGTCATGTCCTTCTCCTGCCCTATTTGTGGCTGACAAACCCGATCTTGTTTAAAGGCCAGATCCGAACCCACGCCCGGCCGACAATCATACTCCGCTTCACATTGGCCACCGCAGGATCTCTGCTGTCGGAGCTGTTGTTCCGGTTATCTCCCAGCACAAAATATTCATCCTCTCCCACGGCAATGGGCTCTGCCGCTATCTTGGCGTCCTGAATGGGTTCCCGCCCATAATCTTCTTCTAAAAGCTCTCCGTCAATGTAAATATCATCTCCAATGATCTGGACCGTCTCCCCGGGAAGGCCGATGATGCGCTTGATATAGAAAACATTTTTCCCGTCGTCAAGGTGCTGGAATACCACCACGTCGAACCTGGCCGGATCCCGGAAGTGATAACTGACTTTTTCCAGGATCAACTGGTCCCCATCCTGCAGGGTGTCATTCATGGAAGGGCCGGACACACTGGTCCTCTGTGCCACAAACATGATGATTAAAAACGTGCAGCCAAAAATAACTGCCGCATAGGCCAGAAAACTCAAAACTTCCCGCAGGATATTCCGCTCCCCGTCTTCTGGCTCTCTCTCTTCCGCCGGCTCGTTTATCATCGTCATAAGTTCTTCATATGTCGGTTCTCTTTTTTCTTTTCTTCTGAATCTCATTCTTCCTGCTCCCAACCTGGAAACTCCAATGTAATGGCCCCGAGTCTTCCGCTCCTGAAATCATCAATTAGCAGCCGGGCTGCTTTTTCACTGTCCAGCTCATTTCCCCTGAGCAGACAATTTCTGAGCCTGGCGATCTCCATCAGCATGGAAGGCGGTTCTGCCGACAGATCCGCCCCGGAAAGCTGATAACGTTCTTTTAAAGACTCCGGATAGTTCTCCTTCAGAAAAGCCAGAAGCCTTAGGGCAAGTTCCTCCATCCCAAGGATCTCATCTTTCACTGACCCTAAGAACGCCAGACGGATCCCCACCTGCTCATCCTCAAACTTTGGCCATAAAATCCCAGGTGTGTCCAGAAGCTCCACATCTTTTCCCAAACGGATCCACTGGTTGCCTCTGGTAACTCCCGGACGGTTTCCCGTTTTCGCACAGGCCCTGCCCGCATAGGAGTTGATAAAGGTGGATTTTCCCACGTTGGGAATGCCGACCACCATGGCCCGAACCGGCCGGTTCTTGATCCCCCGCCTCAAATCCCGCTCTTTCTTTTCCCGGCACGCCTCTTTTACGGCTGCCTGGATCGGCTTCATCTCTGCCCGTCTTCTGGAATCTGCCCGGACCGTCACAAAGCCCTTTTCTTTAAAAAACTGTTCCCATTTCCTGTTGGCGGACTCATCCGCCAGATCGGCTTTTCCCAGAAGGATCATCCTGGCTTTTCCTCTGCCAAGTTCGTCGATATCCGGGTTTCTGCTGGAGAGAGGCGCCCTGGCATCCAGGATCTCAATCACCAGATCCACCAGCTTCATATCTTCCTTCATGGCCCGTTTCGCCTTTGTCATATGTCCCGGATACCACTGAACCTGCATACCATCCCTCTTTCTATTTGATAAATCCAAGCTGGTCGAAGGGCGATATCCGAAACCAGACCCGCCCTTTGATCTGCTCCAGGCGGACATTTCCCACATTGGAATACCGGCTGTCCTCGCCGGTGTCTGTATTGTCTCCAAGTACAAAATACTCGCCGTCTTCCATCTCTATTTCAATCTCTGCCAGCCCGGCTGTCTTGATAAGCTCGGGATTTCCCGGAAGCTTCAACAACTGTCCGCTGACATAAAGCCGGCCCTCCTTAATCTGGATGCGCTCCCCCGGAAGCCCCACGATCCGCTTGATATGAGTTCGTTCCTCGTCCTTCGGATCCGTGAAAGCGACCACATCCATCCGCTTTGGCCCATAAAAATTATAACATAAACGATCCAATAAAACAACATCCCCGCTTGTGAGGAGCGGTTCCATAGACCGGCCCGACACCGTGAGCTTTGTGCCGAACATCATGACGGCAAAGAACGCCAGTGCAATGACGGCCACAATGTCCACACCCCAGCCGATCACTGTCAAAAACGGTTTCTGTCCCTGCCTGGCCCCTTCATTCTGATAATAAGGTCCCAATCCCAATCCTCCCTGCGCTGCCTCCGCCTGCTGTCAAAACCTTTACCGTAAGGAAAAGGGACAATCTACAAATGTAATTGTCCCCCTTAAGTCCCTCAACGCGCCTCTTACCGGCAAATTATTTCTTTAACTCTTTCACTTTGGCAGCCTTTCCTACTCTGTCTCTTAAGTAGAACAGCTTCGCTCTTCTCACCTTACCTCTTCTCACCACTTCGATTTTCTCTACAAAGGGAGAATGAACCGGCCAGGTCTTCTCTACACCGATTCCGTTGGAATTCTTTCTGACAGTAAAGGTTTCCCTCGCTCCACCGTTCTGTCTCTTGATCACAGTTCCCTCGAAAACCTGAATTCTCTCGCGGGTACCCTCTTTGATCTTATTATGCACTCTCACAGTGTCACCGACACGGAATGCGTCTACAGACTCTTTCAACTGGCCCTCTTCAATGGCCTTGATTAACTCGTTCATTTGCTGAACCTCCTTATGAATGGTTGGATGTTCTTAATGCCCCAGGCAACAGCGGACCATCTCTTATCTTTCACAACTGTTTTACTCTATCACATTTCCTCCTGAAAATCAAGGGTTTTCAGAAGTTCTTTTTCTTCTTCCGTGAGAACTGCCTTTTTCAGAAGATCGGGCCTTGAGCGTGCTGTCCGCAGGACAGACTGCCCTCTCCGCCATTTGTCCACATTTCCATGATGACCAGAAAGCAATACCGGCGGCACCTTCTTTCCCATGAATTCCTCCGGCCTTGTGTACTGAGGATATTCCAAAAGATTATCATAAAAAGTTTCCACCTCAGCCGAAGTCTCGTTGTGAAGGACACCGGGCACCAGCCTGGCAATACTGTCAATGACTACCATGGCCGCAAGCTCCCCCCCGGTCAGCACGTAATCCCCAATGGAGAGATAATCCGTCACGACAAGCTCCAGAACCCGCTCGTCAATTCCCTCATAGTGGCCGCAAAGAAAGATCAGTTCTTCCTCCTTTGCCAGCTCCTTTGCAATACTCTGATTGAACACCCGTCCTTGTGGGGTCAGATAAATCACCCTTGGCTGTCTCTCGCATGTTTCTGCCACTGACTTCCAGGCACTATAAACAGGCCCTGGCTGCATCACCAGCCCGGCTCCGCCGCCGTAAGGGGCATCGTCCACCCGGTTATGCTTATTTTCTGCAAAATCCCGGATATTGACTCCATGAAGGGAAAGAATCCCTTTTTCCTCAGCCCGCCCCAGAATGCTGGTGCGAAGGCCGCCGAGGACCATATCCGGAAACAGGGTCAGTATGTGACATTTCATAAAAGTCCTCCGTCAAAGATCCAGAAGCCCGTCCAACACATGGACCAGAACTTCTCCCTTTTCCAAATCCACATCCAGCACGCACTCTCTGGTGACTGGAAGAAGAACCGTTTTTCCGTTTTCCATCTGTACTTCATAGACGTCATTGGCCCCTGTCTGTAGAACTTCCCTCAGGGTTCCAAGCCTTTCCCCCTCGTCTGTCATGACCGCAAGGCCGATCAAGTCTGCAATAAAGTATTCTCCTTCTTCCAGGGGAACCGCCTGCTCTCTGTCAATCCAAAGCTCTGCTCCCTTATACTGCTCAATATCATTGATATTGTCAATTCCTTTAAATTTCACAATCACAAACTGTTTGAAAAACCGTACCTTTTCAATCTCCAATATCCGTCGCTCCCGCTTTGCGGCAAGCGTCACCTGTTTTAAATCCAGAAAGCGGGTCGAATCGTCTGTGGTGGGAAAAACCTTGACCTCCCCCCGGATACCGTGAGTAGACGAGATCACCCCTACGCGAAACTCTGATACCATAACTGTCGTTTCCTTTCTGCTCCTCTAAATCAAGCAGCAGTTTCTTTTCTGCCTCGTGTGCATAAAAGAGGCCCGCCCCGCGGACCTCTTTTTGTCACCCCTTATAACCCCTTACTGAATTTCCAGAATTGCTTTCTTATCCTCTCTTGAGGCCGCCGCCTTTACCACACTGCGGATCGCCTTTGCAATTCTGCCCTGCTTCCCGATGACCTTCCCCATATCGGAAGGAGCCACGTTAAGTTCCAGGACGGTTTCGTTTCCGTCTTCCCTCTCCGTCACAGAAACGGAATCCGGATGATCCACCAGAGCCCTTGCAATTACTTCAACTAATTCTTTCATCGCAATACCTCCAATAAGGATTATTTTTCTACGCCGGCAATCTTTAAAAGCTTTGCAACTGTGTCGGTGGGCTGCGCGCCGGTGGACAACCACTTCTTCGCCAGCTCTTCATTTACCTTGATCACACTGGGATCTTTGGTCGGGTCATAGTAGCCGATCTCTTCGATAAATCTGCCATCTCTGGGAGACCTGGAATCCGCAACAACGATTCTATAAAAAGGCGCCTTCTTCTGACCCATTCTCTTTAATCTCATCTTCACTGCCATCTGTCTTTCACCTCCTTAAAGTGAATCTCTCAATATATTAAAAAGGAAGTTTAAACCTGCCTTTTTTTCCTGCCTTTCCCATCATGCCGGACATCTGCTTCATCATTTTCCGGCTCTGCTCATGCTGCTTGACCAGCCGGTTCACCTCAGCAATGTCCACGCCTGCTCCTGCTGCAATCCGCTTCTTTCTGGAAGGGTTGATGATATCGGGATTAGAGCGCTCTGCGGGCGTCATGGAATAAATGATGGATTTGGTGCGGTCCAGAGCCTTCTCGTCGATATCTACATTCTTCATCTTGCTTCCGATTCCGGGAAGCATGCTGAGCATATCGCTGATACCGCCCATCTTTTTGATCTGTTCCATCTGCTCCAGATAGTCGTTGAAGTCGAACTCAGCCTTCTTCATCTTCTGTTCCATCTTTTTGGCCTGGGCCTCATCGAACTGGGCTTCTGCTTTCTCGATCAGGGTCAGCACATCGCCCATGCCAAGGATTCTCCCGGCCATCCGGTCCGGATAAAACTGTTCCAGATCGGAAAGCTTCTCACCCATGCCCACATAAAGAATAGGCTTTCCGGTCACTGCCCGGATGGAAAGGGCCGCGCCGCCTCTGGTATCGCCGTCCAGCTTGGTGACGATCACTCCGTCAATGCCAATTCTGTCATTGAAAGTAGAAGCCGCATTGACCGCATCCTGTCCGGTCATGGCGTCCACCACCAGCACCGTCTGGTCGATCCGGACATTCTCCTTGATCTCCTGAAGCTCTGCCATCATATCCTCATCAATGTGAAGACGTCCGGCTGTATCTATGATCACAACATTGTTATTCTGTTTTTCTGCGTGCTCTATCGCTGCTTTTGCAATGTTGACCGGCTTGTGCTTATCCCCCATGGAAAACACCGGGACACCTTGCTTTTCACCGTTTACCTGGAGCTGCTTCACCGCTGCAGGCCGGTACACGTCACAGGCCACCAGAAGAGGACGTTTTCCTTTCGCCTTTAGCTTTCCTGCGATTTTCGCCGAAGTGGTTGTCTTGCCTGCGCCCTGGAGACCTGCCATCATGATCACAGTCATGCCGCTTCCAGAATTTAGCTTAAGCTCCGTGGTCTCGCTTCCCATCAGGGAAACCATTTCCTCGTTGACAATCTTGATGACCATCTGCCCTGGCGTCAGACTGTTTAACACATCCTGGCCCACAGCCCTGGCTTCCACGGACTTTACGAACTGCTTCACCACTTTAAAATTGACGTCCGCCTCCAGAAGTGCCATTTTGACTTCCTTGAGAGCAGCCTTCACATCCGCCTCAGAAAGACGGCCTTTGCCCCGCAGCTTTTTAAATACATTCTGTAATTTATCTGATAAACTCTCGAATGCCACTGTTTTCCTCCGCTGCCTGAAAATACCTGATACCTGCTGTCATCTTCTACAACCGGCTGATCTCGGCCGAAAGCTCTTCTATCCGAAAGACCAGTTCCTTATCCTCAGTCAGCCGAAACTCTTTTGTCAGCCGGTGGATCTCCTTCACCTTTTCCTGCGTCTTTCGGAACTTCTCCACCAGACCAAGCTTTCTCTCATATTCCTGAAGGGTACAGGCGCACCGCTTCATCAGATCATGGACCCCCTGTCTGGAAATCCCCCGCTCCCCGGCAACCTCACTGAAGGACAGGTCATTAAATACCACGTCCTCATAAATCTGTTTCTGATGCTCTGTTAAGAGCTCTCCATAAAAATCATATAGGAGCGTTTGCTCCACAATCTTTTCCATGGTCTTTCACCACCTTGTACATCATACAGGAAAAGAACATGGCTGTCAAGTATTTTTTCTTTACAAACCTTTGTTCGTGTCGAATTTCCCAGCATTTTCCACACAGCTGTAGACAAAAAGAAAAAAAATAATATAATATATAGAGAAACAATGAATACCAAATTGAAAGGGGGAGACTTGTATGGAAAAGATCGTATGGGATGAAAAGTTCAATGTTGGTGTAGACATTATAGACAAAGCACATGCCAAGCTCTTTCGGATCATACACAAGATGATCGATCTTTCCCAGGATACGTCGACAACTCAGCATACCTGCAAAGAGATGCTTAAATATTTGGAAACCTATTCCATGACGCATTTTTCAGAAGAAGAGGCATATATGCGTTCCATCCGGTACAGCGGATATGCGCAGCACAAACAGATTCATGACAATTTCAGGGACAAAACCCTTGTTTCTTTAAAAAAAGAACTGGAACAGTCCGGTTATTCTTCCTCAGCCATCCAGCACCTCACCGACACCATGCAGAGTTGGCTGGCGGGGCATATCATGAAAGTGGACCAGGCAATTGTAAAAAAATCAGGCGCCAGAAAAGGCTATGACTGTTCCTCACAGTCTGACCTCATATCCAGGGCTGTTCACCGGGCCATCCAGGACGTATGTCAGACAGAAGTAAAACTTATCACCGCAGATTATAAGGGAGAAAACATCGGAAGCGGATTTTACTGTCAGCAGACCTATGACATCGAAGGTAGAATCCGCCTGCGCCTCCTTCTTGGCATGGAAGAACCACTGATTCTCCGGGGTATCGAAAAAATTTACGGAAAACGGAAGCTTCCTGTAATGCCAGCCAATAAACCGACAGACGAACTTCTTCTGCAGGTTTTCGAAAAACTTTTTGAGCACATGGGAACATTCTTTCAGGGAGAGGCCGTACAGGCTCTTGAAAAAGACAACCTCCTCGAGCGGGATGAGTTCCGCGCCGCTTTTATGAAGGGCTATCCCTGCAGCCTGCTGTTCGGCTCCAAACTTGGCTACTTCATTTTCTGCTACCGCACCTGGCGGGTAAAGAAATAAAGAAGCCAATACTATAAAGGATGTGCAGACGGCATATCTCTACACATCCTTTATGACAATTCCCATCTTTTTCGCCAGCTCTGCCGCTTGATAAAGATCCACAATCACACCGGAAAGCTCACGGTTATCATCAGACACCACGATTCCTGTGATCTCACTGTCTGAAAAATCCATTCCCCGCAGGGATGTCTTAAAAAAGCTGGCGTTCTTCAAGTCTGTTTCTCTCCAGGAAACCTGCCTGCAGATACAGCCAGTCAGATTACCATTATGAATTCTCGTCCGTTCCACCTGCACTTGCTCCAGTCTGGAAGCGTCAAAGTTCCCGTCGTCAAAATTGCATTCTGCCAAAAGTAGATTTTTTAGAACCATTCCCGTAAACTTCGCCCCGACTCCTTTGCAGGAATGAATGGAAACCCGTTCCATATGGCCGTCTCCAAAGTCACAGCCGGACAGGTCACAGTTTTCAAAAACCACATCCTGAAAATCTCCAAACCGAAAAGAACAATTCCAGAAACGGCAGCCCTTGAATTTCACTCCTGAAAGGATCATATGAGAAAGATCCTCTTCCTCACAGACAATCCCCACAAACTGCCTTGCCAGAATCCGCTCTTCCTCTCTCTGACAGTTTAAAAGAAACTCTTCCTTTTCCAAAATAAGCTCTGATTCCTCCAGGAGAATCGGAGGAAGTATGCTTTTCTTTTTTTCACTGCTCACCGTCTGTCTCCTTTTTTGTGCGCTTCACTTGTGATAGGGTTCTCCCGCCTGGATCTTAAAACTCCGATAAATCTGCTCCAGGAGAATCACCCGCATGAGCTGGTGTGGAAAGGTCATTTTAGAAAAACTCAGCCTTTCATCTGCCCGTTTCAACACGGGGTCAGAAAGTCCCAGAGAGCCGCCGATGACAAAAACAATGTGGCTGTCCCCATAGAGCCAGAGGGCAGCAAGATGCTCCGAAAGGTCTTCGGAGCTTCTCATCTTTCCCTCTATGGCAAGAGCAATGACATACATACTTTCTCTTACATGGGAGAGCAGCCGTTCTCCTTCTTTTTCTTTGATCTTCCGGGCAGAAGCCTCCGAGACGCCGTCCGGCGTCTTTTCATCTGCCACCTCAATAATCTCCAGCTTACAGTACCGGGAGAGACGCTTTGCATACTCCTCTATGGCCTTCGTATAAAATTTTTCCTTGATCTTCCCCACTGTCAGAACCGTAATTCTCATACTTTCTCCACCGCCAGCCTTCTATCAGGAAGCGACAAATACGTTTGCCGTTTCCTATAGAAATCCCCCTGCTGCCCGGCCCCCCAGACATCTGCATTATTCCTTGTCTTTCACACTTCCATGAAGCTCCTGAAGAGACTTCACCTGACCGTTTCCGTGTTCTTTCACAAACCGGATTCCACCGATCATCGCCTTCGCCGCCGCCATGGTCGTGGCATAAGGCACCTTCTTTTTGATGGCCGCCTTTCGCAGATAGCTGTCATCCATCTTCCGCTCCTTCTCCACCGGAGTATTGACAATCACGTCCACTTTTCCGTTGGTGATCAGATCATACATGTTAGGACGCCCTTCCTGCAGCTTATTGATCATCTCTGCCTCCATGCCGTTCTCCCTGAGCATGGCACAGGTATTTTTGGAGGCAATCACCTTAAAGCCTGCGGCGGCAAACTCTTTCGCCACTTCCACTGCCTCCGGTTTATCCTTGTCACTGACACTGATCAGAACCGTTCCCTCCAGAGGAAGCCTTGTCTGAGACGCCTCCTGCGTCTTATAAAACGCCTCGCCCCAGGACTCAGAAAGTCCAAGAACCTCTCCCGTGGAACGCATCTCCGGCCCCAGTACCGGATCCACCTCCTGGAACATATTGAAAGGGAACACTGCTTCCTTCACGCCATAGTAGGGAATGTGCTGTTCCTTAAGCCCCGGCACCGGCGAAGGCCGTCCAGTAAGCTCTCCGGTCACAATGTCAATGGCCAGAGGCACCATGCGGATGTTGCAGACCTTGGATACAAGAGGCACTGTCCTTGAAGCTCTTGGATTGGCCTCCAGCACATAGACTTTCCCGTTCTCAATGGCATACTGCATGTTCATAAGCCCTCTGACATGCATCTCCTCCGCGATCCTTCTTGTATACTCTTTGATGGTGGCCACATTCTCCTCCGAAAGATGCCTGGAGGGAATAATACAGGCCGAATCGCCGGAATGGACGCCTGCCAGCTCAATATGCTCCATGACCGCGGGCACAAAGGCATGGGCGCCGTCGCTGATGGCATCCGCCTCACACTCCATCGCGTGAACCAGAAACCGGTCAATCAGGATAGGCCTGTCCGGGGTCACGCCGACAGCCGCCTCCATATAGCCTGTCATACTCTCCGCGTCATAGACCACTTCCATGCCCCGTCCTCCCAGCACGTAGGAAGGCCGAACCATCACCGGATAGCCGATCCTCTCAGCGATCTCCAACGCCTCTGACACATTCACTGCCATCCCTGATTCCGGCATAGGAATTTCCAGCTTGTCCATCATAGCCCGAAACTGATCTCTGTCCTCAGCCAGATCAATGACTGCGGGGGCCGTTCCCAGAATTTTCACACCGTTCTTCTCCAAATCTGCCGCCAGATTAAGAGGGGTCTGACCGCCGAACTGTGCAATCACTCCCACCGGCTTTTCCTTCTTATAAATACTCAGTACATCCTCCAGAGTCAGCGGCTCAAAATACAATTTATCGGAGGTATCATAATCTGTGGAGACAGTCTCCGGATTGCAGTTGACAATGATGGTCTCAAAGCCCAGCTTTTTGAGAGCCAGAGACGCATGGACACAGCAGTAGTCAAACTCAATGCCCTGGCCGATCCGGTTGGGGCCTCCCCCCAGAATCATGACCTTTGGCTTATCCTCCCCAATGGGATTTTTATCCTCTCCATTGTAGGTGGAATAATAGTAGGCGCTGTCCTTGGTCCCGCTCACATGGACGCCTTCCCAATTTTCTTCCAGGCCCAGTAAGATTCTCTTCTCCCGGATATCCTTCTCCTCTACGCCTAAAATCTGGCTCAGATACTTATCCGAAAATCCGTCCTTCTTCGCCTGAATCAGCGCTTCATCAGAAGGCATACCGCCAAAAGCTAACAGCTCCTCTTCCTCCTCCACAAGCTCCCTCATCTGCTCGATGAAATAATGCTTTACCTTCGTAAGCTCATAGATTTCTTCTGTGGTCGCACCTTTTCGCAGTGCCTCGTACATGACAAAATACCGCTCACTGGAAGGTGTCGCGAGGAGCCGCAGGAGCTCTCCCTTTGACTTCTTATCAAAATCCTTGCAGTGGCCCAGCCCGTAGCGTCCTGTCTCCAGACTGCGGATGGCCTTCTGGAAAGCTTCTTTATAATTTTTTCCGATGCTCATGACCTCGCCCACAGCCCGCATCTGGGTTCCCAGCCTGTCCTCCACACCTTTAAACTTCTCAAAAGCCCAGCGGGCAAATTTAATCACCACATAGTCCCCGTCCGGAACGTATTTGTCCAAGGTCCCGTATTTCCCGCAGGGAATATCCGAAAGCGTCAGCCCAGAAGCCAACATGGCCGACACAAAGGCAATGGGAAAACCGGTAGCCTTGGAGGCCAGCGCTGAAGACCGGGAGGTTCTCGGATTGATCTCAATAATAATATCCCTGTCCGTTTTGGGGTCATGGGCCCACTGGACGTTGGTTCCTCCGATAACCTCAATGGACTCTACGATTTTATAGGACTTCTCCTGAAGCCGCTTCTGCACTTCCTCCGAAATGGTAAGCATGGGAGCCGCACAGAAGGAATCTCCCGTATGAATGCCAAGAGGATCGATATTCTCAATAAAGCAGACCGTGATCATATTGTTTTTGGAATCACGGACCACCTCCAGTTCCAATTCCTCCCAGCCCAGAATGGATTCTTCCACCAAAACCTGGCCCACCAAGCTGGCCTGCAGACCTCTGGCACAGACAGTCTTCAATTCTTCCACATTATAGACCAGCCCGCCTCCGGCTCCGCCCATGGTATAAGCCGGGCGGAGCACCACAGGATAGCCAAGCTTATCCGCAATGGCAAGGGCCTCATCCACTGAGTAAGCCACCTCGCTTTTCGCCATCTCGATGCCCAATTTTTCCATGGCATGTTTGAACTCAATCCTGTCTTCGCCCCGCTCAATGGCATCCACCTGGACACCGATCACCTTCACCCCGTATTTATCCAACACACCGGCCTTAAAAAGTTCCGAGCACAGATTTAAACCTGACTGGCCTCCCAGATTGGGAAGCAGTGCGTCCGGCTTCTCCTTTGCAATAATCTGTTCCAGCCGATCTACATTAAGCGGCTCAATATATGTGACATCCGCAATCTCCGGGTCCGTCATGATGGTAGCCGGATTGGAATTCACCAGCACGATCTCATAGCCCAGCTTCCGAAGGGCCTTACACGCCTGTGTGCCAGAATAATCAAACTCACAGGCCTGTCCGATGATAATAGGACCGGAGCCGATGATCAATACCTTATGGATATCTTTTCTCTGAGACATATTTTTCCCCCTGTTTTTAGGCTTTCACTTTTTTGTCCTTACCATTATACCTAAAACCGACAGAGGGTGCAACTAAAAAAGTGAGCGTGAAGAAAGGCTTTATACCTTCTGCAGATATCTGCTATCCTAAAACTGTCGGACAGTACAGATCCCTTATAAACAGCCTATAAAAAGCAGGCGCTCCTATGCCAAATGATCTATCGGAAAGCCACCCAAAAACAGGGAGCTGCCGGTTGGCCTTTCTAGCTAACCGGCAACTCCCTGTTTAAACTTCCAGACCGCAGCCCTTTACAGTTTAGAAAGGACATAGTCCGCCAAAATCTCAATCTGATAGGACATGGTAACCGCACCGGGATCCAGATGTCCCACTCCCTTATCCGCCTGATAAGTGGCACGGCCTCTCACTGCTTCCATTCCTTTGGTGCTCTCTGCTCCGTCAAGGGCCGCCTGCTTCACTTTCTTCAGAGTCTCTTCTTCCGAAATCCCCTCCGCCAGACAGGATTTATAGCACTCTGCCGCCGGATGAAGGCTGTCGATCATGGTCTTCCATCCCGGTTTGGCGTTTCCTCTGGACATGATGGCCTCCAGCATAGCACAGAGCACACCGCCAAGCTCCTCATTGCCGATGGTTTCTTTATCTTTGAGGGTCTTTGCCGCCGCCAGGTAGGCGCTGCCGTAGAGGACGCCGGAGGACCCGCCGATGACAGACATCATGGTCTTTCCAATCTGCTTGAACTGCTCAAAAAGAGTCATTTCTGCCAGGGATTCGGAGATCTCATTGAGCTTCCCGAAACCGCTGTCGATGTTCGCCCAGTGATCCCCATCGCCGGTGGCGGCATCCAGCTCTGTAATATAATCTCCGCTGGCATGAATCTTCTCATAAGCCAGTTTAAGGTACTCCACATAATCCTTGCTTGTCAACTGAAATCCCATAATCGTTTACTCCCTTTCTTCTATAAAAAAATGTGATCAGACGCGGAATGCAGGTGCTTCGCTGGGAGCGTCTAAAAGCTCTTTCAACTCGTCGTCCAACTTCATCAGCGTCACTGAGCAGCCGGCCATCTCAAGGGCCGTCATGTAATTGCCCACAAAAGTCCTGTAAATCTTGATGCCTTTCTCAGCCAGATAAGCCTGCACATCGCCGTTTAAGATGTAAAGCTCCATAAGCGGAGTCGCACCCAATCCGTTTACCATCAGCGCAAACTCGCCGCCCTCCGTCTCGATGCCGGATGCCTTGTAATCTTCCAAAATCTTGTCCAGCAGAATCTTGGCGATCTCTTTGGATTCTTTGAGCTCTGTCTTGCTGATTCCAGGCTCACCGTGAATTCCCATGCCGATCTCGATTTCATTCTCCTCAAGAATAAATCCGGGCTTTCCTACTGCGGGAATGGTACATGCGCTCATAGACATACCCATGCTTCTCAAATTTTTGATGGCCTTCTCCGCCGCTGCCTTTACCTCCGCCAGAGAAGCTCCTGCCTCTGCTTTGGCTCCTGCGATTTTGTGTACAAAAACAGTGCCTGCAATGCCCCTGCGTCCTGTAGAATAAGTGCTGTCTTCCACTGCCACGTCATCTTTCACGATCACATAGTCTACTTCAATATCGTCAAGCTCCGCCATATCCGCCGCCATGGTGAAATTCATGTAATCGCCAGAATAATTCTTGATGACTAACAGAACACCTTTGCCGCCGTTCGCCTGATTGATCCCTTCCTGGATCCTCTCCGGATCAGGGGACGAAAAGACATTGCCAGCCACCGCTGCATCCAGCATACCTTTCCCCACATAACCTGCATGAGCGGGCTCATGGCCGCTCCCTCCTCCGGACACAATGCCTACCTTCTCGCTTTTTTCCTTTCGGGAAATGACCCCCAGCCCCTCGCTGTGAATCACTGCCGGATTGGCCATGGCCAGTCCATGCAGCATCTCCTCCACCACATTTTCCGGTTTGTTGATAATTTTCTTCATAGTTTTGCTTTCCTTTCCTTAATTTCGCCTGCGGTTTTTGGGCATCAAGGTATGCCCATAGGGCGCTTCCCTGTCTGTACCCTGTTGTTTTTACTAGTCATACTACATTATACCACATTATCAGAAACCCGCAATGAATTTTTCCTACGTTTCTGTATTTTTATCTTTTCAGAAAATACTCATCAATCCGACTCTTAATGTCCGCAGGCTTTAAATATTTTAACAGATAGCCCTCCGGTTTTAAAGACAGCACCTTCTTCACGCTTTCCGGGTCATCTCTGCTGGTCAGGAAGATTACCGGGATATCCTCAAATTCCTTTTCTGCGCGAAGCATCTCAAACACATGGCTTCCGTCACAGACCGGCATCTCATAGTCTAAAAGAATCAAGTCCGGCCGGTCCAGGGTGACAGCCCGGATCGCGGCAGCTCCGGAGTCCACCTCCGAAACCTCGTACTTTCCGGAAAGCAGCCTTCTCATTCCCATCCGGATCGTCATGGAATCGTCTACCACAAGTATTTTGGGCACCGGAGCTTTATCCCTCTCCCGAAGATACTTTTCCACCTCCCGCAATGCGTTGTCCGCCGCCAGAGGGGTCCCGATGCCGCCCTGGAGCAGATGGGGCGCAAACATACAATAAGAAAAATATCCGGCATTGGTGTCAAACAGAAGACTTACCTGCGGTTTCTTTTCTTCAAACACTTCCTGAAACTGCTCATAGGTCAAAAGATTTTCCTCCACCAGCTCATAAGACTTGGCTGACGGAAAATGTCCCATGACACGCCATACAAACTGGCTCGCCGTATACCTGACTGCATTGAGCAGCATCACATCCAGCTTATTGGAATGGACCCCCATAATTTTTCCGACCGTGCTGAGCAAAATCTTTTCTTCAAAAACTAGAATAATCTCCCATTTTTTGTCATCATTTTCTTTGCCGTAGACCAGCCGGTAATACACGCCTTTTCCAAACCGTTCTCCCCCGTAGGCTTCACTGATCACCTGCGACTTTAACTGGAACATGTCATAGAGCAGTTTGCTGATGACCCGTTTGAGATCCGAAAGCTCCTTCTCCGGCAGAAGGTCCTTCCATTTCCCTTCCCCTTCTCCGGCGATTGCCTGGTCCTCCGTCAGGGTGTGTCCGATCAGCCAGCCGGCACAGACACCCAGAAAATGGTCGACCGCATCGGAGGAATAGCCTTCCCGGGCCAGCTCCTGCTCCAGCGCCGGAAGCGTATTCTCCCGGAATCCCCTATGTATGCGCCTGTGCATCTCCAGATCCTCATAGGCGATCAGCTCCATATACTTTTCTTCGTCTTCAAAATGCCTCATCGCATGCTCTTTAAAATATTTGATTCCTTCCTGGCATGCTTTCCTACTTTTCCTTTCCTCTTCTCCAAGAGCAAAAAGCTTGTTGATAATCTTAACAAGCCTCCGGTGTTCCTCATCAATGATCTTTACACCAATATCAAATTCTTCCTTCCACTCCAGTTGATTATCCATGGCAGACTCCTTAGTTGCAATATTTTTTGGACAGTTTTTCCATCCAGTCATAATTACTATATCATAGAATCAAGAAAATACAACCACCATTCAGCTGAAAATCATTTGATAAGAATGATATACTAAAAAACAGAGGACCCCGAAGCGGATCCTCCATTTTTTTACAGATGTTTTGGAAAATTTCCTGAAATCTGGCAGCCCTCGTTCAGCACCAGGAAGGCGTGAGGGTCTGTCTCCCTCACCATCCTCCTGAGGATCGCAGCCTCATATTTGGAGAGCACGGAATAGACAATCACCGTATCCTTCTCTGTATAGCCGCCCACGCCGCTCCAGAGGGTGGCGCTTCTGTTAAACTCCCTGATGATCATTTCCCGGATGGCATTGCCGCTGTTTTTTGTAAAAATCATGACCTGCACATTGATACTCTGGGTATAAGCCTTATCCAGCACAAAGGACAGGAACACCGCGTAAATAATACAGTAAATCGCCACAGATACATCAAACAGGAGGATACAGATTCCATAGATGATCCCGTTGATCAGTATCGAAAGCTTCCCCACACTGATGCTCTTCCCCTTCTTTGCCAGATAGACGCCAAGGATCTCCAGACCGGCGCCGCTTCCTCCGGCCTGCAGAGTGAGTCCGGCCCCAGCACCGCAGATGATGCCTCCGATCAGGGCACAGGTAAGACGTTCCTCAATAATAGGCACAGCGGGCACCGGAAGGATACTCATAAAAAATGTCACACAGATCACGTTGATCGCTGTTTTGATCAGAAACTGTCTCCCTATGCTCCTCATGGCCATAACAAAAAGCGGTACATTCAAAAGGGAATACAGCACTGCGCTGAGATTAAGACTCCCCAGATCCACATGGAGTTTATCCACCACAACACTCTGTATGATCTGACTGATTCCCATGACTCCACCGGCATACAGGCCCATGGAGGCCACAAATGCATTCATCCCAAAGGAATAAATAAGCGCTCCCACCACGCAGAGGACATATTTGGGCCACTGCTTCTTCTGCATATAAACTTCCATCTGTTCCATAAATCAATTCCTCATTCCAGCAAAAAGAATTAATAACAACCTCTCTCTTGTATCTCAAATTTCCCTCTTTGTCAATACTTTTCCCTGAAAGATTTATTTAAAACAGATTTCACAGAAGAAAGCCTTCGATTTTTTTGTCCTGTCAGATGGAAGGGCGCATCTTCATGGCCAAGAACTGTCCAAATCCCGGCTCCACTTTCATTTCTCCTTGTTCACAGACAAGCCTCCCTCTGATATAGGTGGCCTCAACCGCCCCCTTCATGTGCTTTCCATCATAAGGAGTATGTTTATTCACATAATACATATCTTTTCCATGGCATATCCACTCTTTATCCAGATCAATGATGTTAAAATCCCCGTCAAAGCCAATCTCCAGCGCGCCCTTTCTTCCATAAAGTCCAAACCTGCGGGCAGGATTCTCACACAAAAGCTGAACCATTTTGGTGAGAGGAAGCTTTCTCTTATGCACCCCCTCTGTCAGGATAACCGGCAACATGGTCTGTTCGCCGGTGACTCCTTCCGCCGCCTTTGAAAAATCATTTTCAGGGACAACTTTCTTCTCAAAGGGATGGGGCGAATGATCTGAGGCAATCAGGTCAATGGCTCCCTCTTTCACAAGCTCCCAGAGCTTTTCGACATTTTCCAGACTCCTTACCGGCGGGTCACACTTGGCCACGCCTCCCTTTTCATACAAGTCATCCTCACAAAGCGCAAGATACTGGGGGCAGGTCTCCACTGAGATATCGATGCCGTCCATCTTTGCTCTGCCGACTTCAAGGGCTCCCTCCGCGATGCTGCAGTGCACAATATGGGTTTTTGCCCCGGGAATCTGGCGGGAGAGCAGAATATATCTCTGAATTGCCTCCAGCTCAGAATAGGGCGGGTGGGATTCCAGATAAGCCTTTGCATCCATTTTCCCTTCTGCGCGGAATCTGTCGGCCAGCTCCTGAATCAGCGTATCGTTCTCCGCATGAACCGCATGGACCCCTCCAAATTTCGCAAGAATCTTAAGTCCTTCCAGGATCTGTCCGTCGTTTGTGGTTGGATAATTGGAGCATCTGCACATAAAAGACTTAAAAGCTCCCGCACCCAGCTCATACAACTTTTCCATATCTTCCAAATGTCCGGGAACTAAGCCTCCCCAGATGCCAAAATCAACACAGAACCTTTCTTCCGCTTCTTTTTTCTTGCCAAGAAAAGCTTCCTCTGTAACTGTAATCGGAACGGACAAGGGCTGCTCCAGAACTGTTGTGACGCCCCCTGCCGCGGCTGCTTTTCCCACTGCCTCAAAGGTTTCCCTCTCCGGCGTTCCGTAACCTCCGTGGACATGGGCGTCCACAACACCAGGCATAAGATACTTTCCTGCGGCGTCAATTATGTTCTTACTTTCCAGATTGCTCCCAGGCGCGGCGATGGCTGCAACCTTCCCATCCTTCACATACAGCTCCCCCTCCAGCACTGTCTTTGAACTGATTATTTTCCCGTTTTTTACACATAAGTCAAACATTCCTTCTCCCCCCTGATCCTTTTACCGCTTCACTGTCCTTCAAACTTCACTTCTCCCAGAACCCAGACCTTTAGGATTCCAACAGAAGGCGCATCTGGTTCCACATAAGAATTCCCTTCTTTGATCATATCCGGATCAAACAACACCAGATCCGCGGACATTCCCTCCCGGATCAGGCCCCGATCCCAAAGTCTTAAACGCCTTGCAGGCTCCATGGTGATCTTGTGGACCGCTTTCTCAAGAGACATAACTCCAAGCTCTCTCACATAGTGCCCGAGGAATCTGTGGTACGTGGAATACATTCTCGGATGGGGATGTGTCCCGGCAATGCCGTCCGTGCACACCACCTGATAAGGAGTTTTCATGATATCCACCACTTTCTCATCACTGATCGAGAAATAGATGGCGATCACAGAAGGCCCCTCATGCTGTAAAATATGAAGGACGGCAGGCGCCACTTCCATCCCGAGTTTTTCAGAAATAACATCCATCGTCTGGCCGGCCATCCACTGATATTCTTCTGTGGCCACAGCCGCAAGCATAATACTCTTTCCTCCTCCGCGGACATTGATTTCCCTTTCCGTCTCGGCAAGAATCTTTGCATACTGTTCCAAATCCTTAAGCCGCGCCTGGAAGCCCTGTTCTCCCCCTTCAAACGCCCAATGAGGACAGCAGACCTTTAAACCGGTGCAGGCGGCAGACCAGGGATACTGGTCACAGTTCACCTCATAGCCAAAAGCCGCCATGTTTTCCAATTTTGCAATCCCCTCATCAACCTTTGTCCAGTTGTCATGACCAAGAGCCTTAAAATGGGAAATCTGCAGACGGACACCGGTCGCCTTTATGACCTCCAGCATTTCATCCATGGATTCCAGCAGCCGCTCCTTTTCGTTTCTCATATGTACCATAATCAGGCCGTCATAGTCTGCCACAACCTGGGCCATCGCGATCAGCTCATCCGTTTCCGCATAACTTCCGGGCGGATAAATCAGTCCCAGGGACATTCCTTTCGCTCCCTCCTCCATGCACTGTGCCAGAATATCCTGCATCCGTTTCAGTTCTTTTGGGGTTGGTCTGCGGTTATCGCTCCCCATAACATTCATCCGAATGGTGCCTTCCCCCACAAGGCTTACCATACGGCATGCAGGTTTCGCCTCTTCCACCTTCTTCATGTAATCGGCAAAGCTCCTCCAGGGATATGCATAGGGCAGCGTTCCCGCCAGAGGCGCCATATTGTCGGCAAGCTCTCTGGCAATGGCATCTGTCAGGGGACACACAGAGGATCCGTCCTGTCCAAGACATTCTGTCGTAATGCCCTGACTGACGGAAGGAAACATATCCGGCGTTTTAAAGGGCGCAAATTCCATATGGCTGTGTGTGTTGATAAAGCCAGGCGCCAGTGCTTTTCCTCCCGCCTCCACAATCTCCGCCTCCCAATCCACAAGCCTTGCGCCGATTTTTTCAATGACCGGTCCGTTAATAAGAACATCAGCCCCATACGGCCTGTCACCGCTTCCATCGTAGACAACTGCATTTTTGATCAAAGTTTTTGACATCCGGCTTCCTCCTTGTCGCATATCCTGCAAAATGCTATTTCTGCTCCCTGTCTTTTTGAGCAATCAACGTCCTAAGCCCCCGCTCCATATGTTTCTGAGTGAGCGTAAATACTTTGTCCGGGTCCTCTTCCAAAAGGGCGTTCACGATCTGAAGATGCTCTTCTATCGAGATCATCCGTTCCTCTGGATTTTCATAATTGCGATCCGTAATCCACCGAAATCTGGTCGCATGCGCCTGTAAAAGCTTGATCTGCTTTTTTATCATCTCATTTTCCAGATAGTCCCCCAGCATTGCATGGAGCGCTTTGTCAGACATGGCAAATTCCTCATAGGTATGCGCCTCACTTTGAAGTATCAGAAGTTCATTTCTCATTTTTTTCAGCTCTAACGCCGGAATCTTCCCACAGCTCATCCTGGCTGTATAAGGCTGCATAATCGCAAGGAACTCCCACAGCTCCACAGCATTTTTATAAGACATTTCTGCAACAAAGGCCCCCTTATTGGGTCTCATTGTGACAAACCCATCTCTCTCAAGCATGTTGATTGCCTCCCGGATAGGCGCCCTGCTTATGTGAAGCGCTTCCGCGATTTCCGGCTCCAAAAGCCTTGTGTTGGGCTTCAGCTCATCAGAAAGGATCAACTCAAGCAGATAGTCATATACCCGCTGTTTCAATGATGGGACTGCTGTCAAATTCAACTCTTTGAAGTTCAAAAAATTCTCCTCCCGTTTTTATTTTTTTAGAATTCAAGTATATCAAATAGACCAAACTTTTCCAATATCAATAATTTTGCCGGCGATCATGACGCTGAGGAAAATAAGCAGGGCGCCTGCGTAATTATGGAACTCCATTCTTTCTCCCAGCACAAAAAATGCGAATACTGCCGAGAAAACCGGTTCCAACGCAATGGCAAAAGCCGAATGTTCCGGAACCGTATATTTTTGGCCATAGGAAAGCGCGATAAATCCGTAGGCGCTGCAGATCAGTGCCAATAACAGAACAGAAGTCCATTCAACAGAAGTTTCCGGCAGACGGGGGTTTTCCATGATAAAACTGCCAATCCATCCAAAAAGTCCGGCAAATCCCAGCTGGTAAACGCCAAGCTGCAAGGTATCTTCCACGGCATGGGAGGCTGCATTTGTCACAATCACAACTGCTGCATTGATAAAAGCCGCCAGAATGGAAAGGAAGGAGCCTGCAGATACAAAGATCATCTCTCCGGGATTCATCAGCAAAATCAGGCCGGTCAAAACAAGAACCATCCCGATGACCACGCATTTTTCAGGTCTCTCTCTGCGATATACTGCCATGAGCGCCGGGACCAGCAGGACGGATATTGAGGAAAGGAAACTCACTCTGGATGCGTCCTCCAGTTTCAATGCATAAATAAGGACCATAAAAATAGAGCAGAGGATCACTCCTGTCAGAGCGCTGTAAAGAATCGTTTTTAGGTTTACCCGCAACATTCTTTTGAAAAAAATAAGAAAAGTGGTTATAAACGCCAACCCAAAACGAAGGCCGATCAAATTTAATGTCCCGATACTTTCCGCCCCGATTTTCAGCAGAACATTCGAAGAACCCCAGGCCAGGGCCACTGTAAATAGCAGCAGATCCGCTTTTTTCTGACTCATAAAATCAGCCTCCGTTTCAAAAGTCCCACACTCTCGTCACTTCACCATACCAGGCAGCCACATGGTGACTGCAGGGAAGAAAAAACATACCGCCATAGCAAATGCATCTGCTGCCAGATAAGGCGCTGCCGATTTCATAATGGTAGACATCTTCTCTTTTGGAAAGAGCCCTTTAAGCAGGAACAAAAGCACTCCAAAGGGCGGTGTGGATTCTGCCATTTCACAGGATATCATCATGAGGAGACAGAACCAGACCACATCAAATCCCAGCGCCATCACCACCGGAATAAAGATGGGCAGACAGATGAACATGATCGAATTGGTCTCCATAAAACATCCCAGTACAAACACCACCAAAAGGAAACAAAGGACAATCATTTTGGGCGGAACGTCAAGAGCAGATACCCATAAGGTCAGAGATTTCGTCGCGCCAGAAAAGCTCAAAATCGAAGAAAACATACTGGAGCCCAGCATAATCGTAAGAAGCATCGCGGATGTCTTTACCGTATTATACAGCGCTTTTTTTAGTTTGCTAAAGGTAAGCGTTTTCATCACAATCGTTACAAGGATACTTGCCACAACGCCACAGGCCGCCGCTTCAGATGGCGTCGCAAGCCCAAACAGGATCACACCTGAAACAGATACAATAATAAGAAGAATTGGAACAATATTTTTTCCGGTAAAGGAAAGCCTTTCCTTTAACGACAGTTTTTTAACCGTATATCTCGGAGCATCCTGAGGCCTTAAAATGGAACGTCCGAAAATGTAAATACAGTATCCAAGCGCCATCAAAGCCCCGGGAACAATGGCTCCCATGAGGGTTTTGCTGACAGAGGCTCCTGCAATGGTCGCCACAGTAACTGCCAAAGATGAAGGCGGGATCATCATTGCAAGCCCCCCTGCGCCACAGATGGAGCCCAGCGCAAAATCTGTCTTGTATCCCCTCTTCTGCATTTCTGGAACCAGCGACGTGGAGAGCATGGACGTTGCCGCCATGGAAGACCCGGTAAAGGTGCCCATCAATACTGATGAAAGGACTCCCACCACCGCAAGTCTTCCCGGAAGTCTCCCGAGCCACATATCCACAACATCCAACGCCTTTTTCATGATCCCTGTCTGAAACAAGATTTCCCCCATTAAAATAAACAGCGGGATCGGAAGCAGAGACCAGCTTTTGACAGAGCTCAAAAGGGTGAGACTCATCTGGGGGAACCCCTTAAACCCGTTCCAGAAAATAAATGCCCCTACTCCGCTCACAAGCAGAAATGCAACAGGCAATGCCATGCCTGATAAAAGTAAGATCAGCAAAGCCAGAAAAAATATAACCAAAACCATCTGCCAGCTCATGTTCCTATACCCCCTCTCCTATGACTCGGAACCATCCTCCTGGTCTGTCATCTTTGCCGCCTGATCCCCATCTGCAAAATAACTGCCTGACCGGAGCATGTGAACCGCATCGATGGAATTTCTCACAAACTGTACGGGAATAGCAAAAAAGAAAACAACCAGCGGAGCCATATAGATCCAATGTCTCCAATTCCCCCCGGAATTAATGATGATCGCCTTCGTGATATACAGTTCCCGCAGCTTTACAGCCACTCCGCAGCCCACTGTGATAAACACAATGCTTCCGATCAAGTCAACGATGCACCTCATAATGATCTGCACTTTTCTCGGCAGGAATTGAACGACAATGTCTACCCTGATGAAATCCTGCTCCCTGAGTAAATATGTGCCGCCGAAGGTCAGTATGAGGACTAAGATCAATTCCGCTAAAGGCGTAGTGAAAGAAAACGGTTTGTTAAAAGCATATCTCATCACCACATCCGCAACGATAATAAATGCGATAATTCCAAGCCCCACCCCGGAAACAAGCGCAACCCCATTTACCAGTTTGTCAAAATAATACCAGAAATTTTTTGACCGGATCTTTTTCTCCATAAGCCTCCTCCTCTGTGCATTTGTAAAACCGGGCCAATCACAGATGAATATGACCGGCCCCGGTTAGATACCATGTGTAGCCCTTTTTGTTTCAGGTCACTCTAAAGCAGAGCCTCAATAGTCAAGTCCGCAAATTTCGGCAAACTTTTTTGCATATTCAGGCGTGATGGAGGATTTCAAGGAATTCCACTGAGCCTCTCTCACCAATTCCTGTGCTTTTTCTTTCTCCTCTTTTGTCCAGGGAACCAGAGTAACCCCCGCCTCTGCCATTTCTTTTTCTCCAGATGACTGATTTTCCTCACATATGGCAAAGAGCTCTTCCACGTACTCTTCAAAAGGAGCTCTGAGCCATCCCTGCTGCTCTTTGGTCAGGCTGTTCCATGTATCAAGATTGCACAGACACCCTGTCATCCCCCCTTCAAGGATCCTCACATCACAGAACTTATCTGTAACATCCTGCCAGCTATTTTGTACCCAGTCTTCAGGAGTCATGATGAAGCCGTCAATAATACCTCTTTCCATCGCCTCATAAATTTCACCATAGGCGATGACGGTGGGTACCCCGCCCAGAGCCTCTACTGCCGCTGATGTGGCAGAATTACAGCGGAGCTTCTTGCCCTTGATGTCTCCAATACTGCCTATATCATCCCCGTTATAGGCAAGCGTCCACCACTGAGGCTGTGAGGCTTTGCCCAGCCAGTAGACCCCTCCTTCTTTTTCATATGCCTCGCGGTACAGCTCATAAAGTCCGGCATCCAGCTCTTCTTTCGAAGTCATGCCAGTACAGGACATTGCAGAATAGAGAGGGCAGAGCTGGGAAAGAGTCTCCAGATCCCACATCATATCAAAGGTGCCGGATTTTAAAGCGCTCAGCTGCTCTTCCTCTGCCATAACCTCGTCGCCGCCGACCAGATTGATCTTTAGCCTGCCCCCGGAGACCTCCTCAACCTTCGCGGCATAATACTCTACGGCCTTCCAAATCTTGTGAGTCTCACCAAGGCAGGAAATCATATCAAGGGTAAGCTCTGCCCCGGCTTCCTCTTGACTTGGACCTGCCGTCTCTTTGACTGCCTCCGTTTCTTTCTCTGCAGCAGAATCACTCGCTTTTTTCTTATCGCTCCCCCCACATCCTGCCATAGAAAGAACCATCCCCAGCGCCAACAGGATTGCTAAACCTTTTTTCTTCATAAATGTAACCCCCTCTCCTGTTATAAATTATTTTTTTGCGTCAACTGTGATACCGATTCCGGCAAAGAAAAACTTACAAAGCCACAGGCTCGTAGTAACTCTTTTCATCCATCACAGGACGCATATAACCCCGCAGGAACAAAAATGCGGAACTTGCCGAGCTGATAACCGGACAGTTGAATTCCTTCTCATATTTCAGTTCCAGGCACTCCTCATCGCCAACGGCGCCGCTGCGATAGTCAAATGTGTGATACCCCCATACAACAACCAGGTCCAGTTTTTCGGGGAGAGATTCTTCTCCTCCCGTGCAGTGGCCTACCCCAAAATGGAAATTTACATTGCGGAAACCGTCATAGTTTGTGAACATCTCGATATCACGTTCCCAGTTCTGTCCACGGCCGATCACAACGCCGATCTCAGGATGGTCCATGGTGTCGGCAAGGGCCTGAATATAATGGAACACCGTTTTCCAGGGAAAGACCACCGGTACATTTGAATGAAATCTGTGTAGAGGATAACGCAGACAGCAGCAAAGAAGAATCGCCTGGGCCCCCTCTGCCTCTAGCTGGTCAATGCACCGCTGAATCCTGGGTTCGTTCTCTTTTCTGGGAGTCCAGACTTCATGCCAGCCTTTCCCAAGATAGAAATCATCACCATCTTCCCGGTGGACAAACGCTCCACAGCGGGTATCAGGAGAATACATCGGTTTTTCCGGATCATAATCAGGTCCTTCCAGAGCATGAATCTGTTCAAAGGTCATATCCTCATAGGAACAATGCTCAAGGATTTCCACCTCAACCCCCTGCGCCTTAAAATAATTCCGGACAAAAGACCTGTTGTCGACTCTGGGACCCTGACCTACGTTGATTAAACCAAGCTTAAATGCCATTTTGATACACATCCTTTCTTTTTAAAAATATTCTTCTCTTTACAAAAACCAGTATAGCATTCTTTGTTCATATTGTCAACTGCCGAATGTCGACTTTCAACACTATATTCTATAACATGGTCAACAAAACAGAGCCATCCTTTGCAGGCTGTTGTTACAGACTGCAGAGGAATGGCTCTCCCACTCACATCCTTCTGGCAATATTTTGGAAAAATTATCTGACAAGCTCTCCGTCTTTCATCACACAGATTCCGTCCACCATGCAGGTGGGACATTTCATGATCAGATCAATATGTACGGGAGTGTCACAGGTTCCTCCGTAGGACAGATTATTTCCGATCCCAATGTGCATGGTCCCCATGACCCCCTCATCCTCCAACATCCGCCCGTTCAAACGTCCTGCCGGATTGAGGCCAAAGCCTACTTCTGCCGCCAGATAAACCCGTTTGTCGCCAAATGCCGCCAGTGTGTTTTTCAGAATTTTGGCTTCCTCCCCGCCCTCGATGGAGGTGATATAGCCTTTCTCCACCTTCAGAGTAATGGGATTTTTAAGCACGCCAAGCCCTGGAAGGGGAATGCTCCCGTCAATGACCAGCGTCCCTTCTGCCGAGTCGTCTGCAGGCCCCACCGCACATTCTGCATCCGGCGGAGAGGAGGCCTCCCCCTTTTCCCTGGATACGCCGTAGCCGGTGTCTGCGTGGCGCCCTTCGATGGAAGTATGGAAATCTGTTCCAGCAGGGGTTGTGATGGACAGTTCTTTCCCCACAATCCTGGTTTTTAAATCGTCCACGATTCTCCGGATCTCCCCCCAGTCTGTGAAGAGGCAGCCTTCCTCCAGCATCTCCAGGGAATAATCCGCCATGTTTACAAAGCGGGAGCCAGCCTCACAGGCCTCAATCCTGGCGGCGCTGTTGTACAGAGAAAAGGTGGTTGCCGAAAACATCACGTCCGATTCCTTCATGGCCGCGGCGACCACAGCCGTAGGCGCCTCCCCATGGGTAGATCGGTCCGGCATGCGCACCAGCGTCGCATCCGTAAAATCTGCCGCGCAGGCATACATAGCCTCGCCAATCTCTCTGCTCGTATTATCTGTGATCACCAAAACCCGCTCTCCCTTTTTTACCTCTCCGCAGGTATGGAGCAGGATCTCACAGCCTTTTCTTGCTTTTTCGCTCATATTTGCCTCCTGAATCTTGTGATAGGTTCAATCTGTATACTGCAGATTGTATATCATTTCTCCTTCATAAAAAACCATTAGTAAATCAACCAATAAATCAAGTGATCTGCTAATGGCTTCTTTCGTCTCTTCATTTTTTCTGATTTACGTAATTGGCTCCCATCAGCCGCTTGGCGCTGTTCTCCACATGCTGCTTTACCACCTGATATACCAGGTCCTGCTCCCTCTTTTCCAGTGCGCAGACGATCTCCATATGCTCTCTGGTGGCCGCCTCCACAATGGAAGCCTGCATATCCTCATTGTCATACTCTGCCGCCCATCGGATCCGCAGAGAATGGGCCTTCATATTCTCCAGCGTATTCTTTAAGAACCTGTTTTCCAGATAATCCGCCAGCATCTGATGGACCTCCAGGTCTGAATTCACATACCGGGGAAGATCCTCCGGATGGTCCAGAACTGTGAGAAGCCTCTTCTTGACCTCCGCAGTCTTTTCCAGAGGGACAAGTTCCGTGGAAAGCCTGGCGGCATAGGGCTCCAAAAGGGCCCGCATCTCCCATATATAATAGATGTCTTCCTTTACCACCTCCGCCACAATGGCGCCTTTCCTTGGAACGATCGTTGTAAACCCGTCCCTCTCCAGCATATTAAGCGCCTCCCGGATGGGCGCCCGGCTGATATTCATCTCCGTAGACAAATCCTCTTCCCTAAGCCGGAATCCCGGTTTTAACTCTCCCTCTATGATCCTCTGCTTCAGATTGTCATAGGCAAGCTGTTTTAAAGATGGAACGGAACCAAAATCTGTTCCTGCCATTTCCCTCCTCCTCCCGTCGATAACCTTCTATATTATTTTTATCACGAATTGACAGAATTGTCAAAGAGCAGGAGGGAAACCACATCTTATAACATTATTTTGCCTTTCCGGCCATCTTTACCTTTTTTCTTTTCTTTCTCAAGGTCTTATCTGAAAGCATGTCCCACTGAGAAACCAGCATCTTCTTCATTTCCGCCGGCTTCTTTCCGAAAAGAGACACAATGCCGTCCGGCAGGAAAGCTAAGGTCAGGATCACGATCACGCCGTAGAGGATCATTCTAAGCTGGTCGGTGGACCTTAGAAGTTCTGGGAGGAAGGTTAAGATCACCGCGCCGATGATCCCGCCCTCCAGGCTGGAAAGCCCGCCCACAATCGCCATGGACACCAGGATCAACGAAGGCTGCCAACGAAACTGCTCCGGGCTCAGGTATCCGATAAAAGGACCGTAGAGGACTCCTGCCAGCCCTGCGACGGAGGTGGCGATCACAAAGGCGATCATTTTATACTTTCTCGTATTGATCCCAATGGACTGGGCGGCCTCTTCCGACTCCCGGATGGAAATAAAGAACCGTCCGAACTTTACCCGGACGATCCGGCGCAGCGCAAAATACACCAGCGCCAGAATTACCAGGCAGAGGAAGAAATAAGGCTGGAGTCCCGTAAAATCCAGAGGGCCGATCGCGGGCGCCTTGATCCCTGAAATCCCGAAAGGGCCGTTGGTCAGCCACTCCAGATTCAGAAGCAGTACATAAATGATTTCGCCAAAGGTCTGTGTCACCAGTGCCAGATAAGAGCCGCCTTTTAACTTAAGCGTCGGAATCGAAAGCATCCATCCGAACACTCCGGCAATCACCATGGCCACCGGAATGGTCAGCCAGAAATTAAGGCCTGCCTTGGTCATAAGAATGGCCGAAGTATAGGCGCCGATCCCAAGGAAAGCCGACTGTCCCAGGTGAAGCTGCTTCGCATAGCCGGAAATGATCACGATCCCCATCACGGCAATGGCATTGATCAGGGCATTGATGCCGACGAATACAAAATAGCTGTTAAATGAAAGATACACCATGAGCGCCAGCAATGCCGCCATTGCAATCTGTTTTCTGTATGTTTTGATCACATTCATCGTCCTTCCTCCCTGCTCAATGCTTGGTCTTCACCCGACGGAAAATCCCGTAGGGGAAGAAGGCCAGAACTACGATGCCGGCCACGTACACGATCATATCCTTGTAGGCGGAGGCAATGTAGGTTGCAGCTAACGTCTCCGTAAGGCCCACCAGGATGCCTCCTACCACCGCTCCCACAAAGTTGCCCAAACCGCCCACTACGGCCGAAATAAAGGTCTTTAGGGCAAGGGAGGACCCCAGTTCAATGGTGACGGAATAAAGAGGAGATACCAGCATGCCGGCGATGCCTCCCAGAGCCGCCGTGATCGCAAAGGTCGCCGCCCTGGTGTTAAACACCTTGATCCCCATCAGGCTGGCGGTGGAAGGATCCTCAGAGGCCAGCCTTAAAGAAAGGCCGAACTTGGTCTTTGAGAAAAACATCTGCAGCGCCACCAGAAACACGACGGCTATGACAAAAATGCACACATTATTGAAGGGAACCGATACCCCTCCAAGGTTTAACCTGGTCGCCGGGAACACATTGGTCAGCGCCCTTGGCTGTGGCCCGAATACCAGCAGGCAGACGTTGCTCACCACCGTGGACAGAGAAATCGAAACCAGCATAAAGGTAAGCGCCGACGCATTCCGAAACCGCTTAAACAGCGCCTTTTCCAATATAAACCCATAGAACAGCATAAACAGGATCACCACCGGCATTGCCGCCAGGAAAGGAATATTCAAGCTGACGACGACCGTATAGATTACAAAGGCCCCGATGGTGATCGTGTTGGAATGTGAAAAATTCAGATAGCCCAGAGCCTTGAATACCATGGTAAAGCCCAGTGCGGCCAAACCGTAAATCATGCCAATTGTAATTCCATTGACAATCTGTAAACCCAAAAGTTCCATTATCTCACCTCATCCTTGTTCTTATACCCGTAAGCCAAATGATCCGACCGTGACACCAGATCATCTGGCAAACGAGTATGCTCTTGAGTATAAATCTCTGCCGCAGCAGGCGTTATGGTTTACAGGGGCTTTGTAAGCTCTCCATAAAGATCCGGCCGTCTGTCCCTGAATACCGGCATCTGCGCCCGCTCCGTGAGGAGCATGGTTCTTAAAAGCTCTCCGTAAAGGATCATCTCCTCCTCCCCTGCCGTGGCGATCAGCTCTCCCAGAGGATCCGCAATGGCACTGTGCCCGAAGAATTCCATCCCGCTATTCTCTCCGATGCGGTTGCAGGAAACGGCGTACATCCGGTTCTCAAAGGCTCTCGCTGAGGTTAAACGGTGAAGCATCTCCGGCTGATTGGAAAACCGCGGCATGTTCCAGAGCATCACCAGAATCTCCGCTCCCTTAAGGGCATAGATCCTGGTAAGCTCTGAGAACTGGTTGTCGTAGCAGATGCCCACGCCGATGACGCCGATGTCCGTATGGAACACGTCGTTGGTATTTGCCGGGATGAAATAATGCTTCTCATACCCGGGAATATGTACCTTTCTGTGCACGCCAGCCACCTTTCCCATGGGATCCACAAGCACCGCCGAATTATACAGCGTGGCCGGAATCTGCGGGTGGGCCTCCGTCATGCCGGAAATAATGTACACGTCATATTTTTTTGCCATCTCCCCAAGGGCCTCCGTAAATTCTCCCGGAATCTTTTCCGCCCCCATCACGTAATTATGGCCAAACTCCTTGTTTCTCTCACGGATGTACCCGATGTTGCAAAGTTCCGGAAACACCACCAGGTCGGCGTTCCTTTCTTCCTTCGCCCTTTTTATGGCCCCTTCCATATATTTTAAATTTGCCGCCTCGTCAAAAAGCGCAATGTCCATCTGAACGGCCGCCACTATCACCTTTTCCTTCATTTGCTTTTCCCCCTTCATATTCGGTTCAGTTGGTGGAGGCGGAATCCAGATACTCCCAGGTATCTCCCTCTGCCGCCTGGACGATCATCACATCGCCGATGTATTCTCCGGTCGCCGGGTCGATGGAAATGTTCCCCTGCATCCCGTCATAGTCCTTTGTGTTGCGGATGGCCTCCTGGATCTTGTCTGCATCCGTGGAACCTGCCGTCTTAATGGCGTTCAAAAGGATCATCATAGCGTCATAGGCCCTGGCTGAATTCTGAGAAGGTTCTTCACCGAATTTCTCTTTATAACGCTTCACGAAATCCTGTACCTTGGGATCCGTGCTGGCCGAAGTGAAAGGCACAGAATTGATGCAGCCCACATAGGCTCCGTCGGACAAAGAGAACGTGTCTCCGTGAATGGTTCCCGTACCGCTGTAGAACTGGACATCCCAGTCAAGGCCTCTTGCCTGCTTCATGATCAGGGCGCCCGGCGTATACTGGCACCAGATAAACAGACAGTCAATGTTCTCGTTCTTCAACTTGCTCAACTGAGTCGTCATGTCCTTGTCTTCGTTGGCAAAGGATTCGGAGACCACTTCAAGCCCCTTTGCCTCGGCCGCTGCGGAAATGGCATTTAAGCCGCCCTGGCCAAAATCGTCATTGCAGTAAATGACGCCGATCTTTTTGGGTGATCCCGTTGTGGTGATATAATTGATCAGTGCAGAGCACTGCAGGCCGTCACCGGGGAAAGAACGGGAGATCCACTCACACCCGGAAGTCAGTACTGTTTCTGCGGAAGAACCGGGAGTGATCATGGGAATCTTGTACTTGTTGATTACCTCCAGGTCAGCCAGCGTACAGGCGCTGTTGTGGGCGCCGATGATCGCCACCACCTTGTCCTGGTTGATTAACTTCGTGACGGCCGACGCGGACTGAGAAGCGGAAGAGGCGTCGTCCTCCGAATACAGCTCCACTTTCTTTCCGTCGATCCCGCCTGCCGCATTAAAATCCTCGATGGCAAGCTGCTTTCCCTCCAGCTCATCCGTTCCGCCGTTGGAACTGTCCCCGGTCAGCGGGCCGACCGCCCCGATGCGAATCACGTCATCCTTCTTAGAACCGCACCCTCCGATCACGGACATGCCCATCAACAGGGCCAATGCCAGACATCCTGCTTTTTTCAACGTCTTCATACCTGTTCCTCCTGTTCTTTTTTCTTTTTCTATCACCGCAAGCCTCCAGTCTCCAAGAAGCTGACAGCCAAACCTTACGCGCCCAGATACTTTTTCTGTACCTCGTCACTGGCCAGAAGCTCCTTCCCTGTCCCCTCCATGGTCAGATGCCCTACCTCAAGGACATAGGCATAATCAGCGATGCTAAGGGCCATCTCTGAATTCTGCTCCACGATAATGGAAGGCAGCTTTTTCTCCTCATAGATCTTCACCACCGTGTCAAACACAAAGTCGATCAGATTGGGCGCCAGACCCATGGACGGCTCGTCCAAAAGAAGCAGCTTTGGGTTGGACATGAGCGCTCTTCCGATGGCAAGCATCTGCTGTTCCCCGCCAGAAAGGGTTCCCGCAAGCTGTTTCCTCCGTTCCGAAAGCCTGGGGAAAAATTCGTAGACCATCTCCACGTTTTTCTGAATCTCGGCCTTATCTTTCATGATATAGGCCCCTGCCAGAAGATTTTCATAGACGGAAACACTCTTAAAGATCTTCCTGCCCTCCGGGCACACGGAAATCCCCGTCTTTATGATCTCGTGGGGCTCCAGATCTGTGGTCTCCACTCCCTCGAACATCACCCTACCCGACGACGCGGGAACCAGGCCGGAGAGTACATTGATCAGAGAAGACTTTCCCGCACCGTTGGCTCCGATAATCGCATAAATCCCTTTCTTCTCAATGTGGATACTGACTTCATGGAGGGCCTGGATCACACCATAATGACAGCTGAGGTTCTCAATGCGCAACATGTCTTATTTCCCCCTTTTCTTGCCAAGATAAATGCTGATAACGTCCTCATTGTTCTGGATTTCTGAGGGGACTCCCTCCGCAATGACCTTTCCATAATTGAGCACAGTCAGGCTGTCGCACAGGGACATCACAAATTTCATATGATGCTCAATCAGCAGAATGGTTTTTCCGCTTTCCCTGAGCTTATGTACCAGCTTTGCCGCCTCGTCGCTCTCCTGTTCGTTCATGCCCGCCACCGGCTCGTCCAAAAGCAGAAGCTTCGGCTCCGTCGCCAAAGCTCTTGCGATCTCCAAGAGCCTCTGCTGCCCGTAGGGAAGGTTCGTCGCCTTGACCTCCTCCTTTCCTCCCAGTCCCACAAAGGAAAGAAGTTCTCTCGCCTTGTCATAGCACTCTTTCTCCTGCGCTTTCAGCGCCTTTGTCTGGAAAATGGCGGAACCCAAGTTTACTGTCTGATGAGTGCACGCCGCAGTCACCACATTTTCCAGGGCGCTCATTTCCGAAAACAGATTAATGTTCTGAAAGGTCCTGCACAGTCCGGCTTTTGCGACCGCATTCGGCGTCTTGCCTGAAATCACCTGGCCGTCCATTTCCACTGTCCCTTTCGTGGGAGCATAAAATCCCGTGATCACATTGATCAGTGTCGTCTTTCCCGAACCGTTCGGTCCGATCAGGCCTCTGATCTCTCCGTCTTTCACCGTCATGTTAACTCCGTCCAGAGCTACCAGGCCTCCAAAGTGCATGGCTACTTGATTCACAGATAACATCCTGATCCCTCCCTGTCTCCAAGTATTCTTGTTGATTGTAGATTGTATACAATATATCTGCCTGTTACGTATAAGTCTACCATATGATTCTCTAATTTGTCAATAAATTTATGCAGTTTTTCCAATTCCTGGATTTTCTGCCCATTTTCTATGTGATAAAAAAGGCGCGATTCCCTTCCAAGGAATAGCGCCTTTGCCAAACTCTTATTTCATTTCGTATCCTGTTTTCCGAATCACTGTTCCGTTCAGCGTCCCGGTCGGCTCATCGTCCTTCAGGGCAGCCTTTCCGCCCACGATCACAAAACGCATCCCCCTGGCAGGAAGGTCAGGCGTCTCAAAGGTGGACCGGTCCGTGACCCTATCCGGATCAAAAATAATGATATCTGCACGTTTTCCAGGCTCCAGCCGTCCAATGTCATCCAGACGGAAACGATCTGACACATGGGAAGTGAGCTTGGCGATCACAGACTCCAACGGAATCCCCATTTCCCTGGAAAGACGGAGCATCTTTGCATAACATCCCCAGGTGCGGGGATGGGGGTATTCTCCGTAAGGCATGGCATCCCCGCCGCACAGATACAGCGGGTCCCCAAGGAGGCTCATGGTATCCTCCATCAAGATGCGGGAAATCTCCGGGTCCTCTTCCATCTCATTGCCCACATAGTTGATATCCAGCCCAGATTCCACTAAAAGATCCAAAAGCAGCTCGCCAAGCTCCTGGCCCCGCTCCGCCTGGACGTCGCGGATCAGCCTTCCGCTGTATTCCGGCCGGCCCCCCACATGACCAAACCGGGGCGGCTTCCCGTTGCCCATGACCGTGATTCCCAGAAGATACTGCATCTCTTCTATAATACGGGCCCTGAGCGCCGGATCCTTCAGATTTTCCAGCGTCCTTTCAAGGCCGCCTTCCACAGCCCAGCCAGGAAGGATCGTGTGGATGAAGGTGCTTCCGGACAGATAGGGAAGGGTCTCCAGGGTAATGTCGCAGCCCCGGCTGTTGGCTTCCTTGATCTTTCCCAGAAGACGTTTGGGATGGCCGTAATCATAAGGATATTTTGTCCTGTAATGCAGGATATGGATCCGGGCCTGACTCTTTTCTCCCACACGGATGATCTCGTTTAGGGCGCTCTCCGGCTCTCCTTTTTTCGGATAACGGATATGGGTCAGGAAGGCGCCGTCATGGGCCTTCAGCCTCTTTGCCAGAAAAACCAGCTCGTCAAAATCAGCCCAGGCACAGGGATAATAGGAAAGTCCCGTGGACATTCCGATACAGCCGGCCGCCATGGCCTCATCCAAGATCTCTCCCATGGCCCCAAGACGGCGCTCTTTGTCCTCTTCCCGGTTATAAAACCCGGAAGCCGCAATCCGTGCCCCATTGTGGGTCGCCGCCACGGCCACATTGATCCCTGCCCCTCTGATTTCCTTCATATATCCCTCAAAAGATGAAAAATCATAGTCCAGCAGAGCCGGATCATAACCAAACAGGCCGGCGCTGTATTTCATATTTTCCTCAAGCTGTTCCTTCCCCAGAGGGACAAAGCCAAGTCCACACAAACCAACGATCTCCGTGGTCACTCCCTGACACAGATCAAAATCCTGCCTGGGATTCTTTAACAAATCCAGGTCTCCATGGGAATGGGAGTCGATCAGCCCTGGAGACACCACATTTCCTGCAGCGTCAATCACCTCATCTGCCTGCTCCTCTGAAAAAGGCCCTCCGACCTCTGCGATCCGGTCCCCCTTTACCAGAACATCCCCTGAAAAAGCAGGTGTATTGTTCCCGTCGATGATCCGGCCGTTTTTAATTAACAGAGAATACTCTTTACTCATCTTTACAAATCCACCTTTCTGCAAAAGACACTGTCTGGAAAAGGCATGTTTCTGCCGCTGTTATATGCTGTTTTGTTTTATCCCAGCCTGGAAAGCGCCCGCTCCATCCGATCCATGCCCTCTTTGATTTTCTCCATGGAATTGGTGTAGGCGATCCGCACACACTTTGGCGCGTTGAAGGCGCCGCCCGGTACAATGGCCACATGAGCTTCCTCCAGAATATAGCCTGCAAAGTCAAAGGAATCTTTGATTTCCTTTCCGTCATACTTTTTCCCGAAATAATAACTCACGTCGGGGAGCAGATAGAAGGCCCCGTCCACGTCGGCGCAGGTGATCCCTTTCATGGCAGTCAGGCGGCCATAGGTATAATCCTTCCGTCTGGCATACTCTGCCACCATGGCTTTTATGCTCTCGTCGTTATGCCTTAAGGCCTCTATGGAGGCCCACTGGACGAAAGTGGTCCCGTTGGAAGTGGTATGGCCCTGGATGGCATTGATGCCGGCGGCGATCTCAGCTGGAGCCGCCGTATAGCCGCACCGCCAGCCAGTCATGGCAAATGCCTTGGACATGCCATTGATGAGAATCGTATGGTTGTAAGCCTCCTCCGAGAAGGAAGCCACACATTCATGAACCTTTCCGTTATAGATCAGTTTCTCGTACACCTCGTCGGAAATGATATAAAAATCATGTTTTACGGCCAGTTCCACCAATTTTTCCAGACTCTCCCTGGTATAGACCGCGCCTGTGGGATTGTTGGGCGTGTTGATCATAATGGCCGCTGTTTTAGGCGTAATGGCTTTCTCAATGGCAGCAAGATCCAGCTGGAAATCTTCTTTTGTATCCACGCAGACCGGCACGCCCCCCACCAGCTTGACGATCTCCACATAGCTCACCCAGCCGGGCATGGGAATAATAACTTCGTCCCCCGCATTGACCACAGCCATGACCGCATTGTTTAATGCCTGTTTCGCTCCGGTGGACACACAGATCTGAGACGGCGTATATTCCACTTTATTGTCCTTCTTCAGTTTCTCACAGACAGCCTCTCTGAGCACCGTGATTCCCGGCACATTGACATATCTGGTCTTCCCTTCATCAAGAGCCTTCTTGCATATTTCCCTGATGTTTTTTGGTGTGTCAAAATCCGGCTCCCCGGCATTCATGCCGATCACGTCCACACCGGCCGCCTTCATGTCGGCAACAACGCCTTCCAGCTCACAGGTGGCGGAAGGAGTAATATTCCTGGCGATTTTGCTTAACATGGCAATCCTCCTCATTCTCCCTTGACCCTTGCGCCCACAAACCGCAGGGCGGATTTCGCCAGCACAAGGGTCGGGTCAATATTTGGCCTGTCTATATGGAACAGGTCAAAGGCCACCGGAAGCTCCGTGCAGCCTAGAACCAGCGTTTGGGCCCCGTCTGCAAACAGTTCCTCCATCGCCTCATAAAATCCGGTCAGGTCAATGGACAGATTCCCGGCCTTCACGCCTTTATAAATCACATCCATGACCGATCTTTGTCTGTTGGAGGAGGGCACGCACATCTCGATTCCCATGGCGTCAAACACCTTTTTGTAAACGCCGGACCGGCAAGTCCCGTCCGTGGCCAAAAGCCCCGCCTTCTTAATTTCCTTCTTCTTCATCTCCTTTGCAGTCTCCTCAATCATATTGAGAAAGGGGGTATCCACAAAGGTGGTAAGCCGGTCATAAAAATAGTGGGCTGTGTTGCAGGGCATAATGAGCACGTTGGCTCCCATGCCTTCAAGCCTTACGGCGCTCTTTGCCATCTCTGGAACCGGGTCCTTCCCGCCTGATAAAATGGCGGCCGTCCGGTCCGGAATCTCTGTGTTATTATCAATGCAGACCCTGACATGCTCCTGGTCGCTTTTCGCATCCGTAATCTCCACAATCTTGCGGAACAGGTCGCTGGTCGCCAGAGGGCCCATACCCCCGATAATGCCGATGGTCTTCTTCATGATGATGCATTCCTCCCTGAACTTCTTATCTTCTGGGTTTTTGGACGGTCTTCTTCCCGCCCGTGAAACCAGTTCCCAGTATAACCGTTTTCCAAAAACAATTCAAGGAACTACTCCACATGAATCACAAAATCCGGGCAGGAAGTCTCACACTGGCCGCAGGTTATACAATCTTCTTCCCTGACGGCCTCCACGTAATTGTACCCTTTCTTATTTACATGGTTGGTAATCTCAAATACGTTTTTCGGACAAATATTCATGCAGATTTTACAGCTCTTACAGAGCTCCTTGTCAATATATACTGCCACGGTCCATTCCTCTCTTTCTGCGCCGGACGGCCTGTCGAAAAGGCCGTCTGCGTTTTTTCTATAATAATGTCCGGATAATCTCCACCAACTCCACCGGATTTTTCGCCACGTGAACGCCGGCCTCCCGAAGGGCCGCAATCTTTGTCTTCGCTGTGCCCACATTTCCACTGACAATGGCTCCCGCATGGCCCAGGCTCTTTCCCTGGGGTGCGTTCCTTCCCACGATCAGGGAGACCACCGGCTTTTTTACGTGCTCTTTGATATATGCCGCCGCTTCTTCCTCTGAGCCGCCGCCGATCTCCCCAAGGAGCACGATCACGTCCGTGTCCGGATCCTTCTCATAGAGGGCCGCCGCATCCTTTTGGGTGAAGCCCCAGATGGGACCTCCGCCGATGGCGACCACAGAAGATTGTCCGATCCCTGCATCCGTCAAGGTCTTTCCGATCTCATAGGAAAGCGCTCCGCTCTTGGATACCACTCCCACCCGTCCCCTGGTAAAAAACCGGACAGGATGGGCCCCCACCTTGCAGACGCCGGGAGCGATGACACCGGCACACCCAGGCCCCACCAGGATTGTGCCATGGGCCTTCGCATAGGCGATGATCTCCACCACATCATGGAGGGCGATCTCCTCCGTAGTCAGAACCAATACCTTGATTCCCGCATCAATGGCCTCAAAACAGGAATCCTTGGCCCCGGCCGGAGGCACGAAGCTGATGACCGTGTCAAAATCATTGGCTTTCTTCGCCTCGGAAATATAGTCATAGACTGGCACGCCGTAAACCTCCTGGCCTCCCTTTCCCGGCGTCACGCCGGCCACAATATTTGTGCCTGCCTCCAGCATGGCTTTTGTCTGCAGAGAACCGGATTTCCCCGTAATTGCCTGAACCAACACCTTAGAATCCTTGTTAATCAGGATCGACATGCCTTTTTGCCTCCTTCCACCGTGCTGACAAACTCCTTCACCGTGTCCACCAGAATGTTGTAGGCAGGCATTCCCGCTTCCTTCATGGTCTCAAGGCCCACTTCCTCCATGGTGCCGCACATTCTTGTAAAAATGGGGATTTTCACGTCATGCTCCTTCACATATTTGGTGATGCCAAGAGCCATGTTGTCCATCCGGTTAAAGCCGCCGATGAGCACAATGATGACCCCCTTCACTTCCGGATGTCCTGTGAGGGTCAGGTCCATAGCCCTGTACATCACCTCCTCTGTGGTCATTCCGCCCAGCTCGCAGAAGCTTGCCACATGGCCTCCCGCGTCATTTAACAGATCCAGAGTCAGCATGCCCGTTCCCGCTCCGTCTGAAATCAGTCCCAGATCTCCCTCCAGAGGCACATAGGTAATGGTGGTCGCCTCCTTTTCCGGCGCCTGGTAGGCATGGAGCCGTTCCCTGGCCTCCTCCAGCCTGGAAAGCTTCTCCTGCATGTGGCGGGCATGGCCGTCGATTACGAACTTGGAATCCATAGCCACAAGCTTCCCGTCCACCAGCCCCAGGGGATTGATCTCCACCAAGAGGGCGCCGGCCTTAAAAAATGCGTCCTGCAGGTTCTTTACCAGCTCAAACAAATCCTGTTTGTCTTCCACCTGGAGCTTTTTCGCCAGATATTTAAGCTGATAGCCCTTAAGGCCCGTGAAAGGGTCAATCTCCATCTTCACAATCTCCTCCGGGTTCTCCTTTGAGACCGTCTCAATGTCCATCCCGCCCATACGGCTGGCAATGAGGGTCGGCTTTGCCACCCCCTGCAGAGTGATGGAAAGGTAAAGCTCCTTCTCCGCCTTCATCATCTGTTCTGCCAAAAGTCCGTGGACCTTATGTCCCTTGATTTCCATGTTCAGAATATCGCGGGCATACTTCTCATAGTCTGCCTTGTTTTCACAGACTTTGACGCCGCCGGCCTTGCCTCTGCCCCCGGTCATGACCTGAGCCTTCAGGACAAAAGGAAAGGCCATGGGGGCCGCTTCCCCCTCTGAGACGATCAGATGGCTCTCTGGCACAGGAATGCCGTATTCCCGCATCAAACCCTTACCTTCATATTCAAATAAATTCATGGCCTCTCCTCACTTATAATATAAGCCCCGCTCCTTTGCATAAGCCGCGCCTGCTTCCACCGCCTTGAAATTGAGCTCCACAAACCGGGAATTCACATTGTCCTTCACCACATCCAGAAGATCCTCATGGCCGATCACGCCAAGGGCCTCACTGAGAAAGCCCAGCATAACCATGTTGGCCGCCATACGGTTTCCAAGATCCACTGCGATCTGGGTGGCCGGAACCTTAAAAGTATGTTCAATGGGACGAGTCAAGTCCGTCACCAGATCTGGGTCAATCACTAAAACACCGTCTTCTTCCAGGGTGGGAATGTATTTCTCATAAGCTGTCTGGAACATGGCCACCATCAGGTTTTTCTTTTCTGCCACAGGAGAATTGATCTCCTTCTTATCAATGATAAGCTCCGCCTGGCACTGGCCGCCGCGGGCCTCCGAGCCGTAAGACTGGGTCTGCACCGCATATAAGTCGCCCTTGGTCACGGCAGTGGTTCCAAGGATCACGGCAGACAAAATGATTCCCTGCCCGCCGAACCCGCATAAGGTAACTCTCTGGGGATATGTAATCATTTTCTTTTCCTCCTCACATCAACTCATTGGTGCCCTCATAAACAGGCTTTTCCACACAGACGTACTCGCCGCAGCGAAGCTTGCCCTCCATGTCTTCCTGGCTCATCTTCTTTGCCTGGGCATCCGTATAGGTGTGCTCTTTGATCCACGCAATCACGGCGTTCGGATCCCCTGTTTTCAGGGCATATCGGCCAAAATGGGTCGGGCACTGGGAAACGATCTCAATCAGGGAGAAACCTTTGTGGGTGAGGGCCCGCTCCAGGGCCTTCTTGCACTGGGCCGGCTGGGTTGTGGTCCACCGCTCCACGTGGGTGGCGCCTGCCGCCTGTGCCAAGGCGCACACGTCAAATCTCGGTTCCGCGCTCCCGTAAGGAGTCGTCATGGTACGGGCCTTCTCCGGGGTGGTGGGGGCCACCTGGCCACCCGTCATGGCGAAATTCATGTTGTTGACCATGACTACCGTCACATCCAGATTCCTCCTGGCCGCATGGATCAGGTGATTGCCGCCGATGGAAGCCACGTCGCCGTCCCCGGCAAAGATCACCACAGGCGTGTCCGGCCTCATCATCTTCACGCCGGTGGCCCAGGCCAGAGTCCTTCCGTGGACACCGTGGAACATGTCTGTCTTAATATAGACAGGGATCCTGGCCGTACAGCCCACGCCTGCGATATGGACCATCTTCTGGGGATCCATGTCCAGTTTCTCCAGCGCCTGCATGTAATAATTCAGTACCTGGCCGCAGCCGCAGCCGGAGCAGAAAAAGTGGGGAAGCTTTTCCGGCCTTAAGTATTTTCTTCTGGGATTGATTTTCCGTTCGCTCATCTTACTTAACCCCCTTTTCGATTGTGGAGTATCCAGAATACGCCGGTGACACATTTTTTCGGATTTCCTCTAAGATCTCATAGCCAGTATGTACCAGGCCCAGATTTTTGGTGACAGGAACCACCGGGCAGCGGCCTGCCGCCACCCGCAGAATCTCATTCACATACTTACCCATATTCATTTCCACCGCAAAAATACCCTTCACCTCTCTCGCCACCTCCAAAATGGCTTTCTCCGGCACAGGCCATACGTTGCAGAGCTTTAAGACCCCGGCTTTGATCCCGCACTCTCTGGCAAGTTCCGCCGCCTCGATGGCAGGACGCACTTCACTTCCATAAGCAATCAGCGCATATTCCGCATCCTCCATCATAATCCGTTCCGTCCGGCAGATCCTGTCCGCATTTTCACGGATCTTCCCGCAGACTCTCTTGTAGAGTCTGTCAAAGACCACTGGATCCCAGTCGATACTCCCCTTCTCATCATGGGGATTCAGGGAGTAAATCGTATTGTAGCCTTCGCCCAGAAAAGCTGCGTCAGGACACCCAAATTCTGACGCCGCAAAAGGCATGTACTGCCCCGGCGCGCTGGAAGTATAGGACCTGTTGTACAGGTCGATCTTCGAAGCCTCCGGGATATCCAGCCGCTCCCTCATCAGGGCAATGGTGGTCTCCGACATGACGATGACTGGATTCCTGTATTCCTCCGCCAGATTAAAAGCCCAGATCGTATAGTCATAAAGATCCTGGACAGAAGAAGGACAGACCACGATTGCCTCATAATCGCCGCTGGCGCCGTAACGCATCTGATAGACGTCCGCCTGGCTGGCATAATTTTCCCCACGGCACCGCTGCACATCGGCAATGACCAGAGGCGCCTCAATGGTATAGGCATAGCCAAGCCCCTCCTGCATATAATTGAATCCGGCGCTGGCTGTGGCCGTCATAACCTTTCCCCCGGCCAGGGAGGCTCCCGTACAGGCAAAGATGGAAAACAGCTCATCCTCCCCCTGTACAAACCTTCCTCCCACCTCCGGCAGCCTCTGGGACATCCTCTCCGAGATCTCGTTGGCGGGAGTAATAGGATATCCGCCGAAAAAATCACATCCGGCGCTGATGGCGCCTTCCACAAGTGCGTAATTGCCCAGCATAAAATGTACGCCTGTCTTTACGCGGTTCTCTGATGCTTTTACGATTGGCATATCGCGTTCTCCTTTCCTGCTGCTGGGTACGTTCCCCAGAAACAGCTTTCTTTTTGTATATTATATATTGTCGACAAAATTTAGTCAAGTGATTTTCTAATTTTCTATAACAAAAAGAGACTTCTATATACATAAAAGACGCGGCGTGAAAGGACGTCTTTCACACCGCGTCTTTTACCTGGTATTTTTCGCTATTTCGCACTGCCCTTTTCTATCTCCTGCCCCCGCTTCACTGCCAGAGCGATAGAAACCTCCGGCACATAATAAGGGATCAGAACCGCCTGCAGCGCGTGATATACATCCGGCTTTCCGGGCCAGACGGTTCCGGCCAAACGATTTTCCCTGTCAAGCTGATGGAACCAGGAGCCGTTCTCATGATCCAGCACGGTTTCATCCAGATATTCCATAAAGTCCGCATAATCTTTGGCGTACCGCTCTTCTCCTGTCACCCGGTACAAAACCGCCGCCGTATTGATGGCCTCGGCCAGAGTCCAGTGCATCCGGTCATGGACCACCGGTTTTCCGTCCCAGTCTGTGGTATAGACCACCCCCGGCGCCCCGTCCGCATTCCAACCGTCGCTTATGGCCCGGTGGTACAGATTCTTCGCCGCTTCAATATAAATCTCCTTATCTGCCGGCGCTGCCGAAAGAGCCCACTGAAGGATCAGTCTCCCCCACTCCAGGCCATGTCCAGGCGTTGCCCCATAGGGCTTAAAAGGATCGTCCGGCCGCTCTTTATTGCAGTCCAGCTCCGGAGCCCACTCTTTTGTATAATGCTCCGGAATCCGCCAGTTGTTGTTCTCAGCCCAGCCTACTACGTTTCGAATGATCCGTCCGGCCCGCTCTCTGTAGGTTTCGTCCTCCAGAACATCTGCCGCCGCCAAAAATGCCTCCACTGTATGCATGTTGGCATTTAATCCCCGGTAATCGTCCAGGACCGTAAACTCTGTGTTCCAGGTATCGCAGGACAGCCCCTCCTCTTCATTCCAGAAATACCGGTCATAAACCTGGATAGCCTCCCGCAAAAGCTCCTCTGCACCATCCACTCCAACCAGCGCTGCAGAAGAGGCTCCCAGGATCACAAACGCATGGGCATAGCACAGTTTTGACGGAAGAGGTTTTCCCTCTGGATCAAGGCCCGCATACCAGCCCCCGTTCTCCTTATCTCTCATCTCTCCCATCAGGCTGCCGACTGCTTTCTCTGCCAGCTCCTTTCCGCCAGAAAAACCCAGAAACTCCCCGATGGCATACACGTGGGCCATCCGGCAAGTCTCATAAACCTCCCGGTTTTTTTCCGTCCAGGGCTTTCCGTCCTCCTTCAAATAGTAAGCGCTCCCCCCCGGCGCAGGAAAATTTCGGCCAAACTCCAGGAGTCCCATACAGATCTCCCTCAAAAACGCCCTGTTTTCTTTTGTACCGATCTCGTATTTTTTCATCCCCATACTTCCCTCTCCTTCTCTTCCTTTCTCAAATTACGCTCCCTTTAAATATTTCTTCAAAATCTGAGTCAGCCTGTCCACATCAATGGGCTTTGCCACGTGTTCATTCATGCCGCATTCCAGGCAATGTTTGATGTCGTCTGAGAAGGCGTCCGCCGTCATGGCAATGATCGGCAGACCCTTGTCCGCCCGGTCAAGGGACCGGATCTTCTCGGCCGCTTCATAGCCGTTCATCACCGGCATACGGATATCCATCAGGATCAAATCATAATACCCAACTGCTGATTTCTGGAAGGTTTCCACACAGATTTTTCCGTTTTCCGCCCGTTCCACCTCAAAGCCTGCCTCTGTCAAAATGTCCTCGGCAATCTCCCAGTTTAAATCATTGTCCTCCGAAAGAAGAATCCGCTTTCCGGCAAACTCCTCCTGCTTCTCCTCCTGCTTCTCCTCCTCCACCTCTTCACCGCCGGCGAAATGACGCAGTCCCAAATACAGGTTGGATTTAAACAACGGCTTGGAAATAAAGCCCTGGGCCCCTGCCGCTTTGGCCTCATCCTCAATGTCACTCCAGTCATAGGCTGATATGATCAGGATGGGCGTGGCCTCTCCCAGATACTGACGGATCTGCTTGAGAGTCTCCAATCCATCCATCCCCGGCATTTTCCAGTCCAGAAGCGCAATCTCGTAATCGTCATTTTTCTCATGGTGTTTTTTCACCATTTCCACTGCCGTTTTGCCATCCACAGCCCACTCTGCTTCAATGCCGATCTCCTTCAGGGTGGCAACGGCGCTGAAACAAAGATCTTCGTTGTTGTCAACCACCAACATTTTCCAGGGCGGCAGACACATATCCTTTTCCGGGCCGTCTGCCTTCTCTATGTCCATCGTAATATGGAACTCACTGCCCTTCCCCGGCGCGCTGATCAGCTCAATCGTTCCATCCATGGCGTCTACAATAGATTTGGTGATGGCCATGCCCAGGCCGGTTCCTTCAATCTTATCCACGTTGGAGTTTTTCTCCCTGGAAAACGTATCAAAAATATGCTCCTGGAACTCCGGCTCCATGCCGATGCCACTGTCCTTCACCCGGAAATGGCACCTGACGTAAGCCTCCCCCCTGGGCGAAGGCTCCTGATCCAGATATACATTGATATAACCGTGTTCCGGCGTGAATTTGATCGCATTAGAAAGCAGGTTGATCAGGATCTGGTTCAGACGGATGCTGTCACAATACACCTCCTCCGTCTCAATTTTCTGGATGAAAATATCGAAATGCTGGTTTCTGGCCTGAACCTGGGGCTGCACGATGTTGACAATATTATCCATGGCCTCCCGCAAAGAGATCTGGTTCATATTCAGACTTAGCTTTCCGCTCTCGATTTTGGACATATCCAGCACGTCGTTGATCAGTCCCAGAAGATGCTTGCTGGAGAGAGTAATCTTTTTTAAACAGTCCTGCACCCTGAATTTATCGTCAATGTTGGCGGTGGCAATGGCCGCCATCCCCACAATGCCGTTCATGGGGGTGCGGATGTCATGGCTCATGTTGGATAAAAATTCACTCTTGGCCCTGTTCGCCCGCACAGCATCCGCCTTCGCCTCATCCATTGCCTTCATCTGCCGCTGAGAAACCTGATAATACAGAATGAAGATTGCAATAATAGCGACCATGATCACCCCACAGGCCATGATCATCGTATGTACCCGCTGGTCTCCCAGACTGTTGACCGCATCATCCAGGATCCCAAAAGGCATGATGCTGACCAGATACCAGTTGGAGCTGGGCAATGTGGTACAATAAATATGTTGGTGCACTCCATTCATAAGGATCAGAGCCGAATAATCCTCCTTCTTACTGATGGCCTCCTTGAGCTCCTCCACATACTCATCCCCGCTTTTCCCATCTCCGCCTTCATACTGCTCCTGCACACGGGCAAAATAGCTGTCCCGGTAAGCTTCCCCGGTGCGGATCACATAGCTTCCGTCTTCATGAATAATATGGGTATACATCAATGAATTTTCGTCGTCCAGCACCAGGGCTTCCTGGAGATAGGTCATAGGAAGCCCCGCCACCAGGGCCACCGCCCGCTTTCCGCCTTCCATGGCATAATGACTCTCCAACCCCAAAAGCAAAAGCCGCTCTCCCTCTGCATCGACGCCGCTGCCTACGATGCCGGATTCCTTTCCCATTCCATCAAAAAATTCCTCCTGGTTCGAAATCTCGGCCGGCTCGCCATAGATGACCTGACAGCTCCCGTCCTCCGCATAAAGAGCCAGATGGGTAAACTCACGGACACTGGCGCTGAGGGCCAGGTTTTCTAAAAGCTCCTGGCCGTACTCTGTCGTCTCCGGATCTGTCCGCTCCATGATCCCATTGACCTGAGACAGCTTAAGCTCTATGATCGCCGTAAACTTCTGCTGCAACTGCCTGTTCATTTCCGACATATAGATGGACCCGATCTCACTGATCGATACCTCACTCCGTTTGGACATGGTATACGACACCCAGAAAAATACCCCGATGCACAAAATGATCAGGCAGGTAAAACTGGTTACTAAAAATTTTTTTGGCTTACGAATCATCAGTATAACTCCTTCTGGCCAGACCTTCCTGCTGCTGCCACTGAGAAAAAACACCCATTGTCTGTGTCCATTACCAATTTACCATAATTGTATCCGTTATTCAAGACAGATTTCTCCCAAAATCCTCCTCTGACTGATGACAGCTTCTATTTTTTGTGATAAACTGAATCTGAAAACTGTTGGGAGGAAGGCCAGAATGGACAACCTGAAATCAAGATCTAACTTAATCGAATCGCTGCTGTCCCTGCTAAATACCTTAGAAAAAAACGACACCGATATTTTCCAGTTTATGGAATGTCAAACTTTTTCTGATTCACAGGAAATCCAGAAGGCATGTGAAATCATCCGTTTCATGGAGGAGATGCCCGGCGGTTTTTTTATTTATCAGGCAGACCGTAAAGAACGGATTCTCTTTGCCAATATGGCTCTGATCCGCATGTTCCGGTGCAACACGAGAAAAGAATTCCGGGCCCTGACCCAAAATTCTTTCCGGGGAATGGTCCATCCGGAGGATCTGGAGGCAGTGGAGGAGAGCATTGTCAGGCAGATCGCTTCCAGCCAGTATGATTTAGATTATGTGGAATACCGCATCATCTCCAAAGACGGACAGATCCGCTGGGTCGAAGACTATGGCCACTTTGTCCACACCGATTCTGTGGGAGATATTTTCTATGTATTTGTAGGCGAGGCCACGGAAAAGAAAAACCGCTATATGGCGGAAAAAGCCGCCCTCCTGACAGAGAAGGAAGAAAAAATCCGGACTCTGATCCAGGAGCATGACAAAGAACGGATGCTCGTCAGCCAGGAACAGTTAAGGCGCCTGGAAGTGATTGAGGGGCTCAGCATAAATTATGAATCTATCCTTTATGTGGATCTGGAGGCAGACACCATCCTTCCCTACCGTCTGAGCGCACGCTCAGAGGGCCTGTTTGACAGTTCCGACCAGGTCTGTGGCTTTGACGCTTATATGTCCGAATACATTAACACTCAGGTTGTCCCGGAAAACCAGAAGTTCGTGGCAGAGACCACTTCCCCGGATTATATGCGGCAGAAGCTTTCGGAGAACAAAACCTACACCATCAACTACCAGGTTTTATGCGGCAGCGCAAGGCAGTACCTGCAGCTTCGCATTGTGAATGTGGGAAAAAAGAAGGGAGTCTCTCAGATTGTCCTGGGTTTTCGGAGGGTCGACGACGAAATCCGGCGGGAAATGGAACAGAACCAGATTTTGGAAGAGGCGCTGGAGCACGCAAATCTGGCCATCACCGCCAAAAATACCTTTCTCTCCAATATGTCCCATGACATGCGCACTCCCTTAAATGCAGTCTTTGGCTATGCGGGGCTGGCAAAGCAGAATCTCAAAGATCCGAAATCTATCCTGAATTATCTGAATCAGATTGAAGCCGCCGGAAGACAGCTCCTTGACCTGATCGAAAAAGTGCTGGAAATTTCCTGGAGCGAGGCAAACGATTCTCCCGTCAACGAGGAAGAATGTGATCTGGCGGAATTAATCCATGATATTTACAGGACTATGCTGCCTCAGGCTTCTGATAAAGGCATCGGCTTTTCGGCCGGCTGTTCCGGCCTCATGCACAACAATGTCTTCTGTGATCAGGGAAAGCTGAGACAGATCCTCTTATATCTGGTTGACAATGCCGTCACTTACACTCCCGGCGACGGATGTGTCTCTGTGTCCTCCACAGAGCTGGAAAGCCTTCCCAATGACTATGCCGTCTATCAGTTCTCAGTGGAAGACACCGGCATTGGCATCGGAAAGGATTTCCTTGGCCATATCTTCGAGCCTTTTGAGCGGGAAAAGAATACCACCTTCAGCGGCGTCCACGGTTCCGGCCTCGGTCTCACCATTGCCCGAAACATCGTCCGCCAGATGGGCGGGACCATTGAAGTAAAGAGCAGCCTGGGACAAGGCAGCATCTTCACCGTCACCCTCCGCTTCCGCATCCAGAAAGAATTTCACGCATCTGTCTCCGGACCGGAAATCACCCTGGACCAGCTTCTTGGCCAGAGGATTCTTCTGGTGGAGGACAATGAACTGAATATGGAGATCGAGACCGACGTTTTGACGGAACTGGGTTTTCTCATTGAACCGGCCCAAAACGGTCTCATCGCCGTGGAAAAACTGAGAAACTCAAGACCAGGGGATTATCTCCTGGTCCTCATGGATATCCAGATGCCGGTCATGGACGGGCGGGAAGCCGCCATGGCTATCCGCAGTTTCAAAGACCCCGCCCTCTCCCGGCTCCCCATCATCGCCCTCTCTGCCAATGCCTTTGAGAGCGACAGGCGCAAATCCATCGAGAGCGGCATGGACGCCCATCTGACCAAGCCCCTTGACATCCCGCTCCTTCTGGATACCATTGTACAGACAGTTCAGAGCCATAACGCTCTGTATGAGCCCTCAGGGGAAGAAACAGCTTCTGCGGCCGGTCAGAGCCGGTAGGCCACCAGCGCCACCTTCTCACCGGTCTCTTTGCCGATCTTCTGTTCCAGCTTCGTAAGCTTTTTGAGACAGTCTCCGCTTAAGTTTACATAGCGGTCTTCCTCCTCAAGCTCCGCTGCCATACGCTCGGCGGCGGACTTACAGGACTGGGGAAGCTCTGTCACATGAGAATGAATCTGCATTTCTGCCATCCTACATCCCTCCTTCAGGAATAGTATGGCTGAAAGCTCCAGAAAGCATACCACATTAATATTAATGTTTCCCATATGACAAAAAAGCCTGCCGCTCTCCCGGCAGACTTTTCTCTATGTAAATTTATCTGGACACACTTACGCCAACCGAAATGGTTTTGCTCTCCATGTTTTCCACGAAGACCCGGTGGAAGCCGGTGTACTCTACAGTGAAAGTATGACTATAGGCACCTGTGCTGGAAACGCCCCGCAGGACTCCGTTGGGCTGGTCCAGCCCCATTCCAGTCTTAGATGACAACGGTGATGGAGAAAGACTAACCCCGATCTTATCCCCCTTGGTGGCCCAGAAAAGCTCTGTCTCATAGACGACCCCCGCCTTAATATCCCAGTTATAGGTCTTCACTCCTCTGGAATCCAGGGTGATCTCCCCTTCCATCTCCACGATTTCCTCATAATCGGTCCGGTCTTTGGTGTACTCCTCCAGTTCCGCTTCCTCCATCAGCTCTTCCCCATAGCTTTTCACCATGGAGGCTTCATAAATCTTCTCATATAACTGCTCCATCCCGCCGCCTGCCGCCAGGGACGTGATGGCTGAGGCCATCAAAAAACAAAGTGTCAGCAAGAACGCTGACATCCGCTTAAACTGCCTTTTTGTCCTCACTTTTTTCATCCGTTCCATCCTCCTATGAATCTCCTTCTTGCTTCTGCCCATGTGCATACTGTTGTAAAAATAACTTTTTTCCTTTTTCTTCGTGTGCTTGATGACCACATCGAAATATTCTTTCATATCCCAGCGGCCGTCCGCACCATAGCACATATGATAATCGCAGAAACTGTCGCCCCAACTGTCCACCTGGCGGACCAGACGGTGCGCAAAAGGATTAAACCACTGAATCCTGACAATCCAGGCGCAGAGCTTCTTCATATACAGATCTTTCTGCACATAGTGAAACAGCTCATGTTCCAGAATCATTTCCATCTCTCTGGCATCATCAATTTCCTTTGGAATAAAGATACGGTTCTTTAAAAACCCTGCGATAAAAGGACACCTGCAGTCTGCCAGCTCATAGACGGGAATCTCTTCCGTAATGTGAAGCCGTTCCTTCACCAGCTGGACAATCTCCATGGACCTCCTTCCGGCCGGCATGCCGATCATCCGTTCCACTCTTCTGACTTTTTGCTGCAGCATATACCGGGAAATTTCTATGAAAAAGCCCACCAGCCATAATACAGCTAACACCTCTGTGATCTTGATTAACAGAGGCGTCGCCGCCAGCAGTTTTCCCGCCTCTCCTTCATGAAAAACGCCCGCGCAGCATACCAGGCACAGAAACACCACCGGGATCAGATGGAAAAGCAGTACCACCCAAAGCAAAGAAGAGATCAGACCGATCTCTCCGCGCCGCTCCAGCTCGATACTCACCAGTTTCCAGAATGCCAAAATCACGGTTCCAGTCAGGGACGTCAGAAGGATCATCACAAAAATGCTAATTAAGCTCATCCAAAATTCTCCTGAGTTCTTCGGCTTCTTCTTCTGTCAGCTCTTCCGCACCGCTCAAAGCCATGATCCCGTAGCGGGCTGTACTTTTATTCCAGAAGCTGGCAATGGTTCTCACCTGCTCCTGCATAAACTCCTCCTGAGAAAGCAGAGGCTCATATACTTTATAATAATTATCCGGTTTTGTAATACGGATATAACCTTTTTTCTTTAACTTTTCAATATAAACCCCGATCGCCTGAGGCGTCAGTTTTTCACCGTACCACTCCTGAAGCTGCCTGACTATTTTAGAAGTTGTTACATCCTCTTTGATAGCCCAGATTGCCTTCATCACCGTCAGTTCCCGGTCTGTCATCCGATTATTCTTTTTCATGCTGTCTCTCCATTCTTCCCTACGGATATTTTCAGGTTATAGACTATAGCATACCACATTGCACGAAAAAAGCAAGAAAACATTCTTCTTTTTGTGATTTTTTTTGTCGGATTCCAAAACTTCTTCATTTGTAAAACTTCTTTTATTGTAATCTGAGTGTATCCATGCCATAGACTTTTTTCAACTTTTTATTACGGCAATTCCGAAAACTTAGTCTATTAATCTCGTTATTAATATGATTTTTATTCTCGTTAATAATCATTTTCTATTTAAAATATGCTTCCCTCTATTTTCCTCGTAATACTTTATATAAAATATCTGCCAGGGGTTCCATGGCATTTTTGGCCTCCTCATAGGTATTGTTTTCTGTTCCCACTTCAACCAAAGTCGCCCTTGGAAGCACGTGCTGATTGTAACGGTATGCCTTTAAAAAGGTGCGGAGCATAAGCCCGGGATAATAGGCTTCTCCCGCAAGTTTCATCTGGAAATTAAAAGCCAGATTGTCAAGAAGATAAGGATTTTCCACATCCTCCAGTGGACCGTCCGGCGTCTGGCACATTCCGTTAAACAGCATAATGGGCGCTGTGGGCTTTCCATTGATATCCACCACGTCATGACCGCCGGAATCCCGGTGAAGGTCAATGGTCACCTGAATGCTCGGATACTCGGCCAGTGTCCGTTTGATCATGTCAAGGGCCATGGAATAGGAGTCAGAATAAGGAAACACCTCTGTATTGTGGATCACCTGGATCCCATACTGTTCGCTCAAAAGCTGAGCCAGATAATTTCCTAAACCCACCACAGTCATATCTGGATTCCCCTCTTCCGAATCGGAAAAGGCTTCGCTCCCGTGGGTGTGGAACAAGAGAATCTGAGGTTCCGCGCTCTCCGGCAGAGTCATATCCTTGCCTAAAAGAACAGAGGCATCAAGCTGCTCCGGATAGACGGTTGTGGATTTATGTACATAAAAAAAGGTCTTCTTCACAAATTCAAAATCCGCAAGCTGCTCTGCGGTGTACACAGTCCCCTTTATCTCTGTGGCCGCCATGGCCGGCGTCCCGGAAACTGCCTGGGAATTCTCCTGACTGTCAGTCTGTGCTGTTTCCTGGCCGTTGGAACCTTCCGCCGCCTGGCCGGTTTCTCCTGTCTGCTCCTCCACTTCCCCTGTCCCGCTCCCGCCTTCTGCCGCCCCCGTCTGCGCGGCGGCCGGATGAAACGCTTCCCCGTCACTTTCTGCCTCTGCCACAGCCACCCGGTAAGCAGGGTCCCCGTCCTTCTGGATCGGTTCCTCTTCCTGCTGTTCCATAAAGGAAGCAAAGGTCTGGATCCCTGAGGCCTGTTTCAGAAGATTCCTCCCCAAAGACTCTGCCGTCTCTCCGGACAAAAAAGAGAGAAGCGGGGGACCGGCTGCAAGGATTGTCATTCTGGAGGGGCCGTCCTGCAGAAAAAAAGTCCCAAGAGCAGCCGCCAGTACCATGGCCGCTCCTTTCTTCCCTATCCCCGAGTGTCCCTTTCTGATGCTCAAATTGGCTCCTCCTCATGCTTGTCTTTTTGGCAGAGGCTTCCAAAAGGCCGGCTGCCCTGCTGTCAATATTCATCTTATGCAGGAGCTCTCAGCCTTAGAAGCCCTTCATGCAAATACCTGATTGATTCCTTCTGATATAATATAACTCAAAAGTTTGATCCTCTCATCAATATTTCCCGGCGTCACGTACATGGGGCCAAGGCGGGGTTCAATCAGTTCCCGCACCATCTGATACCGCTCTGGAAGGGTCATGCCGTCCACTGCCTCAGCCGCATTTTGGGACCCGGCCGCCACCAAAAGCTCTGCCAGCGCATCCACAGTATCATAGACAATGGCCGCAGCAGCCACCACGGTCGGCACACCGATGGCGATGACCGGAATTCCCAGGCTTTCTTCTGTCAGGCTGTGCCTGTGGTTCCCCACGCCGGAACCGGGGCTTATGCCTGTGTTGCCGAGCTGGATGGTGGTGCCCAGGCGGCTTATGCTTCTGGCTGCCAGGGCGTCCACCACAAGAAGGGCTCCCGGTCTTGTCTCCGTCACGATCCCCCGGAGAATTTCTGCTGTCTCCATGCCGGTCTGGGCCATGACTCCCGGAACGATTCCGCTGATGGAACATTCTGTCTCTGAATTCAGATGTCTGGTAATCCGCAGATTATTCAAAACCTTTGGCCCCAGGGAATCGGAGGTCACCTCCTGGTTTCCAAGGCCCACCACCAGAATAGACCCCGGATTTCCAAAGCCCTCCAGCAGTTTCCGGATATATTGTGCCAGGGCTTGTGAGATTTCTCTGTGGCAGCCTTCGTCTTGCACAGCCATCTGTTCTGCCTCCAGGGTAATATAGCTTCCCCGTGGTTTCCCAATGACCTGTTCTCCCTGCTCATCGAGGACCTCCACCCAGGTTACCTTCACACCGGAAGGACCGTGGACGGACTCTTCGATCTTCACTCCCGGGATGCCCTCCTGTCCTTCTTTGCAGGATTCCCTCGCCTCCAGCGCCAGGTCCGTGTGGACCTGCATCTCCTCCTGTGCCGCCTGTTCCAAAACTGCGTCTTTCATTCCCATGGCCTGCCTTTCTTCTGAATCGCTTTTCTCCTCCGGATTTTTATTTATTCTCTCCCTTTTTCCAGGTTTGTATGTATACAAGTTACTTAAAAAATACAAATCGGCCTTCTGCATCGATATCAATCATGATATGATACAAAAGACCGATTTCCTGTGTCCGCTCATTCCAGTGGAAGCATGGTCCCGATTCCCATTTCCAGGGCCAGACGGAAGATCTTCTCTCCGCAGGCCACGTCATTGAGGCCGACCCCTTCCGTGAAGGTAATGATCTTCTGTTCTTTCCCTTCCCTCCCGGCCGTCCCTCCTGTGAGCAGCTCTGAAAGCTCAGGCGGCGTTTCTTTCAAGGTTTTATAATGGCCCTTCTCCCGGCACAGTTCATACATGGCAGTGTCGTCAATGTAAATCTTATGGAACTGTTCCACCGCTTCGTCATAAAAATGGGATTCTGTGTTGACCGGCACGGCCGTAAGCCCCGGTTTCAGCCAGTCTGCCCGAACCAGCTTAAACTCATCTCCATGGGTCACCGGAGAGCTTCCCAGAAAAATATCTGCTTCCCTCATGACCTGTTTCGGATCCTCTGAGGCTTCTATGCGCACATGGGGAAACTTTTCTCTCATCTCCTCTATGTAGCGCTCTACGGATGCCCGCCTTGGCGCCCAGGCATAGACCTGGCATATTTCAGGACACTCACAGATGGCGGCCTCCAGATTGGTCCTGCCCTCCATGCCGCAGCCGTACACTCCCACGACCCGGCTGTCCTTGTTTGCCAGATAGCGGAGGGCCAGGCCGCTGACTGCCGCCGTCCGCATGGCTGTCAGATAAGTGGCGTCCATAATACAGACCGGCGCTCCCGTCTCCAGGTCGTTTAAGATCACAAAGCCTGTGAACCGCGGCAGCCCTTTGTCCCGGTTCGTGGCGCAGCCGGACAGCCATTTGATCCCGGCAGCCCCAGTCCGCTCCACCACACAGCCCATACCCAGCATAAAGAGATTTTCGTTGGGCTGCAGCGTCAGCTTGGGCGGCATGAGGATGGCTTTGTTCCCTTTATCCCGGTGAGCCTCTTCCATCAGGTCAATATACTCTTTCATGGTCAGTCCTGTTTTTTGCACTTCGGACCGAGTCAGGTAAAGCACTTCTTTTCCAATCTTCATATGGATCATCTCCCACAAATAATCTCAGTTTTTTCTATTCCTTCTCCCTGTTTCCGAGCCGGTCCCGGATATATTCTTCCACCCGGTTCCGCTCAATGTTTAAGGGAATGCTGATCTCTCCGTAAAGGTTTTCTTGTGCCAGTTTCATATATTTTTCATCAATATATGTAATCTTCTTTCCCTCCAGGCCGCGGCTTCGTTTTCTCAGATGGATGGTTTTGATGATCTTAACCCACTCCCGGCAGTCATACCGCCTGGCCACCTCCTTATACTGTTCCTCTCGTTTCTTTTCATTGGCAATCCATATGGTTTCAATATCAGGAATCTCATTTAACAGCGCTTCCACCTCTTTTGCCGTGGAAACCCTCCGCATCACCAGCTTTTCACTGTCCACCGGAACATAAATCCGGCTTCCTTTTGAATACACAGGCTCCAGCTCATAATACAAAATACCTTCTTTTAACTCCGGCATTTCTGTCACATCCAGTATCCTGCACACACCATTATGGTCACACACAATCATCTCGCCCACCTGGAACATTTCGCAGCCTCCTTTCTCTTCCATAATTTTCCTTTTTCGTCCGATGCTGTTTTTATTTTACCATTTTAATCCCCATTTTGTAAGAGTATTTCGCTTTTTCCCTTCATTTTTGTGAAAACTGTCCGGAAAAGTCTCCTGTCTTTTTGTATAATATTGCCTCTCTTTCTTTCTACTTGACGAAAAATAAGCCTGCGGCTACAATGAAAGATAGCAAAAAACAGGAGTGCTTATGAACGAAACGATTGTAATTGTGGATGACGAACGGGAAATTGCCGATCTGGTGGAAGTCTATCTGAAAAATGAAGGCTATCAGGTCTGTAAGTTCTATGATGGGGTTTCTGCCCTTTCCTCCGTGGAAGCCTCTGAGCCGGACCTGGCCATTCTGGATGTGATGCTGCCGGATATGGACGGCTTCACCCTCTGCCAGAGAATCCGGGAAAATCATTTGTTTCCTATTATTATGCTGACGGCCCGGGTGGAGGACATGGATAAAATCACAGGGCTGACTCTGGGAGCGGACGACTATGTGACCAAGCCTTTCAATCCTCTGGAACTTTTGGCCCGCATAAAGACCCAGCTGCGCCGTTATACCCGCTATAATCCAGGTGCCCCCCTCCGGGAAATTTCGGAGTACGATATCCGTGGGCTTTTCATCTCCAAAGACAGCCACCGCTGTACCTTAAACAGAAAAGAGATTTCTTTGACGCCCCTGGAATTTGACATTCTCTGGTATCTGTGTGCCCATCAGGGAGCTGTGGTCCCTTCGGAGGAGCTTTTCGAGGCAGTCTGGGGAGAAAAATATCTGGACAGCAACAATACGGTCATGGCCCACATCGCAAGGCTCCGGGAGAAGCTTCATGAGCCGGCCAGAAGGCCCAAATATATCAAAACTGTCTGGGGGGTGGGGTATACCATTGAGTAGCATGACTTCGGAACGTCTGATCAAAAGCAAAATGACAAAACGGCTTTTTCTCCGGTATTTTCTTTCTCTGGCCGTCTTTACGGTGGGCTTCACCGCTCTTGGCCTGTTTGTGGTCTGGGCGGGGCACAATCTTTTCACCTGGTATCCGGAGAACCCCCTCTATTGGCTGTTAAAGCGAGTGGAAAATTTCGCTCCTCTTCTCTATCTGCTGACCCTTTTAGTCGGGTGGGTTGTGATCACCTTTGCATCTTTTTCCCGGATCGTGCGGTATCTGGACGAGCTTGCCCGTGCGGCAGAGCGGCTGGCAGAACCGGAACCCTCGCCCATCATCCTCTCTGACACCCTCAAGGAACTGCAGGATGAATTAAATCAGGTGCGGGAGCGGGCGGCCGCCCATGCCAGAATCGCCAAAGAGGCAGAGCAGCGGAAAAACGATCTGATCATCTATCTGGCCCACGATCTGAAAACCCCCCTCACCAGTGTCATCGGATATCTGACCCTTCTCCACGACGAACCGCAGATCTCTGTCGGCCTTCAGGAGCGATATCTGGGCATTGCCCTCAATAAAGCAGAGCGGCTGGAGGAGTTGATCAACGAGTTTTTTGACATCACCCGCTTCAACCTGACTTCCATTACTTTGGAGCCGGAACAGATCCATCTAAGCCGTATGCTGGAGCAGCTTGCCAGTGAATTTTTCCCTATCCTCTCAGAAAAAAATCTGACCTGGACCCTGGACATTGCCCCCCAAGTCTATGTATTTTGCGACAGCGATAAGCTGGAGAGAGTTTTTGACAACCTGATCCGAAACGCCGTCAATTACAGTTATCCGAAAAATCCCATACGGCTTTCCTTAGCCCCGGTCCGGGAATACGCAAAAATCTCTGTGGAAAACCGTGGCCGGACCATTCCTCCGGAAAAGCTTGACCGCATTTTTGACCAGTTTTTCCGCCTGGATTCCTCCCGCTCCTCTGCCACCGGAGGGGCAGGACTGGGCCTTGCCATCGCCAAAGAACTTACGGAACGGTTCGGCGGCTCCATTCGGGCAGAAAGTGCGGATGAAACCATCCGCTTCACAGTTTTGCTCCCTCTGTCCTTAAGAAAAACTTCATAAAGCCGTGAGAAAACTGTCATCCTTTTCGAAGGAAAACCACAAACCTTATGCACTGTGTTCTGATAGAATCAAGCTGTCAGTAAAACACAGTGCTTTTATCTGTTTTGGAAAGGATGGACAATTCTTATGCGTAAATGGAATGTTCTTGTTTTTTTCGGAGGCTGCTCTTCGGAATACGAAGTTTCTCTGGAATCGGCTTACGCCGTCATCGAAAATCTGGACCGGGCAAACTATTGCCCGATCCCCGTCGGCATCACTATGGACGGACGGTGGTTCTATTTTCAAGGCGACACAAAAAAAATCAAAGACAACACCTGGGCCAATGAAAAAGATTCCATTCCCGCCATGCTCTCCACAGAGCGGGTGGACCACAGGCTGCTTCTTTTCCCACAACCGGACGGACCCTCCAGATCCATCCCTGTTGACGTGGCCCTTCCCATCATACACGGAAAAAACGGGGAGGACGGCACCTTGCAGGGGCTTCTGGAGCTCTTTGGCATTCCCCTGGCTGGCTGCAACACCCTTTCCTCCGCCCTCTGCATGGACAAGGACCGGGCCCATAAGCTGGCGGCCCTGGCCGGCGTCAGGGTTCCCAGATCTATGACTTTAAACGCCAACGATCCCATTGCCCACGCTCTGTCCTTTGCCCTTGAGATCGGCTTTCCTCTCTATGTGAAGCCGGTCCGCTCCGGCTCCTCCTACGGCATCACCCGGGTGGAAAAGCTGGAAGAGCTCTCTGACGCCGTCGCCCTGGCCTTCCACTACGACAGCCAGGTGATTCTGGAAGAAAATATCGCTGGCTTCGAGGTGGGCTGTGCCGTCCTCGGCACCCAGGAGCTGATCACCGGGGAGCTGGACGAGATTGAACTGTCGGAAGGCTTCTTTAATTATACGGAAAAATATACCCTGAAAACCTCTGCCATCCACGTGCCTGCAAGAATCGACCGGGACCTTTCCGCAAGGCTCAAAGAAACAGCCAAGGTCATTTACCGGGCTCTGGGCTGCTCCGTCTTCGCCCGGGTGGACATGTTTTTGACGCCACAGGGAGAGATTGTATTCAATGAGGTCAATACCATTCCCGGTTTCACAGAGCACAGCCGTTATCCCGGCATGATGAAGGCTGCCGGCTATTCTTTCTCTCAGGTATTGGACCGGATCATCCGACTGGCGGTACGATCATGAGGGCCTTACAGTTATCCCCGGAACAGGTCCACAGGGGGAGCCTGATTTTAGTGAACCGGGATTATGATTATAAAGAACCTGATTTCTCCCTGTCAGGCGATTTCGGGCCGGAAGCCCTGTCCGTTCTGTGCGGACACACGGCCAAAACGCCCGTACTTTTAAAACGGCGGGCCGCCGTGCTCTTTTGCGGCCTTATGGACCAGATCGGCGGATGGGACGGGATTGTGCCTGTCAGCGGATACCGCACTCTGGCAGAACAGACAGAGATCTGGAACGACTCTCTTGTCCGGCACGGGAAAGCTTTCACAAGTACCTACGTGGCCTTGCCCGGCCACAGTGAACATCAGACCGGCCTTGCCATTGATCTGGCGCTCAAGCAGGATTCCATTGATTTTCTCTGCCCCGATTTTCCGGATTTTGGCATCTGCCGCGCCTTTGCGGCCCAGGCGCCCCAGTACGGTTTTATCCGCCGCTATCCCTCCAAAAAAGAGGGCATCACCGGCATCGGCCATGAACCCTGGCACTTCCGCTATGTTGGAACACCCCACGGGGCGATCATGGAACAGGAAGGGCTTACCCTGGAAGAATATATCTTTTTCCTGAGGGATTTCCCCCATGGGAAGCATCCTTATCTCTTCACTGAAGGGGAACGGAAAATCGCCGTCTCCTGGCTTCCTGCCAGGAAAGATGAAATTACCTGGCTCTTCGTCAGCGACAGGCTGCCCTATTCTGTCTCCGGGGACAATGTGGACGGCTTTATCATCACAGAATGGAGGGATGGATATGCCTCGTAACATCTCCCCCGGCGGGGCGGCGGCTTTTAGGGGCGGCCTTGACCGTTTCCGGCTTTTGGCCGCCTTCCTGGTCATTGCCATCCATGTTTCGCCTTTGTCGGCCATAAGCCCTGAGGCCGATTTTTTCCTCACAAGAGTCCTTGCCCGCCTGGCGGTCCCCTTCTTTTTTCTGGTGACAGGGTATTTTGTCCTTGGAGAAGACTCCCACTCCCTGTTTCCGTCCCGCCTCCGGCGCTTCCTCTTAAAAACCAGCCTTTTGTATCTGTTTTCCGTGGTACTCTACCTGCCCTTTGGCATCTATGCGGGGCATTATAGAGGGCTGACCGCAGGCGGATTCCTTCGCATGGTGTTTTTTGACGGAACATTTTACCATCTGTGGTATTTCCCGGCCTGCATCCTGGGTGTTTTTCTGGCCGCCCTTTTGATGCGTTTCCTTTCCTGGCCCATGGCGGCCTGGGCGGCAGCGCTTCTCTACCTCATCGGGCTCTCTGGGGACAGCTACTATGGGCTCGTTGCCTCCGTCCCTCCCCTGAAGGCCATATATGAAGGGTTATTCCAGGTATCCTCCTATACCAGAAACGGTCTGTTTTTTGCTCCTTTGTTCCTGGTCCTCGGAGCAGGGCTTTCCAGAGAGTCCTCCTTGGGACAAATAAAAGACAGACGCCGGACTTTGCTTGGATTTATCTTCTCTTTTGCCCTGATGACCCTGGAGGCTTTTTTGCTGCGCCATTTTGAGACGCCCCGCCATGACAGCATGTACCTGTTTCTGGCGCCCTCCATGTTTTTCCTTTTCCGGCTGGCCCTCTGCGTAAACCAACCTTCTTCCAAAAGGCTCCGGAATATCTCTGCCTGGATCTATATTCTCCATCCTGCCGTCCTGATCGCCCTTCGGATGGCGGCAAAGCCTCTTCACCTGACCTGGCTTCTGGTGGAAAATCCTCTGGTCCAATACCTGTCGGTGAGCCTTTTGACCTCTGCCGCTGCTTTCGCAGCCACAGTGCTTCTATCCAAAGCAGCAGCCCTCCTCTCCCGCCCCAGGAAAGAGGCAGCTCCCAGTGTTTCCGGCAGACGGGCCTGGATTGAACTTGACCGCCGGGCCCTCCTCCACAATGTGGAATATCTGAGAGGGCTCGCTCCAGGAGGCTGCCGTCTGATGCCGGCTGTAAAAGCCAACGCTTACGGCCATGGCGCCCTTTTACTCGCCAAAGAATTGAACCGTCTGGGGATCGACTCCTTCTGTGTGGCCTGTGCCGCTGAGGGAGCCAAGCTTCGGAGACAGGGAATCACCGGAGAAATCCTCATTCTTGGCTACACCCATCCCTCCCAGTTTTCCCTGCTCTCCCGCTTCTGCCTGACCCAGACCGTCGTCGACGTTTCCTATGGAGAGCTTTTAAACTCTTTTGGTCAAAAAATCCATGTCCACGTGGGAATCGACACCGGAATGCACAGGCTGGGAGAGCCTTCGGAAAATCTGAAAGGACTGCAGAGCCTCTGGCATATGGAGAACTTGATCCTGGACGGAATCTTTACCCATCTATGCACCTGCGACGGGCAGACGGAAAGGGAAGAATCCTACGTAAAAAAACAGACCGCGGCCTTTTTCCGATGTGTGGAGGGATTGGAAATGCAGGGATGTCCCTGTCCGAAAATCCACCTTCTCTCCAGCTATGGCCTCCTCAAATATCCGGAGCTTTCCTCAGACTATGTCCGGGCCGGAATCGCCCTCTATGGGGTGTTAAGCACCAGAGAAGACACCAAAACCCTTGGGGCCCTTCTGCAGCCCATCCTCTCCTTAAAGGCCCGTATTACTGCTGTAAAAAACCTTAATCCAGGGGAATCCGTGGGTTATGGAATCACTTATACAGCCGAAAAAGAACGGACTCTGGCCATCCTTGCCATCGGCTACGCCGACGGCCTTCCCCGCTCCTTTTCCTGCGGTACAGGCTCCGTCTTGATTAACGGCAGGAGAGCTCCCATCCTGGGCCGTATCTGCATGGATCAGACCATTGTGGATGTGACTGGTATCCCCGCTGTCGTGGCCGGAGGATACGCTGTCCTGATCGGCTCCTGGGGAGAGGAGCAGATCACTGCCTGTGACTGGGCGGAACTCTCCGGTACCATCACCAATGAAATTTTGAGCAGGCTGGGAGGGCGGCTGGAGCGGATATGGGGAGAAGATGAGCGCCTGGACTTGTGAAGAATTTATAAATTTGTTGAGATATCTACAGATTTAGACTATAATTATTTTAAGAAAAGCGTCTGCCTGTATGGTTAGAGTCATCACAAACGCCTGAATAAATTATGAAAAAATTTGTCCATTTGTCAGTATAAGCGGAAAAGGATGGATTTGGTTTATGAAGGGGCTTTTGAATTATGTAGGCACAGCGACAGATATGATGTCATGACGAAAAAGTGTTGAAGTGTTGACAGGCGAAGAGATACTTGTTATAATGTCTCACTCTGGGGGAAAAGAATGTAATGGCTAAGAATAAGATATATGCTGTAAAAAAAGGAAAAACTGTTGGAATTTTTAGAAGTTGGAATGAATGTAACGATTCAGTTAATGGGTATCCGGGGGCAGAATATAAGAGTTTTTTTACAGAGGAAGATGCAAATAAATATTTATCCGGGATAGAGAAGAGTGAGCTAAATATTTCTTTTGAAAAAGGGGAAGAAGTTTTAGGAAGTCAGATTATAGCATATGTTGATGGCAGTTTTGATTTAAATATTGGTAAGTATGCGTTTGGTTGTGTTATAATTACTCCTAATGGTGAGATTGTTCGGGAGTCCGGAAATGGAGATAATCCAGATTCAATAGCATTGCGAAATGTTACAGGAGAGATGTTGGGAGCAATGTTTGCAGTAAAATGGTGTGAGAAGAATGGATATTCCGCAATAGAGATATGTTATGATTATTTAGGCATAGAGAAATGGGCTACTGGCGAGTGGAAAGCCAAAAACAATTTGACAAAGAAGTATGCACAGTTCATGAAAGAGAATAGTGATAAACTTAATATTTCATTCAAAAAAATAGCTGCACATACAGGGAACAAATACAATGAAGAGGCTGATAAATTAGCGAAAGCAGCATTGACGGATGGGAAAGGTATTCCTAAAATAAAAAAAGGAGATTTTTGGTTTACCGTTGATGATATCTTGTGGTCAGATCTAAAAACAATATTGATTTTGGTAGAGGAAGAGTTTGGAACAAATAGTATTCAGAAAGAAGAAAAGAATATTGCATATGGCCATTCTGTTTCGTTAAAATTAGGTAATAAGGATAAAATAGTGATAAATTATTATGACAAGGGTAATAAACTTGTTATGCAGGGAAAACCCAAGCAACTTTTTTCGACTATTTTGTCATATGTGACTGAATTAGTAGAAATTGAGAAAATTCCTCAGATATACAATGATACATACAAAATTAATGTTGACCAAGATGAAATTAGTTCAAAATTTCAATATTATATGCCGAACGCTTATGATAAACTGCCAGTAAAGATGTCGAAAACATTACATCAGGCGGTATATAATTTAAAGCTGGATGGGAATATGTTTGATGGTACATATTTGGCACAACCTGTAATCAGAGCAATAGATGGTCATTTAAAAATGATTCTTTTGAATTTGGAGATTATTTCAGATTGGAAAGATATAAAAATAAAGGGTTATGATATGTTTGAGAAAGTAGGGGCTAAATATAGATTACGTTCTGACAGATATGGGAAAGCTAATACAGAACAAGTCAAATATATAGGCAATTGTTATACTTTCTTTAATAGTAACCGAAATAAATTGTCGCATTGGGATAATCCTACTGCACCTTTGGATACAACAGATTTGCTCGATGTAGGAAAAGCACATGATTTAATTAAAAGAACATTATCGCTTATTGATGAATACTATGAATAAACGTAATAAATGAAGAAAGGAGAAGACATATGAATAATTTTGATATCGTAAATCTTAACGACAAAGATATAAAAATCCTAATTATTATGAAAACCAGTGATTCTCCTTTTGATTTTGTTAATGAACTCCAGGAACAATTGAAAGAAATAGATTTTTCTGGTTTGTTTATTATTGATGAATTATTGCATAGCGGCAATAATGAGGAACGATTTATAAGTGGTTTTTTTGATGGGAATTCGTTTGATAATTCAAAATTTAGATTTGAATATATACCTAAAAAAAATATTATTCGTAGTTATATGTGTAATTATCTTAAATCTGATTTAGAAGTTTTAAATTACAGTGGACTGACTGATAAGCAGCAGAAATTGATTTCCCATGGTTGTGTTATATGAGGAAGCTTACATTTTTTGCCCAAAAACAGGAAAAGCCCCGCCCGACAGGCAAAAACGCCTGTCGGGCGGGGCACGTCTGTTTTTTCTGAACACCTCAGGCATGAACCATTCGTCGATACATGGCCCGCTTCATCCGTCCATAGACTTCATGGAGACTGCAGAACTTATCTGCATAGACGATCACCATTCCCTCTTTGCTTCTGGGCGGAATGGGTGTGAGGGGCCACATATGCCGAAGAATGATATTCAGCTCCTGGGGCGTGAGGTCAAAATATTTTCTGGCGTTGTTCATCGCCACCCTGGGATGGGTAAACCCATGGATATGGTTTCCTGCGGTATGCCAGTCATAGAGGAACAAGTCATGGAGCAATCCCGCTCTGGCTGCCGCCACATAATCCAGGGAATGGTTTTTACAGATGCAATAGCTCAGATAGGACACCTGTATACAGTGATTCTTTGTGGTCGTGTTGCCGTGCTGGATATAGCGGTCCATGGACTGAAAAACCGGGCTTTCCATAATGTCCTGCACACAGGACATATACTCTTTGTCCTGTCTGTATTCTTTCTCTTCCACCCAGGACGTATTTTCCAGCCATGAAATCAGCCGTTCTCCCTCTCTGCCCCGAAAAAAAGACCGAAGCTGTCTCTTCATTTTATAAGGCATGGTACAGTTCCTCGTATTTCTTCGCAGAGCTTACCCAGGAAAAATCCTTTGCCATCCCTCTGTCAATGATCTTGTTCCACTCCCGTTTTCTGTTATAATAGACATCCTTCGCATACAGAATGCTGCCTAACATCTCATGGGCGTTGTAATTGGTGAAAGAGAAGCCAGTTCCCATGCTCTCATATTCATTGTAGGGCTCCACCGTATCCTTAAGTCCTCCGGTTTCCCGGACGATGGGCACTGTCCCATAACGCAGACTGATGATCTGGCTTAAGCCGCAGGGCTCAAACAAGCTTGGCATAAGGAATGCATCGCAGCCTGCATAGATCTTATGGGACATGGCCTCAGAATAATAGATATTGGCTGATACGCTGTCCCCATATTTCCAGTCATAATGGCGGAACATATTTTCATATTTCTCGTCGCCGGTTCCAAGGATCACCAGCTGCAGCTCGTCAGAACAGATCTGCTCGATGACGCACTGCACCAGATCCAGCCCCTTCTGGTCCGTCAGCCTGGAGACTATGCCGATCATGAACTTCTTTGGATTGACTTCCAGGCCCAGCTCCCTCTGGAGGGCCGTCTTGTTTTTTACCTTCTCCTTGCGGAAGGTCCTGGCATCATAGCCTGCCGCAAGGAACGGATCTGCCGCCGGATTCCACTCTTCATAGTCGATGCCATTCACAATCCCCCAAAGGTCATGGCTCCTGGCCAGCATCAGGCCGTCCAGTCCCTCGCCGTAGAAAGGCATCTTAATCTCCTGGGCATAAGTATTGCTCACCGTCGTCACCTTATCTGCATAGACGATGCCGCCTTTTAACATATTTCCATTCTTATAGGACTCTAATTTATCCGGCGTAAAATAATAGTCGGAAAGCTCTGAGATCCGCTGAATGACTTCTACGCTCCAAACCCCCTGAAACTTCAGGTTATGGATGGTCATGACAGATTTGATTCCGCGATAGAAGGGATTATCAGCGAATTTGTCTTTCAGATGAACCGGAATCAGGCCCGTCTGCCAGTCATGGCAGTGGATGACATCCGGCCGGAAATCCAGTACCGGGAGAGCTGAAAGAACAGCCTTAGAAAAAAACGCAAATTTCTCCAGATCGAAATACATATCTGTATAAGGCTTCGCGCCGCTGAAATACCATTCATTATCAACAAAGTAGAAGGTGATGCCTTCATGTATGATCTCAAACAGGCCCACATACCGGTCCTGCCACATATAGTTCATATAAAAATTCGTCAGGTATTTTGCTTTCTCCCTGAATTTTGCAGGAATACACTGATAATAGGGGAGAATCACCCGAATGTCATATTCTTCCTTGTCAAAATACTTCGGCAGAGAGCCTGCCACGTCTGCAAGACCGCCCGTTTTGATAAACGGCACACATTCCGATGTTGCGAACAAAATTTTTTTCACGCTGCCACCTCCAGATAAACCTTTTTCCCTTCCAAAAAACATCTAATGTTTATTATACTCGATTCCTGATCAATTGGGAAGTGGTTTTTCCGGGCAGCAATCACATTTTTATCTGTTTTTGTACTCCAGGCGGATCTTATCTGCAATCAGGGCCACAAACTCTGAGTTGGTAGGCTTGCCTTTTCCCGTGTTGATGGTATAGCCAAACAGAGAATCAATGGTGTCCATTTTTCCTCTGTTCCAGGCCACCTCAATGGCATGGCGGATCGCCCGTTCTACCCGGCTGGGTGTTGTCTGATGCATTTTAGCGATGGTGGGATACAAAAGTTTTGTGATGGAATTTAACATCTCCATGTCAGACACCGCCAGAATAATGGCATCCCTTAAATAACTGTAACCCTTAATATGGGCAGGAACACCGATCTCATGGATCAGGCTGGTCACATCTGTCTCCAGATTTCGTTCAATGTACTGCTCCTTGCTCTCGTAAGGGACGATTTTTCTGTTTTCTATGGTCCTGTGCTGTCCCTTTCCAATATGTTTCATCCGGTTCAGGACCATATCAGAATCAAAGGGCTTCATAATGTAGTAGGAGGCTCCCAGATGGAAGGCGTCCTCTGTGATCCTCTCCTGTCCGATAGCAGTGATCACAATAAATTCCGGTCGTTTTTTCAGCGCTTGATCTTTCCCCACCTTCTCCATAACAGATAATCCGTCTAACTTCGGCATAATAATGTCGAGCAGCATAATATCAGGTTCCTTTTCTTTTATCAGACTATAGGCTTCTTCCCCATTGTTTGCTTTTCCAACCACCTCAAATTCATCATCCCGGCTGATGATATTATCCAATAGCTGCAAAATTCTTTCGTTGTCGTCAGCAATAGCCACCTGTAGTTTTGCCATTTTTCTTCCTCCTTTTTCAAATACGGTGGTACTTCCCCATTATACGAAAAAAGGACGAGGGTATGCAACGAAAAACAGCCGCCGAAATCGACAAGAACCGGTCTCTTTTTGTCGACCTTTAGCGGCTGTCCCAAAAACGAGGCATTTCCGGCAGAAATTTTATGCGAATGCCTCTGCCACCCGCTCTAACTCTTCCCGGATGTGGATATGCTGAGGGCAGACCCCCTCACATTTTCCGCATTTCAGACATTCAGAAGCGCTCTTTTTATCATGGCGGCCTACCAGCCATGCCTCCTGGCTTTTCGCCGCTTTCCTGTTGTTGTAAAGGGTCAGATAATTGTGGGCCGTAAAAGAACCGGACACTCCGATATTGGCCGGACAGACCTTTGCGCAGTAATTGCAGGAAGTACAGGGGATCAGAGGAATCCTGCTCATGGCCTCTCTCGCCTGATTCAAAACGCTCCGTTCCTCCTCCGAAAGTTTTTTAAAATCCTTCATATAGGACAGATTGTCTTCCATCTGGGAAAGACTGCTCATGCCGGAGAGCACTGTGATCACACCTGGAAGATCCGCCGCAAACCGGATTGCCCAGGAAGCGCAGGAAGCCTCCGGCTCCGCCTTTCTGAAAAGCTGTGCCACCGGCTCCGGCGGGCTTGCCAACATCCCTCCCTTGACCGGCTCCATGATCACCACAGGCTTTCCGTATTTCTGTGCCGTCTCATAACATGCCCTGGACTGTACTGCCGGGTTCTCCCAGTCGCCGTAGTTAATCTGAAGCTGAACAAACTCAGCCTCTGGATGCGCCTTTAAAATTTCCTCCAGCTCCTCTGGGGTCGAATGGAAGGAAAATCCAATGTGTTTAATCAGGCCCGCCTCTTTCTTCTCCCTCACAAAGCTCCACATGTCGAAATCATCGAAAAAATGGGTCCTGCCTTCTCCCAGGTTATGTAACAGATAAAAATCAAAATATCCTGCTCCCGTCTGTTTCAAGGAGGTCTCAAACTGTGCCATGGCATCCGCTCTGGTTTTGCAGTCAATCCAGGCGGCATTTTTCGTGGCGATCGTAAATTTTTCCCTTGGATACCGTTCCACAAGCGCCTGACGGATTGCATCCTCACTGCCCGCGTAGGCCCAGGCCGTGTCAAAATAAGTGAATCCCTCTTCCATAAAACGATCCACCATCTTCTTGGTTTCTTCCAGGTCAATGGCCCCCTCCTTCTGGGGCAGCCTCATCAGTCCAAATCCCAGTTTTTTGATGTCCTCTCCAAGATATCCCATAAATCTTCATCCTCCTTCTTTCCAAATAGGTTTCCTGTGTCAAAAGTCTGCAGTTGAAAGCTTCCATCCTCTGTGTTATAATGATAACACCTTCGACTCACTCGAAGTCAAGTATCAAGCTGCCGCCAAGGCACAAAAAATATACTGGGAAGAGGAAAATGATGACTTACACCGTAAAAGAAATTTCAGAGAAAATGGGACTGACGGACCACACGGTCCGTTTCTACACTGACAAGGGCCTTCTGCCCTGCCGGCGGGATAAAAATAACCGCCGGATTTTTGACGAAGAATCCATAAACTGGCTGCGCACCATCCAGTGTCTGCGCAAATGCGGAATTTCCATTGAGGATATCCGGGCCTACTCTGCCCTCTGTACGGAGGGAAGCTCCACCCTCAACGCCCGCTATGAATTCATGAAAAAACAGCGCACCATAGCCCTTAAGCGTCTGGAAGAGGCAAAAGAGCTGGTGCGCTACATGGAACACAAGGTCCGCCATTACGAAGATATCTTGGGGGGCAGGACACCGGACGATACCAATCCGTCGGCGCCGTCTAAGCCATAAAGAAAGATTATGATGTTCCGGTTCAGACCTCGATCAGTTCGTACTCCCTGGAGCCAAAGCCAAGCTCCGCGGCACGCTCAATGATATGGATGCCGTTTCTGGACTCCACACGCTCCAGGAAATGGGCCTTTCCGGGCACGTCACAGCCATAGACCACATCCAGGCATGCCTGGTCAATGGCAATGGGGTCTAAGGATACCATGATTCCCATATCCGGAATGCAGGGGTCCTCTGCCACCGCGCAGCAGTCACAGTCCACAGACATGTTTTTCATCACGTTGACGTAGACCAAATCCCCTTTCATATACTCTACCACAGAAGCCGCTGCCTCTGCCATGGCCTCCAGGAAGGAGTCATGATCTGCAGTCCAGAAATTGTCCGGATTCCCCAGCCCATGGATGTAGCCTTTGCCATAGGAAGAAGCCACGCCGATGGAAAGCTGCTTCAGCGCTCCGCCATAGCCGCCCATGGGATGTCCTTTGAAATGGGAAAGGACCAGCATGGAATCATAGTCAGCCAGATGCCTTCCCACAAAGTTTTTCTGAATATTCTTTCCCTCCGGAATGGGAAGCTCCAAATCCGGCCCCTCACGGTCCAAAATCTCTACCGCAAACAAATCCTTCCAGCCATGCTCCTTTAGCAGAGCCTCATGGCGCTCTGTGGTGTTCCTTGCCCCTTCATAGGCTGTGTTGCACTCCACCACAGTTCCTTTCACATAATCCACCACCGGTTTCCAGAAATCCGGCGTCAGAAAATTCTGATTTCCCTTCTCGCCGGAATGGACCTTTATGGCCACCTTTCCGCCAAGCTCTTTCCCGGCCAGCTTATAAAGCTCCAATACCTTTTCCGGGGAGATTTCCTTTGAAAAATAAACCTTTGCTTTCATTTTCAAGCCTCCTCATCTTTGAATATCATCATGCTGCCTCTATCATACTACCTTCCTCCCACTCGAAGTCAAGACCGAAATTTCTATAATTTTCCTTTTTCATAACTGGCCTTGTTAAAATTGTAAAAACTGGCTCTATCAAAAATGCCATTTATCCATTATCATACTTTTTAACAATCAGGCAGGCCCGGGCTGCCGGTGAAGTCCCCTGACATCAGGCCCAGTACAGCAAAAGGAGTATTTTATCATGGAACAGGTCAAAACAAAGAAAAAAGAACAGCGTATGGTTTTATTCCTCACCGTCACCGCCCTTTTCACAGCCTTAACCTATCTTTTTACGGCTTTTATCAATGTCCGACTTCCCGTCTCAGCCAACGGCGGACTGATTCATCTGGGCAACGTCCCCCTGTTCATAGGGGCCATCCTCTTTGGCAAAAAGACCGGAATGATCGCCGGCGGCATCGGCATGGGGCTCTTTGACCTGCTTTCCGGCTGGACTTTGTGGGCGCCTTTTACGCTGATCATCGTCGGCCTCATGGGATATGTGGTAGGATGGATGACAGAAAAAGAAAACCATCAGAATTACTTCTGGTATGTGGCAGCCATCCTTGCCGCCTGCGCAATCAAGGTGGCCGGCTATTACCTTGCGGAAGCTGTCATTTATGGAAGCCTCCTCGCCCCTGCCATTTCCATCCCCGGAAATCTTGTCCAGATCGGCATAGCTGCCGTCATCGTCCTCTTTGTCATCGGCGTTTTAAACACAGCCGTCAAAAAATCGGGGCTCCAATGACCCCTGGAAATCGGAAAGGAATGTTTTACATGTACAAAATTATGACTCCCGGCCCCACACAGGTGGCTGAAAATGTACGGCTGGCAAGAAGCCTTCCCTGTACCAACCCGGATCTGGACGAAGATTTCGTGGAGTTTTATAAAGAAACCTGTGAAAAAATCAGCCGGCTCCTCCACACAAAAAACGAGACTCTGATCCTGGGCGGGGAAGGAATCCTTGGCCTGGAGGCCGCCTGTGCCTCCATCACAGAGCCAGGCGACCAGGTCCTGGTTCTGGACAATGGAATTTATGGGAAAGGGTTCGCTGACTTTGTCTCCATGTACGGCGGTATCCCAAGCCTTTACACAGTGGACGGACGAAGTCCCATCGACGTCACAGAGCTTGAAGCTTTTCTTTCGAAAAGCCATGATTACAAATATGCCACTGTGGTCCACGGCGATACCCCCAGCGGGGTGTTAAACGACATTGGGAAGCTCTGCCCGCTTCTCAAAAAATACGGTATCCTGACTGTAGTTGATTCTGTCTCTGCCATGTTCGGCGAAGAAGTACGGGCCGATAGGGCACAGATCGACCTGCTGTGCGGCGGTTCCCAGAAGGTAGTCTCCGCGCCCCCTGGGCTGGCCTTTGTCACCATTAGCGCGGACGCCAAAAAGGCCATAAAAGAAAGAAAGACGCCCATCGCGTCCTTCTATGCAAACTTAAAGGTATTTGAACACTATTATGAAGAAAAATGGTTCCCCTATACCATGCCCATCAGCGACATTTACGGGCTGCGGGCCGCCATCGACAACATTGAGGCAGACAAAGACATTTTGAAACGCCACGCCGCCATCGGCGCCGCCGCAAGGTACGCTGTCACCAAAGCCGGACTCACTCTTTATTTAAAAAGCGGCTTTTCCAGCACAGTCACCGTCTTTGAAGTCCCAAAAGGCACCACAGACAAGGCCATCCTGACTTCCATGAAAAAGGATCACAAGATCCTGCTGGCCGGCTCCTTTGGAAGCCTTTCTGGAAAAGTAATCCGCATCGGGCACATGGGGGAAAATGCCAATGTCTCTGACATGGCCGAGGTGTTTGGTGCCCTGGACGAAGTATTTGCAAAACTGGGAGTGATTTTGAAAACCAGCCTGAAGACTGCTTTCCTGGGGAGCCTTCCAGGCTGACCGCCCAGGCTCCCTACTGCTCTCTATGATTCTCTTCCTCTTTCCGTTCATCGAAAGAGCGAATCAGGATCCGCAGCACCCGGTTTGCTGTGATCAGATCATCCAGGGAGATGTTCAGCCGGTCTGCAAGCTGATCCAGATATTTTAAATCATATTCCAAATGGGCCCGGTAGACCTCCAGGCCCTTTTTCGTCGGATATAAACGGCTGATCCGCAGGTCCTCCTCTCCCGCCCGCTGCTCCACCAGTTTCTTATTCACCAGCTTCCTGACCACCACCGAGGTGGCCCCTTTGGTCCGAAACATCACCTTCGTCAGCTCCGTCTGGTTGATTCCCTCATTCTGGGCAATGGCTTTCAGGGTGTAGACCTCATTGGGATACAAAAGAATGTCACTCCCATAGTAACGGGGGCTGTTCTCCATGGAACGGCTCTGCCTCCCCCGTTTATACAGATTGTCCACCATGTCTGACAAATTCATCAGCTTTTCTCTCCGCTCTTCATCCATTGTCTTTTGCCCCTCTTCTCCAAAATCTGCCCGCAGCCATTCTCTACTATTTTTATCCTAATTTTACTCCTTTTCCAAAGGTTTTTCAACCATCCTGCCCCTATGTTTCCAATTTTCTCCTGTATTTTCTTATCAGGCTTTCACACTCCGGCGCAGCGCCACAAAGCCGAGGCTCCCAATGCAGCCAAAGGTTAAAAATAAGAGATGAAAATCGAAGTACTCTAAAAAAATCCCGGCCAGGTAATTGCCCACTGTCCCGCAAAGCGCCATCTGGACAGCCGCCGCCACACTAACCGCCAGAGCCCGGTTTTTTGCAGGCACAGCCTTCGTCACATATTCAATCATGGACGGCTGCAAAATTCCAAAGGAGACCGCTTCAAATGCCTGAAACCAGACCATCATCCAAAGGTTCTGTACAAAACAGATACTAAACACCCGCACAATGGTCAAAAGATAACCGGCCTGTATCATTCTTTCAATCCCAAACCGTTTTAAAAGTCTGGGATAGACAAACATCACCGGGGCAATCCCGATGGTACAGACGGCCATGGCAACGCCCTGATGGCTGCTGTTCCCGCCAAAGTCCAGAAGGATCACCGGAAGGTAAGTAATAATCGCTCTCCATCCCATATTGACCGTGAAGATGGCAATGATATAGCAGCAGTACTTTTTATTTAGGAAAAGAGACTTAAGCGCCTGTCCCATGGATTCTCTTTTTCCTCCAGATCCGTCTCTTCCCACACAAGGCGCTTCTTGAAACAAAAGGACGAAAACAAGAGCGGCCGCCATAAACACTCCATGGAACAGAAAAATCTTGTCATTCCCAAACCGGGCCAGGGCATCCCCAATCAGCAGAGCTGCTGCAGCGCTGGAGACACTTCCCATCCCTCTGGCTACACTGTAATTGATCCTAGGATTTTCTTCTTTCGACAAGTTTGTCCAGGTATCCAAAAGCCCGATCATGGAATAGTCGAAAAACGCCACCAAAAGAATGCTCCCCAAAGCCAGAAGGAATCCTCCTGCCGCCCCGCCCAAAAGGAATGCTCCTGGAATGGTTACGCACATCCCTGCAGCCACAATCCGTTTGATGGAGAATCTGGTGTCTCCAAGCTGTCCAAGGAGGGGCTGAGACACCAGATTTACCAGAGAGATACAAGTCATAACCAGGCCGATATCGCTGGTAGCATACCCTTCTCCCTTGAGAAACACAGTCAAAAAGGAAAAATATGCCGTATACCCTGCATAGTAAAACAGGTAAACCATGCAGATATAAAAATACTGCCGTTTTTGTGTCTTTAAATCCATGTAATATCTTTCACATCCATTCTCTCGACCGCCCCCTTAAGAAATTTTACATAGCGCTCCATATCCACTCCCATGGCGATATCGGTATCTTTCTCAAACCCTCTGGGAGAATACATGTTGAGGGGCGTCGTGCGTCCTCTGCAAAGGTTGCTTTTTGTCTCTATTGTCAAATGATATCTCACCCAGGACAGCAAATCCGGTTCGAGAAGGGCCGCCATCCCAAGGGCCGCCCCGAAGCAGACCCGGGAGAGAAGCTTTTCCCGCCCTGCCGAACACTGTAAAAACAACTCCCCGGAAAGTTTCTCTCCCATGACCTCTCGGATCTGCTCATCAGAGAGGGCGCTCTCCCGTATGGCATTGAAGCCGACCATGGTTTTCGGAATCCCGCTGCGAAAGACCGCCCTGGCCGCCTCCGGGTCTGTGGCCATGTTGATCTCTGTCACTGCGGAGGCATTCCCGTAATCATAGCTCCCTCCCACAAAGATCACCTTTTTGACGAGTGAAGCCAGCCCTTCATATTTAAATAAAGCGATGGCAAGGTTCGTCATAGGGCCAAAGCAGACCACCCTGAGTTCCCCTTCTGCCGCCACAGCCTCCCTGTAAATCGCGTCCCAGGCATAGCCCTCCTCATAGGAAATAGGCTCTGGAAGGGACATCCCAAGCTTTCCGTCCGGGCCGTCCCCCTTCCATTCCGGTCTCTCTTTTAAGAGCACCGGCCTCTCGCTTCCTCTATAAAAGGGACAGGAAAGCTTCAAAAGCGCCCCGTAGGAAGCTCCATTGGAAAAGGCATGGTCTGCCCTCTGTTTCCCCGCGCAGACAGTCACCGCCTTAAGATCCAGCTTATCCGCATAAGCGGCGGCAACAGCCAGCCCCCAGAGTCCGTCCGCTCCCCCGTCCAGATCAATCACAACAGGAATTTTCTTGCTCATTGCACTGTTCCCTCCCTCTCATAGCTTTTACAGGCTTCTAAAAGAAGCTTTACGAACCGTTTCTGATCTGATTTCAGGCACACCGTCACATTGGGAGCCTTACCGGACAGCCCGTAATTATCCGCCACTGTACTGGCATACGTATTTTCCCCGTTTAAGTCTATTTCCACATACAAATCCTCAGACTCAAAAATCTCCGGCTCCATCAGCCAGGCCACCGCACAGGCGTCATGAATGGGCGCCCCCGGCCAACCGACCATCTGGAAGAGACGTCCAAAAAAGTCCACCAGCTCTGCCACGAATTTTCCCACAGGGCCGCTGTTTCGAAAAGCCTCTTTCTCCTCCCCATATCCAATGGTCGAAAAATTCGTCACATCCAGCCCCATCATCGTGATGGGAATCCCTGAGGTGAATACAATGTCCGCCGCGTAAGCATCCACCAGGATATTGAACTCTGATGCCCCCTTGTCGCTGCAGCCGCTGACCACAGAACCACCCATCATACAGATCCGTTCAATCTTCGGAAGGAGATGAGGATAAGAAAGGATCAATGTGCCGATATTGGTCAAGGGGCCTGTGGGCACTAAGGTCACCTTGTCCTCACTTTCTTCCAGTAGCTTTGCCATAAACTCCACCGCCGTCTCTTCCCTGAGAGGGGCCACTGGTTCCGGCAGGATTGGCCCGTCAAGTCCAGTCTCTCCGTGGGCCCCCGCCGCCGTCCTTCCCTCATTCAGCAGAGGACAGCTGCGCCCCTTCGCCACAGGAACCTCCCGTCTTCCAAGAAACTCCAGGATCTTCCTGGCATTGTCTGTGGTTTTTTCAATGGTCTGATTCCCAGAACAGCTTGTGACTCCCAGCACCTGCAGTTTTTCCGAAGAGAGGGCCAGTACCATGGCGATGGCGTCGTCATGTCCTGGGTCACAGTCCATAATAATAGGAATTTTTTTCATGTCTTTTCTCATTCCTTCCTTAAATAAATCATTTCTGAATCTCTCCGAGACTCTTTCGTTTTTCCTACAACTTCATCCTGGCCTTCGCAGACTTGCGCTTCCTGTTCACGGCAAAAAGGATCAAACCAATGATCGTCGTCACATAGGGAAGCATCTGGATAAATTCTGCCGGAACACTTAAAACCTGGAGACTGCTGGACATGGCATCCGCAATGCCGAACAGGAAACTGGACAAAAAGGTTCCGATTGGTGTCGCATTTCCTAAATTCTGGGCCGCCAGGGCCATATAGCCTCGTCCTGCCGCCATATCTCTGGCAAACCAGGAGACATAGCCCATGGACATGTAGGCCCCTCCCAGTCCGCTCAAAATCCCGGTAAAGACAAGCGCCGTAAACCTGGTCTTCACCACACTGATCCCCACTGACTCTGCCGCCGAGGGATTTTCTCCCACAGAACGGATCCGAAGCCCCAGGGGACTCTTGTTGATCAGAAGATAAACCAGAGCCACGCAAAGGAGAGCCGCATAAGTCAACAAATTGTGGCCCGAAAGGATCGGCCCCAGCACTGGGATGTGCCGGATCAGAGGCAGCTCCACGGCAGGCACCACCAGACTATTCATGGAAGTGGACACCCCTTTGTCCCCACAGAGCACCGACAGGAGGAATACCGTACCGCCGGAGGCCATCAGATTCAGGGCGATTCCCGTCAGAATCAAGTCGGATTTTAATTTGAGGACAAAATAGGCGAACAACAGCGACATGACCAGGCTTGCCGCTACGGCAGACAGGACACCTGCCACCACGCTTTGGCTGTAGGCGCTCCCAATCACGCCAAACAGTGCGCCTACCAGCATCAATCCCTCCAAACTGATATTCATGATCCCGGCCCGGCGGCTGATCATAGCTCCCAGCGCTGTAAAAAGGATCGGCGTGGTTACCCGGAAGATCATATAGCCGAACTCCGTCGTAAAGATGATATCCCAGACGTTCATTTAATTACCCTCCTTTGCAAGCTGGCGCTCCGAAGCTTTCACAATCTGCCTGTGCCGGAACCGGTTCAGGAACATCTGCGCTCCCACCAGCATGATGATCAATGCCTGGATGATGCTCACAATCTCTGCCGGCACGTCGCTGGTACGGGAGATCACATCCGCTCCCACCCGCACGTAAGCCAAAAACAAGGCTGCCACAGGAACCATGGCCGGGTTCCGCCTGCTGATAGCCGCTACCATAATGCCGTCAAATCCGGTCGAGGGGGCTGCCGCCCACTCAAATCTGGTGTACATTCCCAGGCACTCCGTCGCTCCGCCAAGCCCTGCCAGAAAACCGCCAATGAGCTGGGAGGCCAGAAGGATCCCTGTAACTCCTATACCGGAATACACGGCAAAACTGCTGTTGTTTCCCATCATCCGGATCTGGTAGCCCCATTTGGTCTTTTTTAAAAACAGCCAGGAAAAGACCACCACCACAGCCGCGATCAAAAGTCCCGCGTGGATTCTTGTCCCCGAAATAATCGCAGGGAGCATGGCAGTGTCCCTGTAAGCTTCACTGGCGTTGAATCCTGCCGTCGGATCCAGCATAAATGCCCTGAGAAGCCAGGTTCCGAAAAATACCACAATATAATTAAGCATCAGCGAGGAAACCACCTCATTGATTTCCCACCGGATCCGGAATATCGCCGGGATCGCTGCCACAAAAGCGCCTACCAGGCCTCCAAGAAGCAGAGCCGCAGCCGGATGGAACCCTGCCGCCATCTGAAATCGAAAAGCGACGGCAGAGGCCACCAGACCTCCTATGTAAAAGCAGCCAGAAGATCCCATGTTGACGTGTCCCGTGGCATACATAATACAGATCCCACAGCTTGTAAAGACAATGGGAATGGCCATTTCAATGATGTTTCCCATCCGCCGCACCGTGGCAAAGGGGCCCAGGAAAAAGTCCTTAATCGTCTCCAGAGGAGTACTGCTCACCAAAAAGATAAGAACAATCGTCGCCGCAAAGGACAAAAGGACCGCAGCAACCGTCTTTGCAATGTCCATCAATTTTTCAATTTGTTTCACACTCATGACAGGCCCTCCTGATTTCCTCTGGATTCTGTTGACGGATCCCCAGCATATATTCTCCAAGCTCTTCTTCCGTCACCTGGCTGCTGTCTGGCAGATACGCCACGATCTTTCCTCCGTGCATGACAATCAGAGAATCGCTCAGTTCCAAAATCTCATTCAAGTCCGCAGAAATCAGGAGCACTGCTGTACCCCCATCCCGCAGCTCCACAATTTTGTTTCGTACAAATTCTGTCGCCCCCACGTCAATCCCTCTCGTGGGCTGGTTTACAATGGAGAGACGGGGGGCAAGGGAGAACTCCCTGGCCGCCACTACCTTCTGCATATTGCCGCCGGAAAGCATACGCACCGGCTGATTCCCGTCGTCGCATTTGATGTGGAATTCTTCGATCAGCCGTTTTGTCAGCCGGTCGATGGCGTCTCCCTGAAGAAATCCCCGCTTACAGTATTTGGGATGATCGAACCTGTCTGAAATTACGTTCTCCCAGATCCCCATCCCGGCTGCCACGCCATAAGTCATCCTGTCCTCGGAAATATGAGAGACGCCCATCCTGCGGATCTCCTTCACCGTCTTCTTTTCTATGGATTTTCCTTCGATCAAGATCTTTCCTCTGCTAAAGGGCCTGAGTCCGGTAATGAGCTCTGAGAGCTCCCGCTGGCCGTTCCCCTCCACTCCGGCTACGCCCAGAATCTCTCCGGAACGGACAGAAAAGTTCACATTCCGGATAATGGGCCTGCCATCGTTGGAATTTAAGCTCAGATCCCGCACAGAAAGAATCTCCTGATCCGGCGACGCTTTTTTCTTCTCAATTTTAAGGATCACGTCCCGTCCCACCATCATACGGCTGATGGCCTGCTCGCTCAGCCCCTTGAGGTCTGCGGTCCCCACGGTTCGTCCCAGACGGAGCACAGTCACCCGGTCACAGAGCTCCTTCACCTCATTGAGTTTATGGGAAATAAAGATAATCGTATGGCCTGCCTCCCGCATCCGCTTCAGTTCCACAAAGAGTTCTTCTGTCTCCTGAGGAGTCAGCACGGCCGTCGGTTCGTCCAGAATCAGTACCTTTGCTCTCCGGTAAAGTGCCTTTAAAATCTCCACTTTCTGTTTCTGTCCCACAGGGAGACTGTCAATGCGGGCCCTTGCATCCACTTTCAGATTGTATTTCTCACAGAGTTCCTCTGTATCTTTCACAGCCTTTTCCATATGGAGCAGGGTTTTGTACCGTTTTGGTTCCCGTCCCAGCACAATGTTCTCCGCCACTGTCAGTGACGGAACCAGCATAAAATGCTGATGTACCATGCCGATCCCCATGTCGATGGCGCAGATGGGATCCGTGATCTTAACGGCCTGTCCCTTCAGCCGGATTTCCCCTTCCTCGTGGGATTCCACTCCAAACAATACTTTCATCAGAGTGCTCTTTCCAGCGCCGTTCTCTCCCACCAGAGCATGAATCTCCCCTTCCCGGACGGCCAGATTCACATCCTTGTTGGCCACAAACCCATTTGGGTATATCTTGGTGATCCCCCGCATTTCCAGGATATATTCTTGGTCTGACACGTTCTTTCCTCCTTTACGGCTTCACACTGTCCCTTAACTTGGTGATCTCCTCCGTCTCCATTCCGTAAGCGGAGCCCACTTTGATCTCTCCGCCCATGATCTTTGCCTCTGCCTCTTCCACGGCAGACTTCACCTCCTCAGAGACCAGTTCCTGATATACATCGCTCTTGGCGATGCCTACGCATTCTTCTTCCATGCCCAGAGCCTCGCTGGTTCCCCAGGGCACAGAATCCGGATCGTTGACCATCATATCAAGAGCCCGGTAAACGGCCACATCCGTCCGTTTTAACACAGAAGTTAAAATCCGTTTTGCCGCCTCTGGATTCTCATCCATCAGTACCATAGCCTGATCCTGATCTACACCGATCACGTATTTTCCAGATTCCTTCCCCGCCTCAATGACGCCAAGCCCTGAGCTTGCTGCCACCTGGAAGATGATGTCCGCTTTCTGCTGGTACATGGAAATCGCCATGTCCTTGGCCTTGGCTGCATCAGAAGCGCCCACATAGGCCGTGTTGACCCGAACCTCCGGATCTGCATACTGGCAGCCCTCAATATACCCCACCATGAAGTCATTCATCACAGCCATGTCCATTAAGATCACGTTGCCCACAATCTTGTCCTCATTGGCGTCCGGCAGATCAGAAGAGGTCATCAAAGCGGCCACGACTCCTGCCAGAAAGCTTGCCTCATTCTGGAGAAAGGTATTGCAATACACGTTGGAAAATTCCCCATTGTCATAATTGACACTGGCATCATACAGATAAAACTTCTGTTCCGGGTAGTCCACAGCCACCTTTTCCAACACCTCCCGCATGGCATTCCCGGCAACCATGATCACATCATATTTGCCAGAATCGGCTAGATCCAAAAGCGTCGGTTCATATTTCGTCTTATCTGCCGTAGGAAGCTCCACCACCTGGGTCTGGATCCCGAATGCCTCTTGGGCATTGTCAAGTCCCTTCTTCGCATTATCATTAAACCCCTTATCCCCCAATGCGCCTGCAACTACCATTGCCACCGAATAGTCTGCTTTGGCCGTTTCCTCCCTTTTGTCGTCTTTTGTCTCTTTGTTCTCTGCCTGCCCGCTCTCTTTCTTTGTCTCCACCTTGCCGTCTCCACCTGTTGTCTCCTTTTTTCCACAGCCGGCAAAAGTCCCCATCGTCATGACAAACACCAGCAGAACCGCTAACATCTTTTTCATTTTCTTTTCCTCCTTCCGTCTCCGGTTGTAAAGCTTTCGTCCATTGTCTGTTTTTTATATAGTTTAATTGATAAACTGTTTGTTTAAAAAAATAATCCTCCTCCCCTTCCCGTTCATCTCTTAAATAGTTTATCTAATAAACTATATGATTGAAGCATATCAGACTTTATCTACCTTGTCAATAAAAAACAGATTTCCCTGAATATTTTCGTTTTTTTGTATATTTTCTCAATTTTCTTTTGTGAGAAATGCCCAAATAGAATCCTGCTCCGGCAGGATTCTTCGTATCCTTATCCTTCCCTCGTCCCCATCTGGAACAAAAACATGCCTCCAAGAACCAGAAGCCCTCCAAAGACAGTCTCAGGTCCCGGCGTCTCCCCCCGGAACCAAAAGCCCACCAGGCTTGCAATGAGCGGCTGGGCGAACATGAAATTGGACACATCGCTGGTCCGTTTTGCCAGAGAAAATGCCTTGGTCCAGAACACATAGGCGATGGCTCCGCCGCATACCCCCAGATAGACCAGGGCCCCCCAGGAGGCTTTCGTGGCCTCTCCCATCTCAGGAATCGCCCCCGGCAGAAATACCAGCAGAAACAGGGTCCCTCCGATGATGCTGTAGGCTGTAGTCTGAAAAGCGGTGTAGGTCTTGACAAAGACCCTCTGGGTCAGATTGTAGACGCTTAAGGATACTGCCGCAAGAAGCATCCAGAGAATGCCTGGATTCACCGAGAAGGCTCCGTTCCACAGGGCCATCACCAGGATCCCGGCAAAGGCCATGCTGATGGCAATCCATCCCCTGAAAGAGATCTTCTCCCGGAGAAAGATGCAGGAAAATACTGCTGTGAGAATCGGTATAATCTGGGCGATGATGCTGCAGGTGGCCCCGGTAATGGTCTCCACTGCCAGATTAAAGGACGTCACATAGCAGGTAAAACCCAGAAATCCAGACACCAAAAATTTCGGCACGTCTTTAAGCTTTGGCGGCCCTATCTTTTTCACAGCCATAACCACCAGAATGGACGCCGTGGCAAAAAGATAGCGAAGCGCCCCTATGCTCTGACTGGAAAAGCTTTCCTGGGCATACTGAGTAAAAAGCACCGCTGTCGCCCAGATTACTGTAGTTATCCCCGCATAAATCACATAAGAATTATTTTTCTTCTCCATCCTTATCTCCGCTCTGCGGCCTGCTCCCTCACCGCCTCCAAAAACCGTTTTCCCTGTATCCATCTTCCGAGATAGTAATACATCTGAATCCCCGCGTGGGTCACAAGCCAGCTGAAAGGAAACGCCAGATAGATCACACGGATATCATAGACATAAGCAGATACCACAAAAATAAATCCGACCCTTGCCACACACATTCCAAACAGGCTGATCAGCATGGGAGCCATACTGTGGCCGGAGGAGAGTACCGCCCCATTGATGATCTCATTCCAGGAAAAGATGATGTAGAGAGGAAGCTGATATCGAAGCTGCAAAACACCATAAGTGATCGCCCCCTCCTCTCCCGTAAAGACCTGGCAGATGGGTCTGGCCCAGATGCAAAGAAGAAGTGTCATGGCAAAAGTAACACCAAAGGCAATCCTCATGCAGATCTGTTTTCCCTTTTTTGCCCTGATATAATCTGCCGCGCCGATGTTCTGGCCTGCAAAGCTGGTAAGGGCCAGGCTCAGGGCGGAAATCAGGGCGTAAAGGTAGCCTTCAATCTTAAAGAACAGGGTGCAGCCAGCCATGGCTTCCATGCCAAAGGCATTGACTCTGGACTGGACAATCACATTAGACACATTGATGAGAACCATGCGAAGTCCTGCCGGAACGCCGACCTGCACAATGTATACGGTCTCTTTCCAGTAAAGACGAAGTTTACACACCCTCAGTCTGTAAGCCTCATCCAGCCTGGTCAGTTTGCCAAACACCAGAATGGCCGGAAGCACCTGAGAGATGGCAGTAGCTGCCGCCGCCCCTTTTACCCCCCAGGAAAAAATACGGACAAACAACAGATCCAGCCCCACATTGATCACACCGGAAACCGCCAGATAAACAAGAGCGCTCCTGGAATTCCCCAGTGCACGCAGAATCCCGCTTCCCATATTGTAGACCATAACCGGTATCATTCCCATAAAATAAATCCGGATATAATCCTCTGCCATGGGAAGCACATCCTCTGGCGTATTCATGACCACCAAAAGCTTTGGCGCCAACAGTATGCCCACCAGAGTCAGAAATGCTCCCGACAAAAGCCCCAATGTCACGGCCGAGTGAACGGTACAAAAAAGAGCAGATTCGTCCTTCCGTCCAAAGGCCTGGGACACAGCGATGCTGGCTCCAGTAGAAACTCCCACAAACAGGTTGATCAACAGAAAAACCAGCCGGTCACAGGAACCGATGGCTGCCAAAGCCCCAGCCCCGACGCTCTGTCCCACAATCGCCGCATCTGCCGTGCTGTAAAACTGCTGCAGCAGATTGGAAAACAAAAAAGGCAGCGCAAATAAAACGAGCTGCTGCCATATGACCCCTTTCGTCAAATCTGTGACCGACCCGGTCCCCTTCTTCTCCATAGTATCCCTCCCCGGCAGATCTGCCGGCCTTTGTAATAATTGAGAGCGGCTGCAAACCCGCACTCTGATTCATGAACAGAGAAAAAAAGTCAATAAAATTTTTCAGTTTCTTATACGATAAAAAAAAGTGACTGCACTCAGCCACTTTTCTCAGTCGGAATGACAGGATTCGAACCTGCGGCCTCTCGGTCCCTAACCGAACGCTCTACCAAACTGAGCCACATTCCGATCTGATTTGGTTCTGAGAAATACTCAAAACCAAATCCTCATATACTTTACCACATATTCTTCATTCTGGCAAGTGTTTTTTTTATTTTTTTGCCAAATTTTTCATCCTGCAGAATTTTCTTCTGAACGGAACTTATTTATGCCAGCTTCTCCTTGGCAACTTCCGCCAGTTTTGCGAACCCTGCCGCATCATTGACCGCCATATCCGCCAGGATCTTCCTGTTCATCTCCACTCCGGCCTCTTTAAGTCCATACATGAAACGGCTGTAGGACAGACCGTTCATTCTGGCCGCCGCATTGATTCTGGCAATCCAGAGCTGTCTGAACTGTCTCTTTCTCTGCTTTCTTCCCGCGTAAGAGCTGGTGAGAGCTCTCATCACGGACTGCTTTGCCACTCTATACTGTTTGGAGCGGGCTCCTCTGTAGCCCTTTGCCAGTTTCAAAACTCTGTTATGTCTCTTCTTCGCGCCTAAACCGCCTTTAATTCTTGCCATTTTAAGTCGTCCTCCTTCTCTCTCTCATTAATCAGTAGGGTAAAATCTTCTTCATCACTTTGGCGTTTGAAGGAACTGCCACAGTCGCTTTTCTGAGATTTCTCTTCCTTTTCTGAGACTTCTTGGTCAGGATATGGCTCTTATAGGCCTTCATTCTCTTTAATTTACCGGTACCGGTCTTTTTAAAACGCTTTGCTGCTGCTCTGCTTGTCTTTACTTTAGGCATGATTCTTCCTCCTTATTCTTTGTCTCAGGCATACCCCAGCGCCACAGCGTGAAACACATACATTCACAAGTGCCCTTGGGTATGACCCTGTTGTCAACGCTTTTCTGATAAAAACATCACAAGGCTCCTTCCCTCCACCTTTGACGGCTTATCAACCACCGCAATGTCGGAGAGCTGGCCCGCAAAATCTTCCAGGATGTGTCTGGAGTTATTCATATGGCTCATTTCCCTGCCGCGGAATCTCAGGGTCACTTTAACCTTGTTTCCCTTCTGAATGAACTTCCTGGCAGCGGAAATCTTTGTATTCAAATCATTGGAATCAATGTTGGGAGAAAGACGCACTTCCTTGATCTCGATGATCTTCTGCTTTTTCCTGGCCTCTTTTTCTTTTCTGGCCTGTTCATAACGAAATTTGCCGTAATCAATGATTTTGCATACCGGCGGCTTTGCCATCGGGGCAACCTTCACCAGATCCAGCTCCGCCTCGCGGGCAAGTCTCTGCGCTTCCCTCGCTGACACAATTCCAAGCTGCTCACCATTTACGCCGATCAGCCGGACTTCCTTATCCCTGATCTGTTCATTCACCATTAAATCGCTAATAACTCGACACCCCCATCACTAAAATTCGGCTGCAAAAAAAGTGGATAGAAGAACTATCCACTTAATGTCCCGTTATATCTGCACAGAAAACCCCTCTGTGTCAAACGATGAACCTGTCAAAACCCAAGTCGCTCAGTGGCGCTAAGGTGAGAGTGGATACTCTTCTTTTCTCAATACAGCTTTTATATGATACCACCAAACCGATGGTTCTGTCAACTGTTTTTTTACTCTTCGGTATATCTCGCCAGGAATTTTCTTGTGCGCTCTTCCTTCGGATCTCCGAAGACCTGGTCCGGCGTTCCCTGCTCCATGATCTGTCCGTCATCCATAAAGATCACCTGGTCGGAAACGTCCCTGGCAAACGCCATCTCGTGAGTCACGATAATCATGGTCATATTCCGCTCGGCAAGTTCCCGCATAACCCGAAGGACTTCCCCTGTAAGCTCCGGATCAAGGGCTGACGTGGGCTCATCAAAGCAGAGGATATCCGGATTCAGGGCAAGGGCCCTCGCAATGGCCACCCGCTGGCACTGACCGCCGGAAAGCTGATGGGGATAATTTTTCATCCGGTCAGAAAGACCCATCTGTTTTAAAAGCGCCGCCGCTTTTCCCTCAATCTCCTCATGGATCTCCTTCTTTTTCGTCTTATAATCAGGCCGCTCCTTTGCCAACAGTTCTCCCGCCAGCATAACGTTCCCCAGCGCCGTATACTGGGGAAACAGGTGAAAGGACTGGAATACCAGCCCGAAATGAAGCCGTTTTTTCCGAATCACCGATTCTTTTCTTGAAAAAGAATCTGCTCCGTCAAAGAGCGTTTCTCCATTCACCCGAATGATCCCCCCGTCCGGCTGCTCCAAAAAATTCAGGCACCGAAGAAGCGTTGTCTTCCCGCTTCCGGAAGAACCGATCAGGGAAAGAGCCTGTCCCTTTTCCATGGAAAAGCTGATATCCTTTAGGACCTTTGTGCGTTCAAAAGATTTGCAGATATGTTCCACCTCTAAAATCGCCATCGTCTCTCCCCTCCTTATCTGAAATAATCCAGTTTCTTCTCCAGTTTCCCGAGAAGGATCGTCACCATACCGTTCCAGATCAAATAGTAAAATGCCGTGAAAAACATCGGCCAGATGGCTCCGGAAATCCCCTGGGACCCCTTCATGAATGCCTGCCCGGCCCATATGATCTCCTGCAGCGCAATGATCCTTGCCAGGGAGGTATCTTTCACCAGGGTAATAATCTCATTGGATACCGGAGGCACGATCCGTTTCACCATCTGCAGAAGTTTCACCCGGAAGAAGATCTGGCTCTTTGTCATGCCGAGAACCAGACCGGCTTCCTCCTGCCCCACAGGAATGCTCTGGATCCCACCCCGGTAAATCTCTGAAAAATAGCAGGCATAATTGATGATAAATCCAATGGAGGCTGCCATAAAACGGCCCGACTCCCCGCTTCCCCATATATTATTCTTGAATACGAGCCCCGGAAAAAAATAAAGGATCAAAAGCTGGATCATAAGAGGCGTCCCCCGGATAATCCACACGATCAGCCTGGACAGCCAGCTTAAAGGTTTAAACCTGGACATGGACCCAAATGCGATCACAAGCCCCAGAGGCAGCGCGCCGATCAAGGTTACGAAAAAGAGCTTCAAAGTCTGCAAAAAGCCGACGTTAAGCGCCCGCAAAACGATCGGCATCTGTTCCATCATCAGTTCCATAGTCTTCTCCTGTGAAAAAATCTTAGTCTACCCGCCCTGTCTTCAGGGGCAAAAGGAGAGCGGAATCCCCGCTCTCCATCAAATCTTCTTCAAAACTACTGCTCAATGATAGCAGCCTGCACGCCGTAGGTCTCGGCACACTTCATCATAGAGCCGTCCGCGTAGCTTTCTGCAAAGAACTGGTTCAAAGCTTCTGCCAGATCAGAGCCCTTACGGAATCCAACGCCGTATTCTTCTCCGTTTAAGCTGATGGTATAGGTCAGATCTCCATAACCGGTTCCCTCTCCCACCATGGCTCCTGCCATCAGTGAGTCAATAATTGCCGCATCAGAAGTCCCTGCCGCCACTTCCATCAGTGCATCCGACTGCTGGCTCACCGGGGTATACTCCAGTTCCCTTGCTTTGGCCTCTGCCTCTCCGGCGCTTCCCGCCTCCACAGCAAAGGTCAGCTCAGAAAGGCTCGCCTCATCCTGATACTGGTCTGCCTTATCCGCAGGCACGATGACTGTCTGGGCATTCATACAGTAAGGTTTCGAACACTCCATGGCGCTTGTCACCTCATCTGTCAAAGTCATGCCGTTCCATACGCAGTCAATGCTTTTTCCGTCCAGCTCCAGAATCTTGTTGTCCCATACGATTTCTATAAATTCCACCTCAACGCCAAGACTCTCTGCAAAGGCCTTCGCCATATCTGCGTCAAAGCCGACCCACTCGCCGCTTTCATTCTGATAATCCATGGGCTCAAACTCGGTGATTCCCACCACCAGTTTCCCTTTCTCCTTCACATAGGCCATATCACTGTCGGAAGCGCCTTCTGACTCTGCAGGCTTTTCTGTCTCACCTGCGGTCTCTTTTGCGCTCTCTGATTCCGCCTTTGCACTGGTTTCTGTCTGAGCAGCCGTTGTCCCCGCCTTTGTCTCATCCTTTTCTTCTTTCCCGCCGCAGCCTGCAAAAACCCCTGCCATGACCACAGCCGCCATGAATAATGCTGCCAGTTTCTTCATAACTTAAGTTCCTCCTCGTCTCAACAATTTCTCCTCATTTTTCCGGCGCCTGACGCCGACTATGTTATAGTAGCACATTATCACAATAAAGTGCAAGTGTTTTTTCAAGTATTTTTCTGCATTTTTCGGAAAACAATAGAAAATAAATAGAAATATCCTCTTCCCATTGGCAAGAGCCATATGCTATAATAACGACGGATATCTTTACATTTTTAAAACAAATTTTGATAAAGGAGTGATTAGCCATGGAAATTACAAAGGACATTAAATATGTAGGTGTGAATGACCATGAGGTAGATCTTTTTGAAGGTCAGTACGTGGTCAAAAACGGCATGGCCTACAATTCTTATGTGGTTCTCGATGACAAAACAGCTGTATTCGACACAGTCGATGCTCATTTTACCCATGAATGGTTAGATAATATCCAGGGTGTACTTGGTTCTAAGGCGCCGGATTACCTGATCATCCAGCACATGGAGCCGGACCATGCAGGCAGCATCGCAGGCTTTATGCAGACTTACACAGACACGACCATTGTCTCCTCTGCCAAAGCCTTTGTCATGATGAAGCAGTTTTTCGGCACAGATTATGAAGACAGGCAGGTGGTGGTAAAGGAAGGAGACAGTCTTTCTCTCGGGAAGCACTCCCTTGCTTTCGTGGAAGCTCCCATGGTCCACTGGCCGGAGGTTCTTGTCACCTATGATACCTGTGACAAAGTCCTTTTCTCCGCAGACGGTTTCGGAAAGTTCGGCGCCCTTGATGTGGAGGAGGACTGGGCATGCGAGGCCCGCCGTTATTACATCGGCATTGTTGGGAAATACGGCGCACAGGTACAGAACCTTCTTAAGAAGGCGGCCGGCCTGGACATCCAGGTTATCTGCCCTACCCACGGTCCTGTTCTCAAGGAAAACCTGGGTTATTACCTAAATCTTTACAATATCTGGTCCTCTTATGAGGTGGAGACGGACGGCATTGTGATCGCCTATACTTCCGTATACGGTCACACCAAAAAAGCTGTGGAGGTCCTGGCGGACAAGTTCCGCGCCAAAGGCTGCCCTGAGGTCATTGTCCATGACCTGGCCCGCTGCGACATGGCGGAGGCTGTGGAGGACGCTTTCCGTTACGGAAAACTGGTGCTTGCCACCACCACCTACAACGCCGGAATCTTCCCCTTCATGCGGGATTTCATCGAGCATCTGACAGAGCGCAATTATCAGAACCGCACGGTTGCCTTAATCGAAAACGGAAGCTGGGCTCCCATGGCCGCCAAGGTCATGAAAAACATGCTGTCCGGCTGCAAAAAGTTGACCTTTACGGACACCACGGTCCATCTCATGTCCGCCTTAAGCGACGAGAGCAGCGCCCAGCTTGAAACTCTCGCTGATGAGCTCTGCAAGGATTACCTGGCACAGCACAGCGATACGGCCGACAAAAATGATTTGACGGCATTGTTCAACATTGGATACGGCCTCTATGTGGTGACTTCCAGCGACGGAAAGAAGGATAACGGCCTCATTGTCAACACCGTTTCCCAGGTGACCAACACCCCCAACCGGATCGCCGTCACCATCAACAAGGCCAATTACTCTCACCACGTGATCAAGCAGACCGGCATCATGAATTTAAACTGCCTGTCCACGGATGCTCCTTTCTCTGTGTTCCAGACTTATGGCTTCCAGAGCGGCCGGAATGCAGATAAATTTGCCGGCATCACGCCTCTCCGTTCTGACAACGGCCTGGTATTCCTGCCCAAGTATATCAACTCCTTCATGTCCTTGAAGGTGGAGCAGTATATTGACCTGGACACCCACGGAATGTTTATCTGCAGCGTCACTGAGGCGAGAGTTATCACCAACGTGGAGACCATGACCTACACCTACTATCAGAAGAATGTGAAGCCCAAGCCCCAGACAGAGGGAAAGAAAGGCTTTGTGTGCAAGGTCTGCGGTTACATCTATGAAGGAGACGAGCTTCCCGATGATTTCATCTGCCCGCTCTGCAAACACGGCGCGGCTGATTTTGAGCCCATCGGATAAACCCCATGTATCTTGTTCCTGCATTCTGCTGACAGAAGACCAGGATTTTTACCGGCCCCCGCCTCACAACTGGTTAATCAGTTGTGGGGCGGGGGGCCTTTAAACTTTCATTGGCTGTCTCCGGATCTGCAGTACAGGCGGCAGGCAGCGGGCATTTTTTATTTTGAATGAGATTCTATCTCTGAATAATTTTTTCCGCTCTTAAATAATTCTAATATTTCGTCCTGCAATTCAGACAGTTTTTTCTCTCTAATATTAATATATTCCTGATAAGTTACTATATTATCGCACATATCAATTCTACAATTATTCACTTTATCGCCGAATACTTTTTTTACTTCCAGTATTAATATAAGATCAATGATTGCGTTATCAAAAATAATGGAGGCATCATCTGAGATTACATTCTTATTAAATAGCACATATTTCAAATTACTGTTGCTTAAATCAAGATATTCTAAAATCGACTCTTTAAACTTAGTTCCTTCCAAATCAACATCTGTCATTTTCGTTTTTAATCTTGATCTTATTATTTCACACTCTTTTAAATTGGATTTTTCAAAGATCGCTTCTTCGAAATTAACATATGAAAAAGTTGTGTTATTTATATTTACATCGACAAATTTTGTTCCACTTAATTCAACATCCTCAAAACAAACATGGTTCAAATTCACTTTATCAAATATTGCATGGCTTAAATCCACTGCTTGAAATGTGATATTACTCATTGATATATTTTCAAATTTTGTTCCATTCAAATCAATATATGCCAAAACTGCTTCATCATCTCTTACATTCAAATAGGATAAATATATGACAAATTCATTTTTGTGTTCTACAAGTAATTTAGCGTCACCATTCAAACAAAATTGAAATATTTTCAGCATATTTTTAAAAATATTTAACTCGCACGATATAATATTGGAATAATTTTTTTCGCAGAAACCAGTCATTCCGTTTTTCAGCATTACGGAAAAAACAGCAGATAAAAAATCAGTTACATCCTGCTGAGAAGGCATCTCCAAATATTCTTTTAAATCAATGCGCTCTATAATCATGTTTTTCCTTAATATTTTATATGATAAATATTCCGCTATTTCGTCACTGATAATATTATTTCTCAATATATCGCCTAATATGGCAGCTGAATCTCCGATATTTTTTCCTGTGACAGCCTCAAATATTTTTTCTCCTAAATATTCGGCGACAAAATATTCATAGATCGACTTATGTATAAATTCAATATCAGAAATCGTATTTTCAAATAAATACTTGATTGGAAACTCTAAAATACTTACTCTTTCTCCCTGAAATTCCAATTGTGGTATTTGATATTCATCCACCGCTAAAGACGTTTTATTCTTTTCAAACATCCGAAATGCTATTTCCCGTAAAAATTCCAAATATTTTCCAATATTTTCACTGCTTCTTAAAACATGCGCCCCTTTATCATATCCCATCCCTTCACAGTAAAATCTATCAAATATCCCACTCTTCTTTGCAAAAACACGACCATATAATTCTGCTCTGTCTATTTCTCTTTCAATCTTTATCCTTGACATAATCGCCATATACAAAATGACAGGGATACCCAAAACTTCTGTGTTATATATTTTTTTATTTTTTAATTCGATTCCAGTTATCTTCTTATAAAAACATTTTATTTTTTCAATACTAAACGGTAAAAGCTCAATCACATTATTAAAATTTTCCGAACTGATATAAGACGGTCTTGATGTTATGATATATTTAGTATTAAAATCTTTTATTTCATTAAAAAAAACATCAAGCAATCTATGCCGATTAGATAATGATTTTATCTCGTCAAAGCCATCTAATATTAATATTTTATTATTCAAATGATCCTTCTTACATTGCAGTTCAGTACATATTGCTTTCAAAAAGCCTTTCTCTAATTCTTCTCTCTCCCAATCACGAAACCTCAATATAACAACTCTCTCATCATCTCTATATTGATTTGCAATCCATGATATAATAGTTGACTTTCCGATTCCCGGCACTCCTCTGATCAGCATAGTTGAAGTCCTATCGTATTTTATAAACTTATCTATTCGTTCTTCCAAGGAATCATCATGTGATTCTATTTTCATAATTGATTTATGCGTTTCAAAGTCAGGTATAATAAAAGCCTCCGCTATGGTTATCGGATTTTCATCATTATCAATATGAAGAAACAATCTGCTCTTCCAATGTTCTATATATTTTTCTTTTTTATTGTTTTGAAGCTTTTTCGTCTCATCATCCCCGGTTTTTATTTTATTGTCCTGTGCGTTCATTTTCTGAACCTGCTCTAAAACCGTCAATAATATGTTAAGCGCTATCTGGCTGTTATCATCCAGCTTACTGAAATTCTCTTTCAAATAACCAGACATATTTTGTAATCCTGTATTGGTGCCATCAACAGTATTACTTATCTGGATTAGCAGCTTTTCACTAAACCTTTCACTTTCATACATCAAACCAATCAATGTTTCAGCAACAGCGAATATGCCTTTTTTGATATCACTCTCATACTCTATGTATTCACCCTTATATACAACATACTTGTTCCACATAAAATCCTTCAATTTATAACTGTCATATCTACAATGTCTGATCACCTCATCCGTAATATCCATTCTGAAAAACAAATCTTTTATCTCAGCTGCCACATAGTCGGCAGCAGCTCCTGAAATATTCATAGATTTCATATTTTCCCTGGAGAGAATATGTTCCATTTTCGACTTTCCATTATTAATAAAATCAGTAATATCATTTATACCTTTTTCCGATATTCCATCTATTGAAATTCCTATCAGCTCTTTCGTTAATCCACTTCCGAATTTATCGCCCAAAACTGATTTTAATACTGCCGATATGGCACTGGCTACCATTCCCATTCCCTTTATCTCCCTGTGCTTTAAATATTTACCGCAAGACACATCTGTCTCTTTTGTTCTAAATATTAGCACATATCTTGGTTTCATTCTATCTTTTTTGTAATCATTTGTAAAAATTATAAAAAATAGGGGATACCAGACTTCCACATCTGATATGCCCCATAATTATCATCCATTCATCATCAATTTCAATCACTTATCATCAACGCTGACAAACAGAACACTATAAGGGGTTGTTACACTGGTAGATGATTGATCTACGTTTGCGCAACAGCCCCTTTTCCTATCATAATAATTGATTTTTTTACATTTTTCCTTTTATTATATGAGTCTCTTCCCTACAGCTCATACGGAGTCACCTGGTAGACATAAAAATTAATCCAGTTGTTGTAGAGCGCGTTGGCGTGCATCCGCCAGGAAAGGCAGGGACGTTTTTGCGGGTCATCGTCCGGATAATAATTTTTCGGGATGGCAGTATCCATACCCCTGCCCTGGTCGCGGCGGTACTCGCCGTCCAGAGTAACCCTGTCGTATTCCGGATGACCCATGACGAAGATGCGCTTTCCGTCAAGGCTCTGGACCAGGAACACGCCAGCCTCATCAGACTCGGCCAGGACCAAAAGATCTGGGCAGGCCTCAATATCTTCCTTTTTTACATAAGTGTAGCGGGAATGGGGAGCCCGGAACACATCGTCAAAGCCGCGGACCAGAGGAATGGTACGGTTTATCACTCTCTGCTCAAAGATCCCGAAGAGCTTCTTTTCCATCTCATGCTTCTGTATGCCATAATGATAGTAAAGCCCCGCCTGGGCGCCCCAGCAGATATGGACCGTGGAGGTCACGTTGGCATCGCTCCAGGCCATGATCTCAGAAAGCTCCGGCCAATAGTCCACCTCCTCGAATTCCATCTGTTCTACCGGCGCCCCGGTGATGATCATCCCGTCAAATTTTTTCTTCCGGATGGCGTCAAAGGTCACATAAAACTGATTCAAATGACTGACTGAGGTGTGGGTTGACTCGTGGCTTTGCATATGAAGGAACGTAATGTCAAGTTGGATGGGCGTATTGGAAAGGGCCCGCAAAAGCTGGGTCTCCGTGTCCTCCTTCACTGGCATTAAATTTAAGATTACGATCTGGAGAGGGCGGATATCCTGGGAAACAGCCCGGTTTTCATCCATCATAAAAATATTTTCTGTCTCAAGAATTGCCCGCGCGGGCAGATTGTTCTGTACTTTAATCGGCATAATTTACTCCTGTCTGATCAGGTTCAAAAATTCCTCCTCTGTGAGAATGGGAATTCCCAGTTCCTTTGCTTTTTTATTTTTAGAGGACTTTGACGTGATATCGTTGTTGATGAGGTAATCCGTCTTGGCTGTCACGGAACCAGTCACCTTGCCGCCCATTGATTCAATGAGAGCCTTTGCCTCATTCCTGTTTGCAAACCGCTCCATGGATCCGGTGATGACAAAGGTCTTTCCGCCAAGAACTTGTTCGTCCGCTGATGGCATTTCGTCTTGAAATGTCACCAGCTTAAGCATTCGGTCTACCTCCGCGTTATTCCTCTCCGACTGAAAATAGGCCAGGAGACTGTCAGCGATCACCGGACCGATCCCGTCCACCTGCTCAAACTCCTCTCTCGTCCCGTGGCGGAGCTTGTCAAAATCATAGTCAAAGGCCCTGCAAAGCACTCTGGCATTGGCCGCACCGATTCCCGCGATCCCAAGTCCATAGAGGAACCTGGCCATGGTTGTCTCCTTCGACCGCTCCAGGGAAGCCTGAAGGTTTTCATAGGATTTTTCCCCAAAGCCCTCCATAGAAAGGATCTGCTCCTTATACTGCTCCAGGTGAAACAGGTCCGCAAATTCTTTTACAAATCCGGCGTCCACAAATTTCTCCAGAGTTGCTTCTGAGAGTCCGTCAATGTTCATGGCGTCCCGGCTCACAAACAGGGAAAAACCCTTGATTTTTTTCGCCTGGCATTCCGGATTGACACAGTATAAAGTCTTTACCTCATTTTCTTCCCGGATCTCCGTGGGACCGCCGCAGACTGGACAGGTCTTTGGGATCTTCGCCGAATTGCTTCTTGTAAAGTTTTCGGCAATCTGAGGAATGATCATATTGGCCTTGTAGACTGTGATCTCGTCTCCCTCGCCAAGCGCCAATGCCTCCACAATGCTCACATTATGAACGCTGGCCCGGCTCACTGTGGTCCCCTCCAGCTCCACCGGCTCAAAAACTGCCACCGGATTGATCAGTCCTGTGCGGGACGCACTCCACTCGATATAGGAAAGGCGGGTCGCCTGAGTCTCATCCGCCCATTTAAAGGCAATGGAATCTCTGGGGAATTTCGCCGTCCTCCCCAGAGAACGGCCATAGGCAATGTCGTCAAACACAAGCACCAGGCCGTCAGAAGGAAAATCATTGTCCGGGACAGCTTTCGCAAACTCCTCAACCGCCGCTTCCACGTTCTCCTGACTCACCCGCTTATATTCCACCACGTCAAACCCCTGCCCCGAAAGCCAGCGAAGCTGCCGCTCTCTGGAGTTTTCAAAGTCCACGCCTTCCGCCTTTACCAGAGAAAAAGCAAAAAACTTCACGTTCCGCCTGGCCGTGATCTCATTGTTCAGCTGCCGCACAGAACCGCTGCAGAGATTTCTGGGATTCTTGTACTTTGCGTCAGCCTCCCCAATCTCTTCGTTAATTTTATAAAAATCCGAATACTGGATCACAGCCTCGCCCCTGAGCGCCAACTCCCCTTTGTGGGGGATAGACTGAGGCACATTGGCAAAAACCCTCGCATTGCCTGTAATGACTTCGCCGATCTCTCCGTTTCCTCTGGTAACTGCCTTGAAAAGCTGCCCGTCCCGGTAGGTGAGCACAATCGTAAGGCCGTCCAGCTTCCAGGAAAGAAGCCCCTCCTTCTCTCCCAGCCACTGCGCCAGGGCGTCAGGCTCCTTGGTCTTATCTAAAGACAGCATGGGGCTCTCATGGGCCTCCTTGGGAAGCTCGCTTAAAATCTCATATCCCACCTGACTGGTCGGACTCCCTCCCAGGACAATCCCCGTCTCCCGCTCCAGCGTCAAAAGCTCGTCGTAAAGCCGGTCGTATTCATAATTACTCATAAGCTCCCGGCTCTCCTGGTAGTAAGCCTTTCCGGCCTCCCCAAGAAGGGAAACCAGCTTTTTCATCCGTGCAAGCTTTTTTTCCTGTTCCATGCTATTCCCGCTTTCTGTCACACTCTCTGAAAGGCCTCCCGTCCGAGCCGGCAAGAAGCTTAGAAAGCTCCAAAAGTTCTTCCTTCGTCGCCTCCCGGTATCTGCCGGAGGCGATGCCGTCCAGAGTAAAATTCATGATCCGGATCCGCCTAAGACCCACCACCCGGTAATCGAAATATTCGCACATCCGCCTGATCTGACGGTTTAGCCCCTGAGTCAAAATCATCCGAAAGCTCTTAGGCCCCGTTTTTTCTGCCCTACAGGGGGCTGTCACTGTCCCCAGCATGGGGACCCCCCGTCTGAGAGCCTCCAGAAACCCGGCTGTCACCGGCCGGTTGACCTCCACCAGATACTCCTTTTCATGAGCATTTCCAGGCCGAAGGATCTTATTCATCAGTTCCCCCTGGTTGGTCATCAGAATCAGCCCTTCTGATTCCTTATCCAGCCGCCCCACCGGATACAGGCGAATGGGATAATGGACCAGATCCACGATATTTTTTTCCCCCTTAAATTCCGCCGTGGTGCAGACAATCCCTGCAGGTTTGTTGACCAAAAGGAGCACCGGCCTCTCTTTCTCCCCCACCGGCTTTCCGTCAAGGCACACGTGCTGCCCCTGGCTCACCCGCTGTCCCATGGCCGCCGTCTCTCCGTCCACCGTGACCCGTCCCGCTTCTAAAAGGCGGTCGGCCTCTCTTCGGGAACAGACCCCCGCTTCACTGAGATATTTATTCAAACGAATTCCCGACTGTTCCATCTTCTTCTCTCCCAATCTCAGACCAATCGTCCGCACATACTCTCACGTCCCGGTATAACATGCCTTCTATCATATCACTAAATCCTGAGATTTTCCACCGTTTTCTGATTCCCCTGCTTTTTTAAGCATTCCTTTCATTCCCCCATTATAGTATAATAAACCTCATAACCGGCCAAAATTCATGGAGGAAAAACAAAATGATACAATACAGAAAACTAAATCCAGATGAAATCGTCCTCGATCTTTTTTGCAGCTTTAAGCGAAGACAGGTGGTCACGGACTGCTGGAGAAAAGAAAATGGCAGGTGGGTGATAAAAAGTGATCCTTTCATCGACGACTGGGGAAAGGATGAATACGAAATGCTGGTGCGCTGTTTAAAGCACACAGCCAGAACCGGCGGGCTGGTATATGGAGCCTTTCTGGATAATCGGCTCAAAGGATTTGTGTCTGTGGAGGGAGACCTGACCGGCAGCTGCTCCCAGTATATGGATCTGTCCAGCATCCACGTGTCACAGGATATGCGCGGACAGGGCATCGGCCGGGAACTATTTCTGGCCGCAAAACAGTTTGCCAAAGGCCAGAACGCCAAAAAGCTGTATATCTCCGCCCACTCCGCAGTGGAAACCCAGGCTTTTTATCGTTCTATGGGCTGCAGGGAAGCAGAAGAATACGACCCGGTCCACGTGGAAAAAGAACCTTACGACTGCCAGCTTGAGTGCGTGCTGTAAAAGACCGCCAGTATGGCATAACCGCTCAGATAAGCCTATCCTAAGGCCACGTCAAGGGCCATCATGACTGAAAAACCTGCCGCAAACAAAATGATTCCCACATTGGAATGCTCCCCCTGCGACATCTCCGGTATCAGTTCCTCCACTGTCACATACACCATGGCCCCGGCCGCAAAACTTAGAAGATAGGGCAGAAGCGGAACCACATAACTGGCCGCGAGGATCGTCAGCGCCGCGCCCAGAGGCTCGGCTGCGCCGGAAAGTACACCATAAAAAAATGCTCTGCCTTTACTGACCCCCTCCGCCCGCAGGGGCATGGATATGATTGCGCCCTCCGGAAAATTCTGTATCGCGATCCCCAAAGAAAGAGCCAGCGCCCCCATAGCCGTAATCCCGGTATTCCCGGAAAGCCAGCCGGCATAGACTGCCCCCACAGCCATACCTTCCGGCAGGTTGTGAAGCGTCACCGCAAATACCAGCATGGTGGTCTTCTTCAGACTGGTTTTTGGTCCTTCTGCCTTGCTGCTGTTCATATGCAGATGGGGAACTGTCCGGTCCAAAAACAGCAGGAACAAAATACCCATCCAGAAACCGGCGGCGGCAGGCGCGAATGCCCACCGGCCCATAGACTGCACCTGTTCCATGGCGGGGACCAGCAGACTCCAGATGGAGGCTGCCACCATGACCCCTGCTGCAAACCCGGTCAATGCCCTCTGCACCAGAGGATTCAGCTTATTTTTCATCAACAGCACGCAGGCAGAGCCCAGTGCTGTCCCCACAAAGGGGATCATGATTCCCCGAGTTCCCTCTATGTACATTCTATTCTCAATCATCAAGCATCCTCCGCTCTTTATATCAATATTGGTTAGTATTAACTAACTTAATATAAGTATAACCTTACCTAATATCTTTGTCAAGAGAGTTAGGAACAATGGAAGATAGTTCCAACACTTCCCGCTTAAGCGGAAAACTTTTCCCTTAAATCACCTGTCTGCAACCCTGCATTGCCGCAAGAGCCCTTTCAAGGTTCTCCTCTCTGATCCTTGAAAGGGCTCTTACACAAACTTATATCCTTATCTCTGCACTCTTGCTCCTACGCCGCCCATGAGGGCCTCCACCTCTTTTTTACTGGCCATGGTGGTGTCGCCCGGCGTGGTCATGGCAAGGGCCCCATGGGCGGCGCCATAGTTGACCGCAAGGGCGGCATCCTGGGTGGTCATCAGCCCGTAGATCAGGCCGGAAGCAAAGGAATCTCCGCCGCCGACCCGGTCCATGATCTCCAGGCCCTTGTAATCCTTTGCTTTATAAATCTTTCCCTCCGCCCAGCAGATGGCGCTCCAGTCATTGACTGTGGCTGTCCTCACAGTCCGGAGGGTGGTGGCTGCCGCCTTGAAATTGGGATAGGCTTTCGCTGCCTCATTGATCATTTTCCTGTAGCCCTCCAGGTTCAGTTCTTTCAGATCCGCATCGTTTCCCTCGATCTCAAATCCCAGGCATGCGGTGAAATCCTCCTCGTTGCCGATCATCACGTCCACATATTTTGCGATTTCTCGGTTCACTTCCCGGGCTTTTGCCTGTCCGCCGATGGCGCTCCACATGGAAGGCCGGTAATTCAGGTCATAGGACACAAGGGTCCCGTACTTTTTCGCCGTCTGGATGGCTGCCAGGGCAGTCTCGCAGGACTGTTCCGAGAGAGCCGCATAAATCCCTCCTGTGTGGAGCCAGCGCACGCCGAGCTCCCCGAAAATATGGTCAAAATCAAAGTCTTTCGGCGTGGCCTTGGAAATAGCTGTGTTGGCCCGGTCCGAACATCCGACAGCGCCCCGGATGCCGAATCCCCGCTCCGTGAAATTCAGGCCGTTCCTGCAGATTCGGCCGATGCCGTCTGTGTCCATCCATTTTATGAAGGAAGGGTCAACGCCGCCCTGCAGGATAAAGTCTTCCATGAGCCTGCCCACCTCATTGTCCGCAAAAGCGGTGATCACTGCCGTCTTCATGCCGAAACAGCGGCGCAGCCCCCGCACCACATTGTACTCCCCGCCGCCTTCCCAGGCGCAAAAGGAGCGGGCTGTGCGGATTCTGCCCTCTCCCGGGTCCAGGCGGAGCATCACCTCTCCCAGAGACACCACGTCAAATTTACACGCTTCCTTTGGCTTTAACTTCAAATCCATCTCTTCTACCCCCTGACCTTCTCCACAAGCGCCACCGTTTCTCTTGTCAGCTCACCGATCCGCTCAAAGGCTCCCGCCTGAATCAGATCGCCTTTTACCATCCAGCTCCCGCCGCAGGCAAGGATTTTATCACAGTTCAGGTAGGTTTCCAGATTCTTTGCATTCACACCGCCGGTGGGCATAAATTTTAACATGTTGTAAGGAGCCGCCAGGGCTTTGATGGCGCTGACGCCGCCAAACTGCTCTGCCGGGAAGAATTTCACCACCCTAAGCCCCCGCTTCACCGCCTGGGCGGCCTCCGAGGGGGTGATACAGCCGGGAAAGACCGGAATGTTCTTTTCCAGGCAGTCGTCCACAATCTCCGGGTCAAACCCAGGGCTTACGATGAACTTTGCGCCGGCCGACACAGCCCGGTCCACCTGTTTTGTCGTCAGGACGGTCCCGGCTCCCACCAGCATGTCCGGATATTGTTCGCTCATGCGCCGGATAGCGCCTTCCGCCGCCTCTGTGCGGAAAGTCACCTCGGCACAGGGCAGCCCCCCCTCCACAAGAGCCTTTGCAAGAGGAATTGCGTGCGCCTCATCATTCAATACCACCACCGGGACCACTCCGAATCCCTGAAGCTGTTCTTCTATTGACTTCATATTGACCTCCTTCTATATACCCTTGCCCGCAAAGTCCAGATATGCTCCTTTCATGGGGCTGGCAGCCAGCTCGCTAAACAGCCTCAGCACTCCTTTTTTATACTTGGGTTCTGGCTTTTTCCAGTTCTTCCTCCGCTCTTCAAGGACTGTTGCCACTTCCTCCATGGTCTTTCGCTCTCCTGCAATGCCAATGATGTTCAGCCTTCGGGCCATCACATCAATCTCGATCAGATCTCCCTCTTCCACCAGGGCAATGGGGCCTCCCTCCACGGCTTCCGGGCTGCAGTGTCCGATCACCGGACCGGTGGAAGCGCCAGAAAAACGCCCGTCCGTGATCAGGGCAATGCTCTTTCCAAGCTCTTTGTCACTGCTGATGGCCTCAGAGGTATAGAACATCTCCGGCATGCCGCTCCCTTTCGGGCCCTCGTAGCGGATAAACACCGCATCACCTTTTTGTACCTTGTGCTTTAACACGGCATCCAGACATTCTTCCTCACTGTCAAAGGGTTTTGCACGTAAGATGGCCTGAAACATCTCCTTTGGGCAGGCCGTATGCTTGATGACCGCTCCCTCTGGCGCCAGATTCCCTTTCAGAATGGCAATACTCCCGTCTGTCCCAAGGGCCTTGTCATAAGGCCGGATAATATCCTCCCTGGTCAGCTTCACACCATAACGACTGTTAAAATCCTCAAGCCATTTTTCACATCGCTCATAAAAACCGTTCTCTCTCAGCTCCTTCAGATTTTCACCCAGGGTTTTCCCTGTCACAGTCATCACATCCAGATGCAGGTTGGCTTTGATCTCTTCCATGATCGCCGGGACACCGCCTGCATAATAGAACACCTCTGCCGGCCACCGGCCTGCAGGGCGGATATCCAGAAGGTAACGGGCACCCCGGTGGAGTCTGTCAAAGGTGTCTCCTGTGATCTCCAGGCCGAATTCATGGGCCACTGCCGGAAGATGGAGCAGGCAGTTGGTGCTGCCGGAGACGGCCGCATGGACCAGGATTGCGTTCTCAAAGCTTTCCATGGTCACAATGTCGCCGGGACGCATGTCTGGCAGGAGGGCAAGCTTCACCGCCTGCTCTCCTGCCCGTCTCGCAAAGTCCAAAAGATCCGGGCTGGCCGCCGGCATCAGGGCACTTCCAGGAAGGGCAAGCCCCAGCGCCTCCGCCATAATCTGCATGGTAGAAGCTGTTCCAATGAAAGAGCAGGCGCCGCAGCCTGGACAGGCGTTACACTTTGCCCAGTTGAGTTTCTCCTCGTCAATCTCACCTCTCTGGTATTTGGCGCTGTACATCCCAAGCTGCTCCAGCGTCAGCATATCCGGTCCCGCGTTCATGGTGCCTCCCGGCACCACCACGGCAGGGATATTGACCCTGGCAAGCCCCATCAGGTTAGCCGGCATACCTTTGTCACAACTGGCAAGATAAACCCCTGCGTCAAAGGGCGTGGCACCTGCATGGATCTCGATCATGCCTGCGATCATTTCCCGGCTGACCAGGCTGTAATTGATTCCGTCTGTGCCCTGGCTCTCTCCGTCACAGATATCTGTGGCAAAGTATCTCGCCCCATGGCCCCCGGCCGCCTCAATCCCTCTGCGTACCTCTTCCACAAGAATATCCAGATGGACGCTGCCCGGGTGGCTGTCACCAAAAGTGCTCTCAATTAACACCTGGACTTTTCCCAAATCCTCCGTTTTCCAGCCGGTCCCAATCCTAAGCGGGTCAAGCTCCGGCGCAAGTTTTCTCATTTTCTGACTGACAAGTTCCATAAGAATCTCCTTCTTGTGTAAATATACTTAATTTATTATACAAAGAATGAAATAATCAAAGCCACGGCAAACCCGGTTCCCCCCACCAGAGTCTCCATAATCGTCCAGGTTTTGAGAGTTGTCTTCTCATCCAGTCCCACCAGAGATTTCACCAGCCAGAACCCAGAATCGTTGAAATGGGAGCAGACCGTTGCACCGCCGGCCACTGCAGCGGTCACACAGGCCAGATACATGGGGGAATACGCGTCCAGTCCAGGCATGGAAGCAACGATTCCTGCCGCCATGGTCATGGCCACAGTTGCAGAGCCCACGCAGATGCGGACCAGGGCCGCCACCAGGAACGCCACCACCACCAAAGGAAGGTTCGCCGAAGAAACAGCATTTCCGATCACATCGCCAAGGCCGGAATACTGAAGCATGTAGCGGAGCACACCGCCGCAAGCCGTCACTAAAAGGATCAGTCCTGTGGGTTCCAGGGATTTTGTCATGATCTTTTCCAGCTCTTCCAGGCTGTAGCCGTGCCTTGTGCCAAGGATAATCATGGCGGCCAGCGTCGCGATCAAAAGCGCTATAAAAGGCTGTCCCAGGAAAGACAGGACCGGTTCCGCACCTTTTAAAGCCGGGATCACACTTGCCAGGGACTTTAATACGATAAGGACCAGCGGGATTAAAATGATGCCCACCACTGCCGCAAAACCGGGAAGCTTCGATTCATCCAAATCCTCCTGACCTGCCACATGTTCCGGGATGGCCACATTATATTTTTTCCCACAGAACCGGCCCCAGATGGGCCCTGCCGCAATCATGGCAAAAATGCCGCAGAACACTCCGACCAGGATCACCCAGCCAAGATCCACCCCAAGCATGGTCGCCACCAACACCGGTCCTGGAGTCGGAGGAATGAAGGCATGGCCCACCGCCAGGCCTGCAAGGAGAGGAATCACATAAAACAGGGAGGAACGTTTCGTTCTTTTTGCCAGAGAAAAAGCCAGCGGGATCAAAATGATCAGGCCCGCATCAAAGAACACCGGCATCGCGATGACCAGGCCGGTGATTCCCAGAGCCCAGGCGGCCTTCCGGTCGCCAAATCTGTTAATCATGGTAACGGCCAGGGTCTGTGCGCCTCCAGAAACCTCCAGAATCGCACCAAACATGGAACCAAGCCCCACTAAAAGTGCAATTCCCTTCAAGGTGTTTCCGATCCCGTCGTCCACTGCTGTTATAATATCCTGAAAAGGCATACCGGCAATCAGGCCGATCACCACTGCCCCGATCAGGATGGAAAGCATGGCATGTATCTTAAATTTGATGATCAGCGCCAACAAAAGCGCCAGCCCCACAAGAGCCGCGACGACCAGTCTGGTCGGGTCGAGGGTTACCGTGCCATTCATTACAAGTCCTCCTTCAGTCCGCCTTTTTCATCCTCCGCACCTCTGCACATGAAAAAGAATTTCCTATATGAATTCCGGTGTCAAAAGCTATCTGTCTGATTGGCCGTCGGCTTCATAGGCCAGAGACTTTGACACCGGAATCCTATATAATAAAAAAAGAGGGAATTTCTTTAAAAATTCCACTCTCTTATTATGACTCGTATTCTGTGTTTTCATCCATCTTTTCATCAACAAAGTTCCAGAATCCTGGTTGCCAGCCTCTCCACAAGATGACTGTTGTGGGTGACTACAATCATCCCCATGTTCCGCTTCGCGGCCTCATCCAAAACAACATTCCAGATCTGTGCCTGTGTAATCACGTCCAGCATGGTGCTGATCTCATCACAGATCAGATAGTCCGCGCCGCTCATCAATGCTCTCGCCACACAGAACCTTTGCAGCTCTCCGCCGGATAATTCCCGCGGGAACCGGTTGAGCCATGCCTGCTCAATGCCAAAGGCAGCCAGCATATCTTCTCTGAGCAGGCCGCTCTCTTCCAGCACACGCTTAAGCTTCCAGCGGGGATTGATGGCTTTTTCCGGATGCTGGCAGATCAGCTGTACCGGGCAGATCCCTTTCTGGGGCAGCCGATGTCCGTCCAGCAGAACCTCTCCTCTGGTGGGTTTCAGATATCCGGCCAGGATCATGGCAAGTGTCGTCTTTCCATACCCGCTGGGTGCAAACACTGCCAGCCGTTCTCCCCTCTCAACGCTCAGGCTCCGATCCTCCAGGATCCACGGCTGATTCCTGCCATAACGAAAATAGATATTTTTTGCTTCAAGCGCCATGATAACACCTCACTTCTCCTCCCCGCACCTCACGCACAGGGGGCACTTCCCGTTCACACTCCGGCGTCCTGTGAGGACAGCGCGGCGCAAAGAGACAGCCTTTCGGAAGACTGCCGGCATAGGGCTGAAACCCTGTGATTGGCTGAAAACCGTTTTGCGGAAGAGCCTTCCACAATGCCTTGGAATAAGGATGCCGCAGTGCTTCAACACCTGATTTAAAGTCTGCCGCAGGCGCTGTTTCCACTGTCGTTCCCGCATAAAATACGGCAACCCGGTCCGCAAATTCAACTGCCAGATCAATGTCGTGAGTGATCAAGATGACTGCTTTCCCCTCATCTGCCATCTCCCGAAACATCTTAAGCGCTTCTAAGGACTGCGCAAGGCTCATGCCCGGCGTCGGCTCGTCTGCAATCACAAGCTTGGCATCCGCAAGAAGAGCCGTAGACACCAGCACGCGCCTTGCCATGCCGCCGGAAAGCTGAAAAGGATACATCCGTTCTGTCTCCTCCGGCAGCCCAAAACGCCGGAACAACTGTCTGCGTTTTTCTGTCGGTCTCGGCCTTCGGTGTCCATCCGTCTGTACCCCCACCTTCATCAAAGGGTCCAGAAACGCAACAGACTGAGGTACAAGGGCAATCTCTGTTCCCCGAAGTTTTCTCTGCCGTTTTTGGCCAAGCTCCTCTCCTTTATAATGTAGATGGCCACGCACAGCCGCATTGCCCGGCAATATACCTAAAATGGCAGAGGCTAACAGGCTTTTCCCGGAACCGGAGGAACCAGCGACCGCGACGATCTCCCCCGGATATACGGTCAGATGGAGATCGGAAATTACCTGCAGCTCTGTCTGTGAAAACCCATGGCCGTACATGCGAAAGGACACCGATAAATCGTGAATCTCCAGCAAGGTTTCTGCTTTCTGTTTCATAATACCCTCCTCATTCCTGCGCGCTGTAAGGGTCCATCACCGCCCGCAGACGGTCCCCCAGCTTATCCACCAAAAGCACAATCAGCACAAGCGTAACCCCCGGAAGCACGGCGGACCACCACATGCCTGTGGAAATATACCGCATACTCTCTGACAAAATGATGCCGATGGCAGGCTGCTCCGGCGGCAGTCCGAATCCCAGAAACGATATGGAGGCTTCATGGAGGATCGCATGGGGAAAGAGCAGAACCAGTCCCACAAAAAACTGGGGCGCCAGGTGGGGCAGCAAATGATGGATCAGGATCCACCTGCTGGACTTTCCCAGTTTTCGGGACACTGCCACGTACTGTCTGGAACGAAGCTGCAGGACCTCCCCTCTGATCAGACGGGCAAGGCTGCACCAGTGGGTTGCAGCGATGCCGATAAATAACCCTTTCAGGCCGCGCCCCATGGCGAAAGAGATCAGGATCACCAGGATCGTATGGGGAACCCCCATGACCAGATCAATCAGCCAGTTCATGCAAGTATCCATCGCTCTGGAACCAGCAGCAGCGATAATTCCCACAAATGCGGCAATCACTGCACTGACAGCTGAGGCCCCAAACCCGACGGTCATGCTGACAGCCATCCCCTTCAGAGTGCGGAGAAACAAATCGCGGCCAAGGGCATCCGTCCCAAAAGGATGCTTCCAGGAGGGCGGCAGACCTGCTTCCAAAAAACTGCCGGCCACCGCGTTCTCCGGGATCCATATACCAAAGGCGTATATGGCCGCCAGCAAGACTGCCATGACCACAGTCAAAACTACCACTTTCTTCCGTTGATTCATCCTTTTCATCGGCCCGCCTCCTGTATCCTTGGATCAATGACCCCGTACAACAAGTTTGCGATCATATTGCCGATGCAGACAAACAGGGCAGAAAAAAGCGTTACCCCTAAAAGCAGCGGAACATCTGAGTTCAATCCTGCAGCAGCTACGGCGCTGCCAAGTCCAGGATAGCTGAACACATTTTCCGCCATGACCGAACCGCCGAACAACTCGGCAAAAGAGGCAAACTGCAAAGTCATCGCCGGCAGAAGGATATTCCTGAGCCCATGGCGGCGGAGGATGGTCCACTCCCCCTCCCCCCTCGCCCTGGCAAAGAGGACATACTCACTGTTTCGCACGTCCACCAGCTTTTGTCTGGTGTGCAGCGCAATATTGGCAAAAGACATCAGGCTCAGAGTAAAGGCAGGTAAAATCAGATGGTAAAGCTTTTGCCAGATGGACACCTCGCTGCTCAAAACGCCGATGGGGCTGGAAAAGCCGACGGGAAACCATTTTAACCACACGGAAAACACCAAAAGGAATACCAGTCCCAGCCAAAAAGTAGGGACTGAACTGAGGACATAGCATATTTTTTTGATGATCCTGTCCGGCCACCTGTTTTGATACATTCCCATGACACAGCCCAGACCAAAACCGATCACACCGGCCAGAAGCCATGCGCAGAGCATCAGGGCAAGCGAGTTTATAAAACGTTCCCCGATGATATCCGCCACCGGCCTGCGGTAGATGGCAGACTCCCCCAGGTTCCCCCTTAAAAGCTCCGAAAGCCACCCTAAATACCGCTCCATAGGCGGCTCATTCACACCCCAGTACGCCTCAATCTCCGCGCGCTGTTGGGGGGAAACGGCAGTCCCAAGCCCCAGAATGTACTGCTGCACCGGATCAACGGGGGAGGCGCTCACCAGCACAAACGAGACAATACTCACAGCTAACAGCAAAGAAATGATCTTTAAGCTGTTGGTAAGAAAAATCCGGATAATCCGTCTGCATGTCCCCTTCATAAAAAACCTCGTTCAGCCTGCCGGGTTTCCATGACCCAAGGCAGGCTGTCTTTCATAAGAATAATGTCACAATATTGTTTACTCTCTCCAGGACCACTCTTTCAGATTTTGAATCAGCGGCAGCCCGTGGCCGTGGCCGTGAATCGGCTGTTCTCCGATGGACAGCCCGTCACGGACATAGGTCACATGATCCAGATTGACCACCCAGACCCAGGGACATTCCCCCTTCATGGCAGTACCCGAACTCCCGTCCCACTGTACCTTCTGCCAATTTTCATTGGCTTCCTTCGCGGTCAGAGCCGCCATGGCAGCCTCAAGATACCTGTCTGTCCCCTCATTCTGGTAGCCCTCCGGGTTATAAAAATCATCCAAGAAAGCACCCTCAGACCGGTAGAGGTAATAGGTCTCATTGGGAATGGAAGAACCCCATCCCATCATGACTGCCTCAGAAAACATACGCTGCATAATGTCATCCCAGCTGACGCCTTCCACATTGATCTGAATGCCGATCCCCTTCACCTGTTGGGCAGCCGCCATGGCAACCGCCTGCCGCACAGAATCCCCCGCCGGATATACGCAGTTAAACTCTGCCGCCAGGCCGTCCTTTTCCACAATGCCGTCTCCGTCCGTATCAGCCCAGCCTGCGTCGGCCAGAAGCTTCTTTGCATATTCCACATCCGTTTCGATCACAGCCTCCGGATTATTCCAGGGCATACCGTCATTTTCCGAATAAGCCGGTCTGCCAAAGCCGTTCAGAACCGTATCCGCAACTGCCTGTCGGTCAATGGCATATGCGATTGCCTGCCGGATTTCAAGATTGCAGGTCACGTCATTGCCAATGGGCGCCCCGCTCTGTGTCGTTTTTCCTTCATCCGGCCAGACAGGAAGGGTAAAGCCCCGATTATCGGCAGAGGCAATGGCCTCCACATGATATCCCTCCACTTCCGTCCTGCCAAGGGTCGCTGTGGAATAAGCCACGTCCACTTCTCCCGCCTGGACGGCTGCGAGGGCTGCATCCTCACTCATAAATACCACCGTCACATCCCGGATCGCAGGCGCTCCACCGTAATAGTCTTCATTGGCGGTAAAGACAAGCTGCTCCTGGGGCCTCCACTCCACAAACTTATAGGGGCCGGATCCCACCGGATGGGAACCGTAATCCTCGCCATAGGCGTGTTCAGGAACGATTCCGACGGAAGCCACTGTGTTGAGAAAAATCGAAGCGGGCTGCGAGAGCGTGACCACCACCGTCGTCTCGTCCTCGGCCGCCGCCCGTTCCATATAGGTGAGATCCACGGAGCCCTGTGCCGCCTTTGCTGTTTCCAGGGTAAATACCACATCGGAGGCCGTCACCTTTTCTCCGTCCGAAAAATATGCGTCATCCCGGATTTTGAAGGTCCAGGTCAGACCATCCTCAGATAAATGCCAGTCAACAGCCAGATCATTTTCAAAAGTCAGCTCCGCCGTATATTTTACCAGGGTGCTCTGGACAATCGGAGAATTCCCGTGGCCCCAGCCCTTCGTGGGATCAAGGGTCTCTGGTTCTGAACCAATGGCAATGACCACACTGTCCTTTTTCTCTGTACCCCCGCCTGCGGTCCCACTCTCCGCTGCCGTCTGTGCTCCGCCCTCCTTACTGCCCTCAGGCGTCTCTCCTTTTCCACAGGCAGCTGCCGCCAAAAGCATAAGCGCCGTCAAAAACAAAGCTAGATTTTTTTTCATTTTCATCCAAGTTTCTTCCCTTTCTGTCGTTTACAGTAGAAATCGGCCGATTTTCGCTGTAAGATTCTTCATTATTCTCTCACAATGCCATTCTCCGCACAAGCCTCCCCTGGGGATGTTTTTTCAAAAACTTTCCGAAAATTATCCCTTCACCGCCTGCTTTCCAGGCATGACCAGGCCCCCGTGGAATCCACGGGGGCCCGGCCAGTGTCTATATGGGATTTAGATGTTATCTATGCCACCAGCTCTTTCGCGCGCTGTGCGCAGGAAGCCGCATCCTCTGTGTAAGCGTCTGCTCCGATCTCATCGGCAAATGCCTGCGTGATGGGGGCGCCGCCTACCATCACCTTGATACCTGAACGGAAAGGCGCCGCGTTGAGCAGGGCAACCGTGTCTTTCAGGGAAGGCATCGTCGTCGTCAAAAGTGCGGAACAGCAGACGATCTTCGTATCTGGATTCTGCTCTACTGCCTCAATGAATTTCTCCTTCGGAACGTCCACGCCCAAGTCGATCACCTCAAAACCTGCCGACTCCAACATCATGGACACCAGATTCTTTCCAATATCATGAAGGTCTCCGGCCACAGTTCCGATAATCACCTTGCCGGCTGCGCCAGAGGCTCCGGAAGCCAGATGGGGTTTTAACACCTCCACCCCCTTTTTCATGGCCCTTGCCGCCACCAGCATCTCCGGTACAAAAATCTCCCCGGCTTTAAATTTTGCGCCCACCTCGTCCATGGCGGCAATCATACCATCATTTAAAACCTCTGTCGGATCACATCCCCCGTCCAGCGCCTCCTGCACGGCTGCTGCGATCAGTTTTGCCTTTCCTTTTGCCACCAGTTCGTACACTTCTTTGATTCCTGCCATCTTAATTTCCCTCCATAATTTATATTTTTCATGGGAATGCCCATGACACAGTATGTTCTCCGCTCCTCAAAAATCTTTTATTTCTTCGGTCCGAAAATCCCTTCCCGGTATGCGCTGATATATTCCATGCAGTAGTCATCCAGTCCCAAAAGTGCTTCCGTTGCATAGATCACACCCATCATATCCCGGTTGGTGGGATCCAGGATGGCACTGTCTAACCCTGCATTCATGGCGAGCACCGTAAATCCTAAGTTCACCATCTTTCTCACCGGAAGATTAAAGGAGATGTTGCTGACTGCCGCTGTAATATGAATGCTCGGATAATTGGCCCGGATCGTACTGATCACTTCCACGTTCATGGCAATTCCGTCCTCTGAAGTACAGAGCATCTCCACCAGAGGGTCAATGTGGAGGCGGCTGGGGCTGATGTGGTATTCCTCCGCTTTCTTTATAATGGAATCAAATACTTTCAGACGGTCCGCTGCGCATTTGGGAATGCCGGAATCGTCGGATAACAGGCAGATCACTTCCCATTTGGTATCAGCGATCAAAGGAAACAGCTTATCAATCTTGTCCCCCTCTCCGGAAACAGAGTTGATGACCCCCGGTCTTTTGCAGTATGGAAATACCTGTGCGATCACATCTGCACTGGGGCTGTCCACAGAAATCGGAAGATCACTTACTTCCTGGATACAGTCAATCATCCATTTCAGCGTTTCCACTTCTTCTGCCTCCGGCACGGATGCGCAGCAGTCAATGTAAGTGGCTCCTGCCTCTGTCTGGATCCTGGCCCGCTCTTTTATGAATTCCGAATCCCGCCTGGCAATCGCCTCTGCAACGACAGGAATGGAGCCATTGATTTTCTCACCAATGATGATCATTTCTTTCCCTCCCTTAACTTTTGGTAATTCTGCACAATTTTCTATAGAAAAGTCTATCATATTTCTGCATATTGTTCCATCGCCAAAATTGTTGATTTTATCCATGATTTTCCTACTTTTTGTAGGAATACTTTTCGCTTTTCATTGCGTCTGACGAAATTTCATTATATAATGGAGCCGTGGCAAACCTGCCCTTACGGAAAGGAGAAAACATTGTATTTAAGCACAAGTCTGATCGTCTATCATTTAAAAAAGCAGTATGGGAAAATTCAGGTGTCCGACTGGATCTCCTATAATCCTCTGTTAAAATATCCTGTTCATTATGACGGAAAAATAAACCGCTCAGGCGGTGTGATTTATCTCGTGGATGGGACCAATTATCCACTGCCCACACACCATCTTTTAAAAAACATGGTGATTTTCATCGGTGATGCCCCCATCCATTCCGAACAGTCCCGTCCCAACTGCTGCTTCCTTCCCACAGGCACAGATATCCATGAGGTTTCTGCCTTTCTCCATGAGGTCTTCGATCTCTATGAGCAGTGGAACCGGAGGCTTGTGGACTCCCGCCTGGAAAATGCTCCTGTCCAGAATCTTGTGGATCTGACAGAAGACATCATTCCCAATCCCATGATGGTGATTGCCATGGATTTTACTATCATTGCTTCCAAGAAGCTTTCTTACGGAAAGCTTAAAAACTCTGTCCTAGGTTCCAACGAGGCCACTCAGCCCCTCGTCAATGCGCTCAAACAGGATATCAACTATGAGGAAGCCTATAACCGGACCGGATATTTTTATTATCCCGGCAACCAGGTCGCAACCCCAAAACTCTGTGTGAATCTCTGCAAATCCGGTAAAACCATTTACCGGCTGATGATCTCTGAGGGAGGCGTCCCTCTGGACGACACCTTTGGCTTCATCCTGGAATACCTGGCAAAGATGATTTCCCACGCCCTGACTACCAACGCCGTTTTAAGCAGTGACAGCACCTATTCTCTGCACAAAGTATTCTTCCATCTCCTCACCACTCCGGGCGTCGATTATGTGGAGATCAGCCAGCAGCTTTCTGCTTCCGGCTGGCTTTCCTCTCACTCCTATCAATGTGTCCTGATCAACGTCGGGCTTTCTGACATCAAAAATCTGACTCTCCGCTCCATCTGCAGCTATGTGGAAGATACCATCCCCTCCTCCTGTGCCATCGAACATCAGGGAAATGCAGTGGTATTCATCAACCTGGACCTGTGCCCTTTCAGCCAGGACAGCATCGCTCAAAAACTGGCCCGCTTCATACGTGACAGCCTTTTGACGGCCGGATACAGCCGCAAAATGCTGGGCCACTTCAATTTTTACCGCCAGTACATCCAGGCCGGCGCTGCCCTCCAGATGGGAAAGCTCCAGGCCCCCTCCCGCTGGATTCACCAGTTTAATCAGATCGCCCTTTATTACATCTATGACCAGGCAACAAAAAAGCTTCCCGCATACATGATCTGTCACGAGAAGCTTTTGGCGCTGAAATACGCCGACGAAACCAATCACACTCAGCTCTATCAGACCACCCGCTGCTTCCTGGAACATCATCAGAGCATCACCCGCACCTCAGAGGCGCTTTTTATCCACAGAAGTACGCTTCTCTACCGTCTGGAAAAGATCAGGACCTTTTTAAAAACAGATTTTTCCGACCCGGAAGAACTGCTCTATCTCCTGCTGTCCTTCTATCTGATGGACTTGGAAGCGCAGCATGAGTGAACCGTTATCTCAGCAGATAACAGCCTGTATAAGCGATGGTGCCCGGGCCGTAATAATAACGGACTCCATTTTTTTCACAGAGCCCGCTGACCAGGATCCCGTAGGCTTCCATAGACGAGACCCGCTTGCCCGGGAACCTGCACGGGGCATCTGGAAAGGAACAGACTTTACAAAGCGTACAGCAGCCGCTCCCTAAGGGCAGCATGTCCGGAAAGGTTTCCCGCAGCCAGTCTGCCATGGTGAGGAACGCTTCCTTATGCCTGCCTTCCGCCTCTTTCATCCCTTCATAGTCCAGACTATCCTCCAGTTTTCCCACTGTCTGCACAAGAATCCCGGTCCCATAAGTACTCACCTGCTCTCTGCACCTTGCAAGCTCTCCGCAGGCAGGCGGGCAGGACCAGTTTTTTCCGTACTGCCCGCAGCTTCCTGTTTTACACATGTCCCGCACTTCCGGAAGAAGCATGATGGTCCCGCAGTCCAAAGGCGCTGCCTGGTCAAAGCCGAACTCTGCCGCCCTTTTCACAATAACCTGTAGCTCTTCCATCCTGCCCTCCCCCTTCAGTCTTCTCCTCCTTCCGGGAATTCCAGTTCATCCACATACGCATCCTGAAACTCCGGATCCATTGCCAGCTCCAAAAATTCTGTCCGGGCCGCCAGCTTTTTCCCCCTCTCAAATTCGTCTGTGTTGACCGCCGCAATCTGGGCTCCCATGCCTGCCGCATTCCCCACCGAGCAAATCCGCTCCTCCAGCTCCCTTGGCACAAGACCGATGGCACAGGCGCTTGCAGGATTCAGGTAATTCCCAAAGGCCCCTGCAAGCTGCACCTTTTTTATTTCATCCAGACTCACCCCCCGATGCCTGCACAGCAGATATATCCCCGCAGCAATCGCGGCTTTGGCAAGCTGCAGTTCCCTCATGTCCTTCTGATTAATAAACACTTTCGGTGTAAAATACCAGGTCTCCGAAAGTTTCCCGGAACTGTCCATAAACCCCATCTTCAGAAAGCAGGCCGCTGCATCCAAAAGTCCTGACCCGCAGATCCCCACAGGCTCCACCCCGCCGATCACATGGTATTTGAGTTTCTCTCCCTCCAGCCACACATGGTCAATGGCGCCTTCTCCGCCCCGCATGCCGCAGGTGATCTTTGCCCCCTCAAACGCCGGACCGGCCGCCGTGGAGCAGGCAGTCATTCCCCGCCTGTCCCCCAGAACCATCTCTCCATTGGTTCCGATATCCACCAGAAGAGTCAGCTCGTCCAGTTCGTCAAACCCGGCTGCCAGCATACAGCCCACCGTGTCTGCTCCCACAAAACCTCCGATATTGGGCAGCCAGAGAAGCCTTGCGGCAGGATGGACCATCAGCCCGCACTGATCAGCCCTCATGGCCACAGCTTCCTTTACTTTCGGCTCATAGGGAGCCAGGACCAGAGTATCCGTTGGGATCTCCAGAAACAGATGATGCATACAGGTATTTCCCACCATAACCACCCGGACAATCTCCTCCCTGCTTCTCCCGCTCTCGCAAGCCGCTTCCCGCAGCAGGGTGTTGACTGCTTCCCTGGCGCAGCTGCTCAAAGCTTCTGCTCCGTTTTCCAGAGCATAGCTGCTCCGCATGACCACGTCTGCGCCGTATTGGCGCTGAGGATTTAACATACTTCTTGTCCCCAGAAGCTTCCCGTTCTCCCCGTCCAGAAGATAGGCCACAATGGATGTAGAACCAAGGTCCACAGCAGCCAGAAGAGGCCGTTCCACCTCATAAGGGATAATTCCTGGCCAAAACTCCACCGGACGGCTGGCTCCGAAAAGCAAAATCTGCTCTCCTTTTTCTTTCTCTTTCATCACCACGGTCATGTCTTCCTGAATCAGACACTGACATGCAGACACCGTTTTCCCATTGGCCTTTACCTTACACTTCCCGCAGGTCCCCTTTCCTCCGCATGGCGCATCCGGCATAAACCCAGCTTCAATTTCCACTTCCAGAAGGGTTTTTCCCCGTTTTGCCTCCACTGTCACATTCTGATTTACAAACTCGATCCGACAGGTTTCCATGGTCCTCCCTCATTTCTTTCCTTTCCGTTACGGAAAAAGAATTATCGCAAAAATTCCGGTGATCAGAACAGACAAAAGCATTCTCTCCAGCCAGACAATCACCATATCTTTAAATTTTACCGGTACGTCCGTAGCCATCAGGCAGGGCACAAAACTTGCCAAAAAGATGATGGATGTGACCGGGATCACCGCCATCATATAGCGGGTCCGCATACTCCAGTCTCCCACCGTGACAAGAAGCGCCGGGATCGTTACCTCAATGAAAGACACAGCAGCCCCCGTACAGGCCGTCACCGCCTCAGAGGCCGGGATCCCCAGCCGCATAAAGGGATAGAACAGATACCCGATCCATTCCACAAGCGGCGTATAAGTGTAGAGAAGAACTCCTGCCGTCGCAAAAAATGCGGTTCCAGAAGCCACCGTTCCAAGCACGCCAAGGGTTTCTTTCATGATGTAAGCAACCCGTTTTGCCAGCGGTTCCTGTTCTTTGGCCACCTTAAGAGCCTCCTCCTTCGCCACCCGGAACAAATGCTCTTTAATCGGTGGTTCCGGCTGAGGTTTCGCGCCCGGATAAAAGTCATCTGCAATTTTCTTAAGAGGATAAATCCGCACTCCGATAAAGCTCACCAGCAGGGTGATCAGAAACGCGGTCCAGAAATACAGGTTCCAGTGTCCTGCCGCATTTAGGCCCGTATTGTTGGCCAGAACCAGCAGAAATCCCACGGACACTGTGGAAAAGCTGGTACCGATCACCACAGCCTCCCGTTCTGTCATCCGCCCTGTCTTGTACTGATCGTTGACCGCGATATGTCCCACAGAAAAATTCCCCAGAAAAGCAGACACCATAATGACCGCCGCGCGGCCAGGCAGCTTAAAGAGCGGACGCATGACCGGGCGAACCAGGACTCCCACAAAATCCACCAGGCCGTAATCCACCAGAAGCGGCAGGAACAGCGAGGCAGCCGGTATGGAAATGCAGATGGAGATCAGAATGTTGTTCATAATAAACGCACAGATACTCTTGTCCCCCAAAGAGGCCACCGGCCCGAAAAACCACCCCATAAAAGCCGGCGCCAGGCCAAAATACACATTGGCCACAGCAAAGCACAAAAGACCAAAGCCGATCATCTTAAAGACTGCAAACACTGCCGCCACCTTTGTGGTATGCCAGAATTTATCTGGCCTTATGAAAAACAGATCCACAATGCTGTAGACCCCTACCAGCCACACAACGAAGGGCATCGCCTTGAAATTCCCGGTAAAAAGCGCCGCCTTCACAAAATTGGTGAAATGGGACACCAGTACATTGGACTGGCCGGCAACCACACCCCATTCCCAGGGGCCAAGCTTAATCTGATATTCCGGTATGTAAAAATTGATAAAGAACACAAAAATACCGATGATTGAAAACAGTACAAATTTCAGCCTTGATGAATACTCCCTCATGCTTTCCCCCTTTTCAGTTTTTACAGATCCAGCGCCGCATGATATCCCTGATAGACAGCCGTACAGATATTGGAGGGACGGAGGCAGTCGCCCACCTGTTTTACAATCGGCGCGATATCCCGAAGGTTGGCCGCCTCATCTTTTCTGGCTCTCTGGCCCACAGCGCAGATCACAGCGCTCCCTGGCACTAAAACCTCTTTTCCCTCTGCCTGACACCACACGCCTTCTTCCGTAATCCGAAGCCCCTGATAGCCCAGATGGCAAATTACCTTCTGGTTGTCCAGCTCCGCAAGAAGAATCGGCCGGTGGCGGATATTGGCGTCCGGCGCAAGCTCTTTTCTCATCTCCACCAGATGGACCTTTTTCCCCTCTTTGGCCAGATGTACTGCGCTCTCACAGCCTGCCAGGCCGCCTCCCAGGACCACAACCTCGTCGCCGGTGACTTTGTCTTTCTCCATGTAATAATGATTGACCACCACCACATGCTCCCCGTCGATTCCGGGAATCGGCGGGACAATGGGAACAGAGCCCACTGCCACAATGGCTGCGTCCGCCCCGATCTTTTCTGCATATTCCGGCGTCACTTCCGTATTCAGTCGAATCTCCACTCCCTCCAGCCTGGCCTGCCTCTCCAGGGTGAGGCCAAGCTCATACATTTCATATTTAAAATCAATGCCCTGCTCACATTTTAAGATCCCGCCCAGACTTCCTTCTTTTTCACAGAGAATCACGTCATGGCCGCGCCTTGCCGCTGTCACTGCCGCTTCCAGGCCGCCTACGCCGCCGCCCACCACCAGCACCTTTTTCTTCTTCCTCGCCGGCTGCAGATCCATGCCTTCCCATTCCCGGCCGATCAGAGGATTCACGGAGCAGCGTCTTGTCTGGGTCGTCCCCCGCTCTGCCATACAGACGAAACAGCGCAGGCAGCGGACGATCTCATCCTCTCTGTTCTGTTCTACCTTGGAAGGAAGCTCCGGGTCCGCCAGAAGCGCCCGGCCCATGACCACCACGTCCACTTTGCCGGAGCCGATCAGTTCATCCATCATGGCCGGATCGTTCAGGCCGCCAATCGTGGCCACTGGTTTGGAAACATGTTTCTTGATCTCTTCTGCCAGGTACACATTGCATCCGTGATCCCGGAACATGGACGGATGGGTGATGGAAAAGCCGAATTTATAGGAGCCGGCAGACACATGGATCAGATCCACCAGATCTTCCACTGCCTGGGCGATCTTTACTCCCTCCTCAAGATCATAGCCCCCTTTAAACATCTCTGAGCCGCTCATGCGGAATTCGATGGGAAATCCAGGTCCCACCGCTTTTCTCACAGCCGTCAGGACCTCTCTGGCAAGTCTTACCCGATTCTCAAAACTCCCTCCGTACTCGTCCGTCCGGTGATTAAAATACGGGGATAAGAACTGGTTGATCAGCCAGCCGTGGCCTCCGTGTACCATAATCATCTCAAAACCGCAGAGCTTTGCAAGCTTCGCATTCTCATAATAGGCTTCTACGATCTCTCCGAGCTGCTCCTTTGTGAGAGGCGTCACCGAAAGGCCGTCCGGGCGGGTTCCTGCGCTGGGGCCGTACTGGGTCATGGATTCCTTTTTATCCTTGTCCAGCAGATAGGTTCCCGCATACTGGCCGGAATGGGAAAATTCCACACTGGGCACAGCTCCGTGCCGTTTGATGGCATCCGCTGTATAAGTAAAGCTTGCCACGCTCCCCACTGTCTGCGTATTCAGGTGATAGGCATGGGACGCATCCGTCTTTGGATGTACCATCAACTCGCTCACAGTGACGGCGGCCGCCCCGCCCTTTGCCCTGAGCTCATAAAAAGCAGTGGATTTTGGACCGATCGTACATTCCGGCGTGATTTCCGCGCCGCTCATGGGCGCTGAAAACATCCTGTTTCTGAATGTGACGTTTCCAATTGTGATCGGACTGCACAGATTCTTATATTTTCTGACCATAGCTCTCCTTTCTCCCCTCAAAAAGCTTCAGGCCGGAACGAAAAACAGATTCCGAATTCTTCTTCAAGCCCCCGTTCCAGCTCCTCTGTGTTCTGATATACTTTTTTTCTTACAATATCCCCGTCCCGTACAGTCAGCTCCATGTCCATCAGAGCCCTGCTGCCCGTCCTGGTGCACAGATTAACCACCCGCTTCCTCGTAAACAGGATCTCAGGATTTTTCGCGCAGTAAAAATTCAAGAGTTTAAAATCCTGCGGCAGAAAGGGAGTGTCCTGCAGCCAAAGCACCGGCTTCCATTCCCCATGACTCTGTCTGCAGATCTGAAACACTTCCAGTGTACTGCCTGCCTGTGCCGGCGGCTTTTTTTCAATATAGAACCTCTCCCCTGCTATGACCTGTTCTCCTTCTTTCAGAAGGACAAGCCCTTTTGGTCCCGGCCCTCCGTATCCCACATCACAGCAGTATTTTTTTCTGTCCAGCTCACAGATAAGCAGCATGTGTGCAAAAGGCGGCAACTCTGTTTTATTCCACAGCACTCTGGCTGCGACACCATAGACAGAAAATCCTAAACTCTCTAACAGTTCTTTGAACAGTGTATTTAACTCATAGCAATATCCGCCCCTTTTTCCGGCGACAATCTTTTCAAAAAGCTCCTCCGGCTTAAGAGACGGAACTCTTTTTTCGTCAAACACATCCAGATTTTCAAAAGGGATGTGCTCCAGGTGGGCGCGGACCAGCCCATTTAAGGTTTCCTCTTTTTGTCTGATTTCCTCCTGATAAACAAGCTTATCAAGATAGAGTGCCACTGATTCTGGATTCATAGAACTCTCCTCATAGTATCCTGTACGGCAGATGTCCCGGAAAGGCCGCTGCCTCTCCGGGACACCGAATATCCGTCAGATTCCGTATACTTCTTTATTATATTTGTCAATTTCGTCGTCAATGATCGGGTCCACATGAGGGAACAGGCAGCCGGGACCTCCGTATGTAATACAGGGGATAAAATGTCCTCCGGGGCCATAGGTCTCACAGGCTCTCCTTACCTCTTTACGGATCTCCTCTTCCGTGGAATCTGCCCGGTCCACGACGGAAGCATCGATACCGCCCATGAGGGTCATCCGTCCCGCCAGCTGTTTCTGAAGCTTCGGGATGTCATTCTCCGGAAGGACTCCCTGCCAGATGTCAATTCCCAGCTCCACCATATCCTCCACAATCTGTTCCATAAAGGAGTCCGCGTGGTGCATGATGATCACGCCTTTTTCCTTCATATAAGCATAGGTTTTCACATAATTGGGCTTGATGAACTCTCTCCAGGTATCCGGACTTACGAACAGGGAATTTTTGGATCCCCAATCGTCATGGGAAAGCATCACGTCCGGTTTTATATGGTCAACAATCAGTTTCATGTACTGATAACGGTACTCGCCGATGGCATTACACAGATCCAGCATGTCATCCGGCTCCAAAAGGAAGTTCATCAGCATATCCTCAAATCCCATTAGGAAATGAAGCCGCTCAAAGACGCCTGTGGGCATAAAGCCCATGACAAGCTGCCCTTTGGCCCGGATCTCCTCCGCCTGTTTTTCAAAAGGCTCCCAAAGGGCGGGGTCAGAACAATTCGCCTCCAGATCCGGCATAACCAACTGATCCCTCCATTCCGTAATGTCTTTGATCACCTTGTTTTCTTCTGTCACGTGGGGCATTGCCGCCACCTGGCCCTTGGGCCAGAGAATCGTCGTGCCGAACCGGTCGATGAGCGGTTCCATGCCCGCATGCCGGTTTCCTCTGATATAAGTGGAAGCAGGACTCGGCGGGAAAAACGCAGTCCCTTCGTACTGTTTTAACAGTCTGTCCGGCTTTCCGTCCGGCTTGATGGTTTCAAGAAAATTCTGCACCGCTGTTAACACGTTGTCATCCTCCTTAAACTTTTATTTTATTTCTAGGTGTTTAATTTCTCGCGTCGATCTCAGCCTGATACTGGGTCACCTTTTCCTTTGTAATCTTAAAGCCGACTATCAGGAGAACCATGCCCACCAGGCACAGGACTGCCGGTACAAGAGCAAAGGCGATGGTCATCCCCTGACGGGAAGAGCCTTCCAGAGCGACGCCGGACTGCCAGCCCACAGCTACCAGGCAGGCGCTTATGATAACCCCTCTCATGAAGACGCCGATCTTAAGAGGCAGGTTCTGCAGTCCCATAATCCATCCGGAGGCATCCCTTCCTGTCTTCCAGGTGGCATACACGACAGTATCCGCATAGAGGGCGGGAGAAGCCGCAAAAGCCATTCCATAGAACACATGGGCCAGGGTCATCAGGGCGATAACGACGGTGGAATTGGCGTACATCACATAGATCAGGAACATGGAAACTGCCATGCCGCCGTAGGACATGATCATGGTCGTCCGGGAAGACAGGGTCTTGGCGATATAACGCATGGCAAAGGCTCCGACGATGGCGCCCAGGGAAACGCTCAGGGTGTAGGCTTTCATCAGTCCAGGATTTCCGACGGCATCGCGGAAGTAGTAGATGGCGGAGGCCGCTGTCACGAACTTCACACACCATTTCGCCAGGTCAGCTAACATGAGAACCATCAGAGGCGGATTCTTAAACAGGGAGGTAAACATTTCTTTAATGGAAACTTTCGTCTTGTCGTTCTTTCCAGACGCCTCATCTCCTGTCTCAATTTCTTCATAGCCTTCCGTCATCTTAAAGTGTGCAAAGTAGGTTACCACCATCAAAACACCCAGGCAAAAAGCCGCCGCCGCAAACTGGTTCTTCTGGCCCACATAGCCTGCCAGAAGCGTCGCAAAAGGCAGTCCCAGATACGAGAACAGAAGTCCGCCGATGTTGTTCCAAGTGGCGCGTGAGGAAGCTAAAGTCGCCTTGTCCTCCGGCGTCTTTCCCACCACGCTGACCAGAGTCGCGTTGGCCACGTATCCGAAATTCCATACTACGTGGGACAAAATCGCCGCGATAATGATGATCGCCGCTGACACCATCTCGTTGTCGCCAACCCGCAGGAACATGAACGCATAAAGGAAGGGCACCATCCAGGGTACAAGGATCAGCCAGGAACGGTAACGTCCCCATCTCTTTGCCTTGGTTCCGTTGATAATGCCGCCGTACAGCCAGGACAGACAGGCATCCACTGTGGTAAACACGGAATTGATGATGCCTGCGATCGCCGCGCCAAAACCGGCAAAGTCCGTCAAAAAGGTCATAAAATAGAATGTCTCTATGTTACTCATCAGGACAAACCCGGCATCACCCACACCGAAGAAATATTTAAGCGTATTGCTCAATCCCTTCTTAGGCGCCTTGTTACTTTCATTGCTCATTCTGCATTACCCCCTCTTTTTATTTTTGCGAACCGTTAATTTTTATATTTTTTCCGTATTCGCATGATATTTTTAGTATATTATGCATAATGCTTTTCGTAAATCCGACATACCGCCTCAGAATCTTTTATCCCATTCCTACTTTTTGTCGTTTTTATATGGCATTATTCACAATTATTCAGAGATGTGCTATACTGTTAAAAAATTCCCCGGGAGGTTTCGATGCTTTTATTCCGACTGAACATGAAAATTTTAAAGGATGCGTTTTCTGACAAATATACCCATGTGACCTTGTTTTCTGACCTGGATCTTCCTTGTCTGGAGGCTGTCAGACCCTGGATCAGCGGTCAGACTTTGGAAGAACGGTATGTCTACACCATTCCGGCTGCCAAAATCGGCTCTCTTTCTCCGGACATCCATGGTCTCTCCTTCCTTGTGGCCGGAAAACCGGATAATACAAAACTTCCGGCTGCCTGTTCTGTACTGATTGTCGAGGACGATATAAGCCTTCCGGAGCTGTTCTCTTTGGCTCAGGATACCTTCGACCTGTATGTCCACTGGAACACAGAGCTTTATCAGGCTCTGAGCGCCCCCCGCCCTCTGGATGCCATGCTGGAAGCCAGCCTGAAGATCTTCCGGAATCCGGTTTTTGTACATGACACCAACTTTTTCATCATCTCCTGTCCCCACCGCGCACCTGGGATGCTGGTCTGGGAGCGGGATGCCAGGACCGGCTGGAATATCGTCCCCTTAAGCCTGATCAACGATTTCAAGGTGGACCCGGAATACTTAAATACCCTGAACACCACTCAGGTCTGCCTGTTTTCTGCCGAGCAGAGGGGGTACCCGATCCTGTATATGAATCTGTGGAATGACGGCAGATATCTGGGAAGGATCTGCGTGGATGAGCTGGAGACTCCCATCCGCCCCGGCCAGTACCACATCCTGTCCCATCTCGCCGAACTGATTCTCTCATCTATCCGAAGCAGCCGCCTGTTCCTGTTTAATATGGGAAATGACATGGAACAGTTTTTCCGCCGGTTTCTGGACGGAGAGATCCGGGAGCTTTCCGCTGTCATGAACATGCTTCAGTTTTTAAACTGGAAGCGGAACGATCATTACCTCTGTCTGCGCCTTGAGACCAAACAGCAGAATATCCGTATGCTCTCTTCTGCCGCAACCATCGGCCATATTGAAGCGCAAATTCCGGAAGGCCGCGCTTTCCTCCACAATAGCGGCATCACGGTCATCGTAAATCTCTCCTATTCCAACACCCGCATCTCCGATGTGCTGAGCAGTCTTGCAGTCCTTCTTCGGGAGGGGCTTTTAAAGATGGGCGCCAGTTCAGAAATCTTTGATTTCATGCTGCTTCCTCAGGGATACCGCCAGGCCAGGACCGCACTGGAATTGGGGCTTAAAAGTTCCAGCATGAACTGGTATTACCGGTTTGACGACTATATTCTGGAATTTTTTCTGGAAAAAGGAACAGAAGCCCTGCCCCCTGAGCTCCTCTGCTCCTACAAGCTTCTGATTTTAAAACGGTACGATCTGGAAAACCATACAGCTCTGTACCAGACCCTCAAAGTCTATCTGGAGCTGGAACGAAATGCGCTCCAGACGTCAAAAGCGCTGTTCATCCACAGAAGCACACTTTTTTACCGCCTGGAGCGCATTCAGAAAATTGCCGACATTGATTTTGAGAATATAAAAGAACGGCTCGTCCTGCAGATTTCTTTTTACATTCTGGAGCAGCCCAACTTGGAACAGTCTTTAAATATCCATTGAAAAGGTCCGGCTCTCACTGTAGGGCCTGAACAGCATGTATAAGATGCCTGCCGTCAGGACTGTTGCCGCGGCCGTGCCAAGAATATTGACCCTTCCGGTGAAGAGAAGGCCAAGCTGATATACAATGAATGCAGTCACATAGGCAAACACGCACTGATAACCAATGGCAAACCAAGTCCATTTCGGACTGTTCATCTCCCGCCTGATGGCGCCGATGGCCGCAAAGCAGGGTGCGCAGAGCAGGTTGAAGATCAGGAAGGAGTAAGCCGCCAGAGGGGTAAAGACCATCCGCATGTTGGCCCAGATCTGCCAGCCGTTTTCCGCCACCTCGTCGAAACCGCCAAAGAGCACGCCAAAGGTTCCCACCACGTTCTCCTTCGCGATCAGGCCGGTCAATGACGCTACGGCCCCCTGCCAGTGTCCCCATCCAATGGGCGCAAAGATCCACGCAATGCCTTTTCCGACGAAGGCCAGAAGGCTTTCCTCCATTTCCACCGCGCCAAAACCGTTCTCTCCGAATCCGTAAGATGAGGTAAACCATATCAGGATGGTCGCCAGGAGGATGATCGTTCCGGCTTTCCTGATGAATGACCATCCCCGCTCCCACATGGCCCGCAGCACGCTTCCCACAGTGGGCAGGTGGTAGGCAGGAAGCTCCATGACAAAAGGAGCCGGATCTCCTGCGAACATTCTTGTTTTCTTTAACATGACGCCGGAAAGGATGATGGCAGCAATGCCGATGAAGTAAGCGCTTGGGGGTACCCACCAGGCGCCTCCAAACATGGCCCCAGCAATCAAAGCAATAACGGGAAGTTTCGCCCCGCAGGGAATAAAAGTGGTGGTCATGATGGTCATTTTCCGGTCACGGTCATGTTCAATGGTCCTGGATGCCATGATTCCGGGCACGCCGCAGCCCACGCCCACCAGCATCGGAATGAAGGACTTTCCGGAAAGACCGAACTTACGGAAAATCCGGTCCATGATAAAGGCGATTCTCGCCATGTAGCCGCAGCTCTCCAAAAATGCCAAAAACAAAAACAGCACCAACATCTGAGGCACAAAACCAAGCACCGCGCCCACGCCGGCCACAATGCCGTCGATGATCAGGTTATGGAGCCACTCCGCGCATCCCACTGCGTCAAGGCCCTTTTCGACGAGTCCGGGGATTCCGGGAACCCAGATACCATAGTCTGCCGGGTCCGTCTCTTCCATCCCCTCTGATGCCGCCTCATACTCAGCCCGGCCCATGCCAAAGAGATACCAGCCGTCGCCAAAGACACCGTCATTGGCCCAGTCTGTGGCAATGGTTCCCACGGTGCTCACAGACACATAATAGACAAGAAACATGACAAGAGCAAAGATGGGAAGGGCAAGGAACCGGTTCGTCACCACCTTGTCGATCTTGTCGGAGACAGACAGACCTCCTACATTCTTTTTCGTATAACAGCCTTTTATAATGGAAGTAATATAAAGATAACGCTCATTGGTAATGATACTCTCCGCATCGTCGTCCAGTTCTTTCTCCGCTGCCCGGATATCCTCCTCGATGTGGGAAAGCTTCGCCGGCCCCAGCTTCATGTTCTCCAGTACCTTTTCATCCCGCTCAAAGATTTTGATGGCATACCACCGCTGCCATTCTTCCGGCATGCTGTGTACGGCCACCTCCTCGATATGGGCAAGCGCATGTTCCACGGCCCCGGAAAAGCTGTGAGCCGGCACAGTCTTGTTCTGTGCCGCCGCCTTCACTGCCGCCCCCGCGGCCTCCATGGTTCCCGTGCCTTTTAAGGCCGAAATCTCCACCACTCTGCAGCCAAGTTTCCTGGAAAGCTCCTCTGTGTTGATCCTGTCGCCGTTCTTCTTCACCACATCCATCATGTTGACAGCCACTACCACAGGAATTCCCAGTTCCACAAGCTGGGTGGTCAGATAAAGATTCCTTTCCAGATTGGTGCCGTCGATGATATTTAAAATGGCATCAGGCCGTTCGGTGATCAGATAGTTTCTGGCCACCACTTCCTCCAGAGTATAGGGAGAGAGGGAATAAATGCCCGGAAGGTCTATGATCTTCACATCATCGTATTTCTTTAGCTTCCCTTCTTTTTTCTCCACCGTGACGCCGGGCCAATTCCCCACAAACTGGTTGGAGCCGGTCAGCGCATTGAACAATGTTGTCTTTCCGCTGTTGGGATTCCCCGCAAGGGCAATTTTCATACTCATAACTTTTTCTCCTTTCTACAAAACAGTGCCTCTTTATTAGCACAAACTAACCTCGGCCCTGAAAAATAGACGCCCACATGCGCCTTAGCTGACCTCGATCATTTCTGCATCCACTTTCCGGAGGGAAAGCTCATAGCCTCTGACTGTCACCTCCAACGGATCTCCCAGAGGAGCCACCTTCCGCACATAAATCTCCACACCGCGGGTGATGCCCATGTCCATGATCCTCCGCCTGACCACTCCCCCCCCGTGAAGCTTCACCACGGTTGCGGTATCGCCGATCTTTGCCTCTCTCAATGTCTTCATGCTGAATCCTCCTCACATTTTTAGATTTCTGCGGTGCGCTCCTAAGCTGTCTCCAATCCGCACCATGATCTTTCCCGCCATCTCCTTACTGACGGCCACCCGGGACTCCTTCACATTCACAATCAGGTTTCCCCCCATGGTGGAAATAACCGTCACCTTCCCGCCTGAGACAAAGCCCAGGTTCTCCAGGTGCGCCTTAACTTCCGGCTTTCCTCCCACCCTCTGAATCATGTTTTCTTCTCCCACTGCTGCAAGTGTAAGCGGCATCCTTTTCCTCCCTTTCTTATAGGTTCTCAGTAAGTTTCTGCTAACTTTTCCCGCAAAGAAATGGTTAGATTTTTCTAACCACACACATGTTAGCATAACCTAACCTTTCTGTCAACTCTTTTTTGCCGCACAGATAAAAATCTCTCCGCATACCATGGGTATAAAGAAGGAGGAAGAAGAACCCATGGCAAGCAACGAGCGTTTCTGCTTTGACACGAAAGAATATCTGAATACCTTCTACTGCATTTTAGATCAAATGGTCCGGGAAATGACCACGGCAAAACTGACGGAAAGTCTCTCAAATAATTTTATCGTCCAGATGATCCCCCACCATCAGGCTGCCATCCAGATGTCTGAAACTCTTTTAAAATACAGCGATTGGTGCCCTTTAAAGACCATTGCCGAACAGATCATCGAAGAGCAGACCAAAGGGATCGCTGACATGGAAGCCCTGCTTGGCTCCTGCTCCTGTCTCATCAACTGCGACAAAGATATCTGTCTCTATGACCGCAGAACCTGCCAGATCATGGAGATCATGTTCACAGATATGGAATTTTCCCGTCAGACAGATTCCATTGACGCCAATTTCATGCTGGAAATGATCCCTCATCACCTGGGTGCTGTTTCTATGTCGGAAAATGCCCTCCACTATGAGGTCTGCGACGAACTGGTCCCCATCCTGGAATCTATTGTAACTTCTCAGAGACGCAGCGTGCGCCAGATGCAAGGTCTGCTTCGAAGGAGCGGGTACAGTATGTAAAAATGTCTTCAATAAATATCCGGCTGATTTTAATTTTCCTTAAAATCAGCCGGACAACAGGAGTGGACAACCCCTATATTGACGTGACTGGGAGCATATGGTATTATGACACAGGAGCCGCCCTTTGGGCGGCAAAACTACAAACGAACTAGAACTGTAGCGATATTCCAAAACAGAGCCTTCCTGAAAAGAAGCCTCTTCGTGTCGGAATTCTTGGATGCAGTGATTATGGCCGGAAAGCGGTCTATATGGAGGACGGACGTATGAATGATCCAAAAGGACTTTTTGAACGGACCGGCGAGGACGCGCCGACCACCGGGGGCTGTAAGCTGCACCGTGGTATGCGAAGCGTTCAGAATCTGGAGACCGTCATCAATGAAGGGCTTCGCATCGCCCTTCTGGAAGAGACTCCGGACCAGTCGCTGGAGGTGTTGTTAAAACACCTTGGAAAAGCGCTGAAGGGGGAGCGGACTTACATATTTGAGCAGAACGAGTCCGGCTGTGATGACAACACCTACGAGTGGGTGACCGACGGGGTGGCGCCGGAAAAGGCAAATCTTCAAAATGTCCCCCCGCAGGTGTGCGCAAGCTGGTATCAAAATTTCAGCATCGGCAGGCATATCGTTATTGAAAATCTGGAAGACATCCGGGAGAGTGAGCCCCTTCAATATGAGAATCTGAAGCGGCAGGGTATCCATTCTCTTGTGGTGGTTCCCCTTTATGACGGCAAAAAGCTTATCGGCTTTTACGGCGTGGACAATCCCCCCGTAAAGTCATTGGAATATGTATCGAATATGCTCCAGACTGCGGCATATTTTATCGTATCCTCCCTGAAACGGCGCAATTTGGTCCGCGAACTTCAAAAGCGGAGCTACAATGTCCTCCATGCTCTCAGCGTGGACTATCTTGGTATCTATCAGGTGAACTTTGACACAGGCGAATGCGAGACATACCGGGACAGCGAGCAGATGGAGATGGACTGGGCCGTTAATTTTAAGGACGGCTATGGGACGGCCATGGAGCGGTATATTTCCTGGTATGTGGTCCCTCAGGATCAGGAACGACTCCGCGCCGTGACGAAAAAAGAATATGTGCTCGCCAGGCTCAGGACACAGAAGAAGTTCTCTGTCCGTTACCAGGTGAAAGACACTTCCCATGGATTGAAGCACATGGAGATTCATTTTTCTGCCACGGAGAAGACAGAGGACGAGAACTGTGCGATTTTCGCCCAGCGGGATGTCAATGCCGTGGTGGAACAGGAAGAAAAATACAAGCTGGAGACAAGGCAGAGCCTGGAGGACATTCTGGAAGGTGCCAGAACCGGTATCTGGACCATCGAGCTGGAGGAGGGCTGCCCGCCGAGAATGTATACAGACCGGACCATGCGCATCCTCCTTGGGGTACCGGATGGCATCAAGCCAGAAGAGTGCTATCGGCACTGGTTTGAAAACATTGAACCGGACTATGTGGAGATGGTGCAGGGAGCGGTGGGGGAGATATTGGAAACCGGTCGTTCCGAGGTGATTTATCCCTGGAACCACCCAAAACTTGGAAAAATATATGTCCGATGCGGCGGTGTGCCTGATAAAGCATTCCAAAAACCGGGCGCCTGCTTAAACGGCTATCATCAGGACATCACAGAGACCATGATGACGAGGAAAAAACAGGAGCAGGCCATCATGGAACTTTTGGAGAAGGTGAGACGGGCGAATTCGGCAAAGGGCGAATTTATTTCCCACATGTCCCATGATCTGCGCACGCCCATCAACGGGATCCTGGGAATGCTGGCTATCCTGGAGAAAAGCCAGGATGATCCAAAGCTGCAGAGAGAGTGCCGACAGAAAATCCGTGTGTCGGCAGAGCATCTGCTCTCCCTGGTCAACGACGTTCTTCAGGTCAGCAGCCTGGAGAGCGGAAGGCCGACGATGGTGAAGGAACCTTTTGATCTTCATGATATATTGGAAAATTGCTTCACGATCCTGTCCGTCCAGGCGGAGGAAAGACAGATCCGGCTGGCGCTTGAGGAGGTCGATCTGCAGCATAGCAGACTGATCGGAAATCCCCTGCACTTGAAGCAAATCTTAATGAATACCATCGACAATGCTCTCAAATATAACCGGCCCCATGGTTCCGTATGTGTCCAGGTAAAAGAGACCGCGTGCCAAGGTCAGACTGCGGACTACCGGTTTATAATTGAAGATACCGGAATCGGCATCGGGGAGGATTTTAAAAAACATATTTTTGAGCCCTTTGCCCAGGAACATCAGGGCGCAAGAACCCACTATAACGGTGTGGGGCTTGGCATGTCCATTGTGAAGAAACTGGTAGACCAGATGAAGGGGACCATTGAGGTAGACAGCCTGGTCGGAAAAGGGAGCGTGTTTCAGATCACCCTGCCCATGCAGGTCGACGGGGTACAGAGTGCGCCGCCTGCAGATGAAGAACAGAATTTGCAGGACAGCGTTGCCGGGATGCAGGTCCTTTTGGTGGAGGACAATGAGATCAACTGTGAAATCGTGGAGTTCATGCTTAAAGGGGCGGGCGCACAGGTCATGACTGCCAACAACGGAAAAGCCGCTGTAGATACATTCACAGCTTCCGAGCCAGGAACCTTTGACTGCGTGCTCATGGATT
>JAAWBT010000003.1 GCA_022792835.1 Lachnospiraceae bacterium | reverse complement strand
CTTGTGGCTTGCCAATAAGGGCAAAAACAAGGGAAAAGGGTACATATTTTGAGGTTGAGCATACCGTAAAGCCTTGAAAATAAAGGAAAGTTAAGACAGTTAGTAGACAAATCCGAATTTACTGAATGGTTTGTAAAAAGTCTTCAACTTCTTTGTTGAATGTAATGTATCTCTTATTTGCAATAAAGTGATTTCCCTTAATAATCGCTAATTTCGCATTCGGTATATTTTTTGCAATCTCTTTTGTATGGGATTCCCGAATTATATCATTTCTGCCGCAAATCACGAGCGTAGGAGCTGTTATTTTTGACAATTCATTTCGTTCAATATTCGGATCATAGACCATTAATCTGAGCATTTCTGCATTCTTTTTTGCTTTAGGCGATTTTGACGCAAACCGTCTTGCTATTTTGTATCCTATTTCGATTGGCAGTTGTGTCGTTATTTTTACCCCCCTCGGATTCAAATTTCCCCCATTTAATATCAATGCCTTTACCCTGTTTGGATATTTCATTGCAAATTTCATTGCTATATTTGCTCCGTCTGAAAACCCCAAAATAACTGCCCCTGAAATTTCGAGCTTTTCCATAAAATCGTATAAATCACAGGAAAACTGCCCAATCGTAAAAGGTTTCGTACCTCTTGGTGATCTGCCATGTCCCCGTGTGTCTAAAGCAATCACTCTGTATCTATTGCTAAAATAATCTATTTGATTCTTGAAATAGGAACCATTCTGTCCGTTGCCGTGCAAAAGGATAAAAGGCTTTTTATTTCCTTTTTCTTGATAATATAAAGAGATATCCATTTATATTTCCCCGTGAAATTCTGGTTTGTTGTTGTTTTATTATATATCGGTTTTCCAAAAAGTGAAAGCGGTTTCTTATACTTTCTGTTCATCAAAGCGGAAATTAAACAAAAATAAATTGCTCGTGTCTGTTATGTTTTATGGGGGTTATTTTTGCTTTCTTTTCGCAGTACAGTGCTTCTGATGCCGCCCAATCATGCACAGGATTTTAAGATATAATAATTATTTTAATCGCTTTTTTTTGCATAAAAATATTCAGGGTGGTATAATAAAAACGCTTTTCTTTAGTACGGATATGGAGTACTAAGTATGAAAAAAGCGAAAATAAAAACAACTAAACATGAGGAGGTTCAATGTGAGAAGGAAAAGCTTGGTGTTTTTTCTGATCGTCGCATTGCTCTGCCAGATGTTAGGCAGTGTGGCTTACGCAGAGACGGTCGGAGAAAATGTGGAGACAGGGACAGTGGAAGAAACGCAAAAGCCGGCGCCGCAGTCGGAAACACCGGAAGATCAGTATGACATAACAAAACCGGTGATTGAAAGAGTGGAGTTTCCCCAGCAGGGAAAAACTTTGAAAGAAGGGGATACTCTGCAGTTGTATGTCTATGCTTATGATGCAGACAGCGAGATCGAATCGGTATCTTTACAGATGCAGAGCGATAACGTTGACTTCAATTCGACACTTTCCTATAATGAAACGGAAAAGCGGTATGAATTCGAAGATAAACTGGATGAAGTAGGCACCGGGAAAGTGTATATTTCTGAAATTAAGGTGACGGACAGCTTTGGCAATTGTACAGATGCAAATCTATGGGAAAATGGAGATTATGTATATTGGTTCAATGTGGAGGCAAAAGCCCTTCGGGTTACGGCTTTCGAGTTTGAGCAGGACGGTCAGACCCTGGATACGGAAGCTGCTTTATCGCTGACATTAGAAACGGATCCCTCTGTCACTGATGAAAGCCTCTATTTGACAGTGAAGGAAAGTGATGGTGGAAGCAGACATACCTTTTCTCTCAACAGAGAAGGGGGGAACCGGTATGTGGGTAAAGTGCCCTCACATATGGGGGACGGTGTATGGAGGCTTGAGAGCATTTCACTGAGCCGATCCATGCATTGGCTGGAGTTGCAGGTGGACGCCATCGAAAATTTTGGCTTCACAGTGAAAAAGAGTTCAGGGGAGAATCCAGATCCCACTCCTGAAATCGTGTTTCCGGAGATCGCCTCTGTGGAGTTGGAGAAGAACGGGGAGATCCTTCGGGCAGGGGATACTGCCGCGGTTACGGTAAAGATGAAGCCGGGCGTGGAGATGCAGGAGAACGGGAGCGCATACTTTCGGGCGATTGCTGGTGATTTGGAATATGAGAAGAGCAGAAAGACAGTTGATCTAAAGTATGACGAGCTGGACAACGCTTATCATGGCACCTTTGTGGTGGATACAGATACATATCCCTGCGAATGGTATATAGAATCAGTATCTGTCCAGAGCGAGGACGGACATTATGCCATGAACAATTACTCTCTGTTTACAAATCAACCGTATTATGTACAGGTTTATAATGGGAATACATTTTCCAATCCGACCTATGAATATACGGTACGTTTCCATGTCCGGGATGTGGATGGAGAATGGAAGGTGGCCGAGGAGCAGAAGCTGAAAGGAGAGAGGCGGCAGACGCTGAAGGAGGCTGGCCTGGTATTTCCAGAAATGAATTCGACTTCCGGTATGAAGCAGGTCGGATGGGAGGCTAATGGCCATACGGAAGAAATCACAGAGAACACAAAGGTCGTCGATCATGGCAGCCAGTGGGATATCTATGCGAAATATGACAAGGTGCGTTTTTTCATAAATTATCGTTATACCAATCAAAATGGGGAGATAGCGAATAAAAAAGAGATGCGGCTTGTGGATAATGGGATATCCTGCGAGGAATTTGTGGAGACCTTGGAGTACCGGCCGGAGGATATAGGGAAGGACTATAGCTTTGAGGGCTGGGATTTGGTTGAGTGGTATTATTCAGGCACACAGAACGAAAAAGACAAGGACGTTGCATGTGTCGCCCGGTATGCAGAGAAAAATCTTGTGCAGGTTGAGGCGTATTATTATGATATCAATGGATATTACACACACCAGGAAGCGCTATTTGTAGATAAGGAAGCGACAAAGGAAGAGATTGAGAGTCTGCTGAAAAAACAGGCCATGCCAAAGATGTATCCTGGACTGCGGTTTAAGGAATGGAGCATCATTGTGGAACAATATGGAGACGGTCCGGTGAAAAATGGAATTTTTGCGTCAAAATATGCAGTTTATACAAACCATATGGTGCGCTGTCTGATTGATCCACGCTGCCAGGAAGAGGATTTTTTCTATCAGGGGATCAGCGACCAGATGTTTGAGGCGATGTTCTGTCAGGTGGTGGAGCCCGGAGCGGAATTTGTGCTTCCAAAAGCTCTGGGAGACTACAGTAATATCACATGGGTCCGGGAGAGAGACGATGAAATCAGTGAAGAAAATGTTTATGTGGTAAATCAAAATATGGACTTCTATGGGTATGGCACAAAGCAGGCGGATCCAAGTACACCAGAAAAGCCAGAAGAGCCTGATACACCGGAAAAGCCTACGGAACCGGTTGTGCCAGAGAAGCCCGGGCTTTCTCCGGAAAAGCTTTCCGATGCGAAGATCGCTGAGTTGGTAAAACGGGCCAACGATGCTGCGCCCCAGGAGGTCATTATCGTAGATATGAAAGAAGCCACGGTGGTTCCCGCACAGCTTTTAAAAGCGGCAAAGGGAAAGAACCTGACCATTCAGATGAATATGGGAGGATATATCTGGAGTATTGACGGGAGAGATATCCTGGCGGAAGAACCGAAGGATGTCAACATGCAGGTGATTTTGGATACGCAGCATATTCCAAGTGCAACAATACGGGCATTGGCCGGAAATAGTCCTGTACGCCAGCTTTCTCTGGTACATGAAGGGGACTTTGGCTTTAAAGCGACGCTTACGATTAATATCGGGAAAAAATATGCGGGGCTTTATGGCAACCTGTATTATCATGACAGTGCCGGAAAACTGGTATTTATTCATGCCGGAAAGATCGGAGGGGATGGTGTGGTAAGCCTGACCTTTAGTCATGCTTCTGATTACCTGATTGTGATATCGGCACAACGGCTGGATAAAAATAATGCTAAAGGTCCTCAAACACCGGATCAAAAGGATGTATCGACGGGGGATACCAACCATATGCTTCCTTGGGTAATCAGTGGTTTGGCAGCCATTGGCGTTATGACATTGTTGATGCAAAAACAATATCGGAAGAAGAGGCATTAGTCAGATACTTCGCAGCAATTGGGCAGGTTCCTTGTCTGTCTGAACATAAAAATAAAGTTGATGAGTGGCGGACTCCTTTGGGGGTCCGCTGCTTAAGTTTCCAGAGAATAAAAGAAAACAGAGAAATTAAGAGGATTTTTTGGGGAACCTGTGGTACAATGACAGTAACTGGCCCAAAAGGGTCAGAACTGTGAGCAGAAAAAATTTTATGGACAAGCCATGGGAAAGGAAACGGAACGTATGAATATTTTTGATTTTAAGATGGTGATGGGCCAGAGGCCGGGAGGCGAAGAGGCGCCAAGGGAGAAAGTGATACGTCCCGGTAAGCCCAGGGGCGGCCCGGTGACGAGGGTGCTTGTGAGTCTTCTGGTTACGCTTGTTTTTGGGAGCGTGTATTTTTATTTTAAACTGCCCGCCCTTAACATCCATAACAGAGAGCTCTATAGTTTTGTGATTTTGCTCTGTGTTGTCTTTTCGGTCTGCATGGTGCTTCTGCAGGGGTTTCGGGCCGGTTCCGTGAAAGAGTATATGACCTACACGAAAAAAAATCTGGCGGTTCCGCTGATACTGCTGATCCTGGCGGTGGTGGTCATTATCGCAGGCTCTCTGTTCGGTCTTGTGATTTTCCGGGCCAAAGCTTATTCGGAGCTGATGCCTATGAATACGGGAGATTTTGCATCGGAGGTGTCGGAGATTGGCTGGAATCAGATTCCGCTGCTGGACGAGAATTCTGCCAATAACCTGGCCAACAGGAAGCTTGGAGAGTTGAGCGATCTGGTGAGCCAGTTTGCTGTGGACGACTCTTCTGCACAGATCAATTACCAGGGGCATCCGGTCCGGCTCAATTATCTGAATTACAACGATTTCTTTAAATGGTGGAATAACCGGGGAGATGGAATCCCGGCATATGTGCGCATCGATATGAGGACTCAGGAGGTGGAGGTGGTCCGCCTGGAGGAAGGAATCAAGTATTCGCCCTCAGAGTATTTCAGCAGAGATCTGATGCGTCATCTGAGGTTTTCTTATCCGACCCTTATGTTTGACGATGTAAATTTTGAGATCAATGACGATGGGACCCCCTACTGGATTGCGTCTGTGATCGAAAAGCGGATCGGTCTGTTTGACGGTACAGATATCTCCGGGGCAGTGCTGGTGAATGCGGTCACCGGAGAGACGGAGTATTACGATATCGAGGATGTTCCCACCTGGGTGGATCGGGTCTACTCGGCAGATCTGATCGTGGCGCAGTATGATTATTACGGAGAATACCACAATGGTTTCTGGAATTCTCTGTTTGGACAGAAAGATTGTACGGAGACCACAGACGGTTACAATTTTATTGCTCAGGATGATGACGTATGGGTCTATACCGGCGTGACATCTGTCACCGGAGATAGGGGAAATATCGGATTTATCCTGGTGAATCAGAGGACCAAGGAGGCCCATTATTATTCCTGCGCCGGGGCTGAAGAGTATTCGGCCATGTCGTCGGCAGAGGGCGCGGTTCAGCAGTTCAGTTATGGGGCGACTTTCCCGCTGCTTCTCAATATTTCTGACCAGCCTACCTATTTTATGGCTCTCAAGGATGCAGCCGGGCTGGTGAAAATGTATGCTATGGTGAATGTGCAGCAGTACCAGATCGTGGCCACAGGGAATACGGTTGCGGACTGCCAGAAACGGTATCATGAGCTTCTTGTGGAAAATCAGATTTTGAGCGATGAAGAGATCAAAGAACCAGAGCCGGAAGAGAAGGCTGTGAGCGTATCAGGAAAGGTGGAGGAGATCCGTTCTGCCGATATGGATGGGAATACGGTGTATTTCCTGAAGCTGGAAAAGGGGAAAGTATATTATATGGTAAGCGCAAAAGATTATCCCATGGCGGTCATTCTCGATGCGGGCGATCATATCACCATTACCCATTATCCGACGGAAGATGAGCTTATTGAGGCGGAGAGTTTTGAGATGAAGTAACAGGAGGATGGTATGAGAATGGAGATCAGAGGGCGGACAGCTCTCATCACAGGGGCTGGTGCCGGAATCGGAAAGGCGGTGGCCGTCCGTCTGGCAGAGCTTGGCGTGAACCTGCTTCTCTGCGGAAGAGGACGGGAAAAGCTGGAAAAAACAAAAGAGCTTTGTGAGGAAAAAGGCGTACACGTGGAACTCTTTGTTGTGGATGTCAGGCGTGAGGAACAGATCCGGCAGATGTTTGGGGGAATTTCCCAGGTGGATTATGTCATCAACAATGCGGGGGTGGTGATCAGCGCCCCTTTTGAGGAAACCACGACGGAAATGATGGATCTGGCCTACGAGACCAATATACGCGGAGTGTTCCTGGTATCTAAATATGCGCTGCCTTTTCTTCGAGAATCCGAGTGCCCAACCATCATCAATATGGGCAGTGTGGTGTCTGTCCAGGGCTACGTGGACCAGTGTGCCTATGCGGCCAGCAAACATGCGCTGATGGGGATGACCAAAGTGATGGCAAAGGAACTGGCGCCGGAAAATATCCGGGTGCATATTTTGTGCCCCGGCGGGATTATGACGGATATGTTAAAAGAGGTGCGGCCGGAATTGGCTGATGGTCCGGTGATCTTGCCGGAAGACATTGGGGATATCATGGAGTTTCTTTTGACCCACAGGACCAATGCAGTCATTGACGAAATCCATGTCCACCGTTCCTCGAAAGCGCCTTTCTGACATGAGAAAGGAGCATTGCCATGTTGCTGTAAAATATACTGCCGGAGAGACTTTCGGCGAGGAGGAGGAACAAGATGGAGTATCAGGAAATACTGGAGAATGCGCGGACTTGTATTGGGAAATACTGTAAGGCATGCCCTGTCTGCAACGGAAAGAGCTGTAAAAATCAGATCCCCGGACCAGGAGCCAAAGGCGCGGGGGACACGGCCATACGGAATTATGAAAGGTGGCAGGAGATCCGGGTCAATATGGATACGCTCTGTGCCAATGAACCGGTGGACACAAAGCTTTCGCTTTTTGGAAAGCAATTTTCCTATCCGGTCTTTGCCGGGCCTGTGGGTGCGGTGAATCTCCATTATGGAGATAAGTATGACGATGAAAGCTATAATGAGGTGCTGGTGTCAGCCTGTGCAAAAGCTGGAATCGCGGCATTCACCGGGGATGGGACCAACCCGGCGGTGATTAAAGGAGCTACGGCGGCTATCAAACACGCAGGAGGTCTTGGGATCCCTACAGTGAAGCCCTGGAATCTGGAAACAGTCCGGGAGAAGCTTGCCTTGGTGAAGGAGGCAGGCGCCTTTGCGGTGGCCATGGATGTGGACGCGGCGGGGCTTCCTTTTTTAAAGAACATGACGCCGCCGGCCGGTAGGAAGACTGTGGCGGAGCTTAGGGATATTGTGGATTCCTGTGGGGAGCTTCCTTTTATCGTAAAAGGAATCATGACGGTGAAAGGAGCATTGAAAGCCAAAGAAGCGGGGGCGGCCGCCATTGTGGTATCCAACCATGGCGGCCGGGTGCTGGACGGGTGCCCGGCTACAGCGGAGGTGCTGGAGGAGATCGTGAAGGCTGTGGACGGCGCCATGAAGATTTTTGTGGACGGGGGGATCCGCTCCGGCACCGATGTATTGAGAGCGCTGGCCCTTGGAGCAGATGCCGTGATCATTGCCAGACCCTTTGTGACAGCCGTATACGGAGGCGGAGAAAATGGTGTGGAAACCTATGTTGCAAAGATTGGGGGAGAGCTTGCGGATGCCATGTCCATGTGCGGGGCTGCTTCCCTGAAAGGGATCACCAGGGATATGGTGCGTTAAAACACAGTGCTGAAGGGGGAAATGGATTCGGGGAGGAGAGGGAGCGGGCAACAGAGCAGAGAAAGGATTGGAAACAGGTGCAATGCAAAATCAGTTGACAGAAAAAGATGTGAAGCGGATTGAGGAAGAAATCGAGTACCGGAAACTGGTGGTCCGGAAGCAGGCTTTGGAAGCGGTAAAGGAGGCCAGAGCCCATGGGGATCTGAGCGAGAATTTCGAATACCATGCGGCTAAAAAGGATAAAAATCAGAATGAAAGCAGGATTCGTTATCTGGAACGGATGTTAAAGACTTCCGTGGTGGTTTCGGAAGATTCCAGAGAGGATGAGGTGGGACTCAACAACACGGTAACTCTTTATTTTGAGGAGGATGACGAGGAGGAGAACTATAAGCTGGTGACCTCTGTCCGGGGCAATTCTCTGAAAAATTACATAAGCACCGAATCGCCCATCGGGCGGGCGATCCTGGGACACCGGGTGGGAGACAGGGTCCGGGTGAAGGTAAGCGATGCTGTTGGCTATGATGTGGTGATCCGTTCTATCGAAAACACAGGGGACGACGGAAGCGACAGACTGCGGAGTTTTTGAGAAAAATCTCTGGGAGGACGAAGGATGCGTATGTCTTGATGAAAATAAACTCCAGGCGGTTCAAATTTAAAAGAATACCATCGGTTGACAAGAGCATACACGGTCGGAGAAGGGGGAATTTCTACATGAGCTGCGTTACTTTCTCTCCGTGTACCTCCCTGTACGCGTTGTTCCAGTGCCTTGTCCATGGGAAAATTCCCCTCTTTCCGACTCCCAGACTCCACCTGCAGTGATTTGGCTGTTTTTCAAGGCGGACGACAGAGGCGTACTGGATGTACGTGGAGAGAGGACAACGCGGAAAAACCGGCAAATCATGCAGACTGGAGCGTGTGTGTCCTTGTCAACCGATGGTACCCATCTGTTTTTGTACATTTCACTGCCAAAACGGATGGGTATTCTTTGTTTTTTGCAAAGTCAGATGTTATTGTTCCACCTTTCCCGAGTAAGCGGAAATGCCGCCAATATTGTTTACTTTGGTATATCCCATTCGTTGCAGCATACCGGCTGCCTGACGGCTTCGGGAGCCGGAATGGCAGTATATGAACAGCGGGATGTTTTTATTTTTGACCACGGCAACTACTTTGTCGATGCTCTGCAGCGGTACATTTACACTACCTGGAATATGACCTTCCCGGTATTCATCCGGGGTGCGTACATCCAACAAGACAGCGCTGGGAGCAGTTTGATATTCCTTTATGCCTTGATTGATATCTGGCTGCTTGAAAAAGTCAAAGAAGCTCATAATCACACCTCCTTATTTTCTTTTGTGATTTTATTATAACCAGAAGAAGAGATCTTTTTCACTTATTCACTGACCGTTTCTCTTTTCCAGTCATTGATTCCGCCAAATTCCACGATATTGGTATACTTCAGGGCCGCCAACTTTTCAGAAGCCTGCTTGCTGCGATTTCCACTGCGGCAGTACACAAGGATCAACTGTTCTTTGTCAGGCAGTTCAGGGATTTCCTCTGTGCCAATGTTTTCGTTTGGGATATTGACGGCTCCCGGAATATGTTTCTCCCGGTATTCATCCGGGGTGCGTACATCCAGGATGATGTAATCGCTTTCTTCCTCCATCATAACAACCGCCTCGTCCATTGTGATCTGGCGATAAGTGGGCTCTTGGGTAGCGGGCTTTGCGCAGCCTGCCAACAGGAGCAGCGCTAATAGGAAGGGTAAAATTTTTTTCATGTAGATTTCTCCTTTGGAAAAACGAGGCGAACGAAGCCGCCATGGTAAACATAAAGTTCTTGTGTATCTTTTCTATCTAAAGTATACCACAATTGAGATGTGATTTCTGTGATGAAATCACCGCTTGACAAACAGTCCTTTAGGTGTTATTCTTTGAGTTGTAGTTAGATATACCTAACCTAGAAGGAGAGCAAAAACATGTTTGATTTTTTATATGGAAACTTGATGACCATACTGATTGGACTTTTGGTTTTGGGACTTGCAGCACTGGCAGTGCGGAGCATCTGGAGAGATAAAAAGCAGGGAAAATCCTGCGGAAGCTGCGGTGGGAACTGTTCCGGCTGCGCCATGAATGTGGGGCATAAAAAAGAAGAAGCTCCTAAAAGTTGAGAAAACACAGGAGCGCTGTTTCTGGATGGCGGGCAAGTAGGACATGATGCGAACAAGCCCCCTGCTTTGTGTCATTAATTTCCTGCTTGCTATTATTTTGGCCTGCCGATATAATAAAAGCAGAAAGGGGGAATTTCGATGAAACGGGTATTTTTGATCGTATTGGACAGTGTCGGCATCGGAGAAATGCCGGACGCAAAGGATTATGGGGATGAGGGAAGCAATACTCTTCTCTCATGTACAAGGAGCAGTCGTTATTTCCTGCCTAATATGGAACGGTTGGGGATTGGAGCCATTGACGGCGTGAGAGACTGGTATCCAGAGAGAAAGGGAGAACAAAAGGAAGGAGGTTCAGGAGAAGTTTTGAAGCCGGCGGGATACTCTGGAGCTGTGGGGCGTCTTGCAGAGGCTTCGAAAGGAAAGGATACGACCACCGGACACTGGGAGATCGCAGGACTGGTGTCAAAGACTCCCATGCCTCTTTTTCCTGAAGGATTTCCGAGAGAGCTGTTAGATGAGTTTGAGAGACGGACAGGAAGAGGGACTCTCTGTAACCGGCCTTATTCCGGCACAGATGCAATCCGGGACTTTGGGGAGGAGCATATGAAAACGGGCGCACTGATCGTATATACCTCGGCGGACAGTGTCTTTCAGGTGGCGGCCCATGAATCGGTGGTTCCAATTCAGGAGTTATATGAGATCTGTGAGACGGCCAGAGAGCTTTGCACCGGAAAATTTGCTGTGGGCAGGGTGATTGCCAGGCCCTTTGAAGGAGAGGCGGGCAGTTTTAGAAGGACGGAACGCCGCCATGACTTTTCACTGGTTCCGCCAAAGGATACCATGCTGGATGAATTGCTGGCCCATGGGAAAGAGGTTCTGGCGGTGGGGAAAATCAATGATATTTTTGCCGGGAAGGGCATAGGGGAATTTATGAGAACTTCTGGAAATGCCGATGGGATTGATAAGACGATTGCATATATGAAACGGAAGTTTGAGGGGCTCTGCTTTACGAATTTGGTGGATTATGACATGCTGTATGGACATCGGAACGATGTGGACGGCTATGCGGAGGCGCTTACTTATTTTGACAGCCGGCTTCCGGAGCTTCTTGCGCTTTTAGGAGAAGAGGATATCCTGATGATCACGGCAGATCATGGCTGCGATCCGGCTACCCCGTCCACGGATCATTCTAGAGAATATGTGCCGCTTGTGATGGCCGGGGGTCCCATAAAGGCCGGGACGAATATTGGGACAAAGGAGACCTTTGCTGATATCGGAGCCACCATTCTGGATTATTTTGGCCTGAAGGGCAAAATCTCAGGAGAAAGCTTTTTAAAAGAAATCTGCGTTTCCCATATTTTATAGGAAAAGATAAAAAAGCCGGCCACGGAAAGACGGAAAAGTCAATCCTGGCCGGTTACGTGCTTTTTGATGGCGGCAAAGCTTTCTGCGCTGATGACGTGCTCGATCCGGCAGGCATCCTCTCTGGCAGTTTTCTCTGATACACCCAGACGGATGAACCAGTCAGAGATCAAGGTATGCCGTTCATAGATGGTTTCAGCAATCTGCCGGCCAGACTTTGTTAAAGTGATATAACCGTCGCCGTCTACCAGAATATGGCCCGCATTTCTCAGGTTTTTCATAGCTACGCTGACGCTGGGTTTAGAAAAGGTCAGTTCGTTGGCAATATCAATGGAGCGGACGTTGCCGTTCTTCTGACTCAGAATTAAAATAGTCTCCAGATAATTTTCAGCAGATTCATGGATTTTCACTCTGTTTTCCTCCCCGTATAAGCACTTAAACCACCATATAGTATAACATAAATACTGAAATCTTGCAATGACAGGCAGTTTACAGTACTTTGTATACAATTATTTCCTTCTATACAGAAGTACTGTTTTGTGGTATACTAAAATAATATTTTGATACCAGGAAGAGGAGTTTTGACCTTGGGAACCGCCAAGACACCTTTTGACCCTGGTATCATATTTTGCGAAGAAAGTACAGGACAGAAATGTATATGTGGAGTAGACGGGAACTGAAGAGAAACAGCAGAGACATCATGAGAAAGCATTATTGGCGGGTGGTCGCCATCTGTTTTATTGTGACTTTTATGGCAGGCAGCAATAACGACACATTTTCAGCCGTGTTTTCCTACGATTCCTCCAAGGAGGAACTCAATGCCGTTCAGGAGAACACGGTTTTTGATATCAATGATATCCAGGAAAAAAAGCCCCTGGACTATCTTTTGGAAAAGTTTGAAAAACAGAGCAGAAAAGAAGAAGAGATCATAGAGAAAAGTCCTTATAAAGAAGGCGTTTTCTCTGCCATTTTTAACCGCACGGTGGCGACTGGCTCCGTATTTTCCGGCATCATCGGCCTGTTTCTGGACCCGATCCTGGAAGGAGCGTGGCTGTCTCTTATTTCCGCGGCCATGGGAGCCGCCCTCTTGTTTTTCTGGTGGCTACTGGTTCGCAATATTATCCAGGTGGGAAGCTGCCGTTTTTTTCTGGAAGCCCATACCTATAGAAACACAAAGGGAAACCGGATTTTTTTCCTGTACAAAGTGGGACGCATGTGGCGGGTGGCCCTTATCATGCTGCGGAAGTTCCTCTATCAGTGGCTCTGGTCTCTGACCATCATCGGAGGCTGGATCAAAGGGTATTCCTATCTGATGGTGCCCTATCTGGCAGCAGAGAACCCGGACTTGAAGGGTGGGGAGGCCATCCGGGTCTCTAGACAAATGATGAAGGGGAATAAATGGAGAGCTTTTCTTCTGGACTGCTCTTTTTTGGGCTGGCATCTGGTCAGCTTTCTCACCTTGGGGCTGGTGGATATTCTTTATGCAAATCCCTATAAGGCAGGTGCGAGGGCGGAACTCTATCTGGCCCTGAGAAAAGAGGCGCTGGAAAGACAGACGGAATACAACTATGCATTTACGGATGCCTATCTGACTTGCCCGCCAGAGGAGGAAGAGCTCAGAGCGGCTTTCGAACGAGAGGCTGTTTTTCTGGAGAGTGCTGACTGGAAGGAGCAGAGGGAGAGTATAAAGGAAGCAGAGTTTTCTGTGCTGAAGGAATATCCGGCAGTTCTCTTTACGGCCCCGGAGGAACTTCGCCTCAAACGGCCGGGAATTAACTATCACTGCAAATATGGAATTACAGGGATCATTTTATTGTTTTTTATCTTCTCCTTTGCAGGCTGGTGCTGGGAGGTGGGCCTCCACATGGTCCAGAGCGGAGAATTTGTCAACCGGGGAGTGTTTCACGGGCCGTGGCTGCCGATCTACGGTTCTGGAGGAGTCCTGGTGCTGATTGCTCTCAAGAAACTACGGGATCGTCCTGTGGCTACCTTTTTTATGACGGTCTTGATCTGCGGCATCGTAGAGTATGCGACGAGTTGGGGACTGGAACAAATATACGGCGTCCGCTGGTGGGATTACAGCGGATATTTTCTCCAGTTAAACGGGCGGATCTGCGCGGAAGGTCTTCTGGTGTTTGGCCTTGGGGGATGTGCATTCATCTACATCCTGGCGCCGCTGATGATGGAGGTTGGAATCCGGCGGCTGTCCATGAAAGTGAGGATTTTTCTGTGCGTCCTGCTTGTGACCTTGTTCGCGGCAGATTTCTGGTATTCCAAAGAGATGCCCAACAGTGGAGAGGGCATCAGCGGCCAGCGAGGGGCTCTTTTCCAGGCCGGGGGAGGCCGGACAGAAGAAACCATACAAACAAAAGGGTGCCTTTGAATATACTGGAAACGGTGATGCTCCACCAGATACCGTCAAGCCCTAAGGATGTCCGGGTGAGAATCATGGCGGCCGGAATCCTGGCAGAAGTGAAAAGAATGCCTATCAGGGAGGGCGGAAGCGTCTTTCCCAGGCCAGAGAAGGCTCCGGCGGTGGTGATCTCCACGCACATGAAAAGCTGGGAGAGGCTTAAGATCTTCAGGTATTGAATGCCCATGGGAAGGACCTTGGCGTCCGGAATGAAAAACCGGAAAATAGGACCCGGCAGGGCAAAGAGAACCAGATTGCAGAAAAGTCCCCATAGGATGATAACAGTCATGGAGATCCGGTAACCCTGACGGATGCGAGAATGGTTTCCGGCCCCGAAATTTTGGGCTACAAAGGCGTTTACAGCGGCAGAAAAGCCTTCCGCGGTCATCCAAGAGATGGATTCGATCTGGCTGCCTACCTTCTGTACCGCTACGGCGGCATCTCCCCAACTGGCGATCATCCTGGCGATGCACATGGAAATGGCAGAGAAGGCCATGTTCTGGAGGGAAGAGGGAAGACCGATCCGGACAATCGCCCGGATCCGGCGGGCATCCGGCTTTTTAAAAAGGTGGATATGGGAAAAGATCACAGGCTCCCGGCGGACAGAGAGGAAAAACAGGAGGAATACAAAAGCCTGTGATCCGACTGTGGCGGCGGCAGCCCCGGCCACTCCCATGGCAGGTATGGGGCCAAGGCCGAAAATGAGAAGAGGATCCAGGAGGATATTTAAGACCATGCCGGCGGTATTTGCCAGAAAGGGAGTGCGGCTGTTTCCCATGGCAGTGAAAAGCCGGGTGAGGATCTGGTTCATGATGGGAAAGATCACAAGGCCGCAGGTGATGACCAGATAGATTCTGGCATCTGATACGACGGAAGCAGAGTTCAGGCGAAAGAATCCGATCAGCGGGCGGTTCAGGAGGACACAGAAAAGCCCGAATAAAACAGAAAGGCAGACGCCCATCTGGATGGAAAGGCGGGCGTAGGAAACGGCTTCTTCCTGATCGCCGGCCCCAAGATTCTGGGCGACAAGGATCTGCCCGCCCATGCTGGCAACGATGCCAAGACCCAGGGACAGCCAGGAGAACATACCAGAAGCGCCCACGGCGGCCACGGCACCTGCGCTCAGGCGGCCGATCCAGATCATATCTGTTAAATTGTAGGCCATCTGCACCAGAGAAGTAAGCATGATGGGAAGTGCCAGGGAGGTAAGGGCAGGAAAAATCTTTCCTTCCAGCAGGTTGACGTTTCGATTCATGGGAAGACTCCTTTTGTATAGAAGAGAAAGTTTCCAGGAGGTATAGGGAAACTTCATATCTTAAGCAGTATAGTAAATTGTAGCAAATCGAAGAAGGAATGGCAATGGATATTTCTTATGAAAAGTTTTGACTTGGAAAGGAATGTATAGATGAAGGAGTACAGCGCAGAAAAGGATGGGCGCAGCAGGGTGGTACTGGCGCCTTGTGACACTTATGAGGAGGAGGCAGTATATCAGTCATTGAAAGCAGGAATGGAATGCCTGGGGGGCATGGGGGCTTTGATAAAACCGGAAGAGAAAGTACTTCTTAAGCCGAACCTGGTACGAAAGGCAAAACTTTCCAGGGCTGTGGTGACTCATCCGGCAGTGATGGGGGCAGCGGCCAGACTCCTTAAGGAAGCGGGGATACAGGAAATTATGGCGGGAGACTCCTGCGGGGTGGGGGCTGCGACGGCGGCAGCCGCTGCGGTGGGAATGGATGTGGTCCTGAAAAAATACGAGGTCCCCCTGGTGGATTTTACGGGAATGGGAGCAGTGCCCTATGAGGAGGGGGTACAGGCGAAGAGCTTTTTTGTGTCCAAAGAGGTTCTGGAGGCGGACGCCATTATCAATGTGTGCAAGATGAAAACCCATGCCCTGGAGCGGGTGACAGGGGCCGTAAAAAATATGTATGGCTGCATTTATGGGCTCCATAAGGCGAAAGGCCATACTCTATATCCAAGCGCTGACAGTTTTGCGAGGATGCTGACGGATCTGAATCAATTCCTTGCACCGAGACTGTATATCATGGACGGCATTATGGCTATGGAGGGGAACGGTCCCACATCCGGTGATCCGGTTCCCATGAATATGCTGTTAATTTCTCAAGATCCGGTGGCCTTGGACAGTGTGTTCTGCCGCCTGATCAGCCTGAAAGCGGAGCTGGTACCAACCAATTATCATGGAGAGAAACTGGGGCTGGGCGTTTGGCAGGAAGAACGGATCCGGTTAATCCTGGCAGGGGAGGAAGGATTTGGTGAAATTTCTATGGACGAGGCGGCCAGACGGTTTGGAAAAGCAGATTTCGACGTGGACAGACGGCGGGTGAAGCGTGACTTCTGGGTGAGGATGGGCCGTTTTTTCAATGTATTCCAGAAAAAGCCCTGTGTGGACAAAGATCGGTGTGTGAAATGCGGCGTATGTGTGGAAAGCTGCCCGGTGGAGGGGAAGGCTTTGACCTTTAAAAATGGACCGAAAGAGCCTCCGGTCTATGATTATAAAAAATGTATCCGATGTTTTTGCTGCCAGGAAATGTGCCCTCATAAGGCCATTAAAGTGTGTTGAGGGCAGATTGGGGTCTGGGATCATGGCCTGTCAAACTGTTCTTTTTTGTTTCTGATAGCTCCAAAGTTCTGTTTCATCTTTAGAAGGGGATGTGTACATGACAGTCTCCAGGCTGTAGACAAAGTCCGAAGCGTATGCTTCGGATTTTTCTTTTTTATAAAGAAGGTGGTGTGGGAGGATGGTTCATCAACGAATGGTTGGCCTCCTGCCGTTTTTTTTATACAAGTAAACTTTCTACAGTCTGATTAATGAAACATCAGATGATATATAATAATAAGCAGATTATATATTGACAAAAGCAGATAAAAATAATATACTTATACAAACAAAGTCAAATATTATCAGATGAAATGGCGTATGGACGAAATGCATATGGGGAGCGAAAGAATAACTTGTCGTTCACTATAACAGTATCCGGCGGCTGTGTCTGATCAGTTAGGAGGGCAGTCTTATGTCACTGAATGAAAAGATGGTGCAGGATGCTGTAAAAAAGGTCCTTGCCAATATGAAGATTTCGGAAATGACAGCAGTCGGTGCCAAGGAGCCGAGAATGGCGTCGGTGAATGGCCGCGGCGTGTTTGAGGACATGAATGAGGCAGTCGAGACGGCGAAGGAAGCCCAGAAGGTTGTCAGGAAGATGTCCATGGATCAGCGGGAGACAATCATTTCGGCGATCCGGAGAAAAACCCATGAGAACGCGGAAACACTTGCACGTCTGGGAGTGGAAGAGACCGGGATGGGGAATGTGGGGGACAAGATTTTAAAGCATCATCTGGTGGCCGACAAGACGCCGGGTACGGAAGACATCACCACCACAGCCTGGTCCGGGGACCGGGGACTGACCCTGGTGGAGATGGGGCCTTTCGGCGTGATCGGCGCGATCACTCCCTGTACCAATCCCAGTGAGACAGTACTCTGCAACGCCATGGGAATGATTGCCGGCGGCAATACGGTGGTATTCAACCCTCACCCGGCGGCTGTGGAAACCTCCCTTTTTGCGGTGAATCTGATCAATGAGGCTTCCCTGGAATCTGGCGGGCCGGACCACATTGCCTGCAGCGTGGCCTCACCGACCCTGGAAACCGGAAACAGGATGATGAAGCATAAGGACCTCCCCCTGATCGTGGCGACGGGCGGCCCAGGCGTGGTCACCGCAGTGCTTTCTTCCGGGAAAAGAGGAATCGGCGCGGGGGCGGGGAATCCTCCGGCGCTGGTGGATGAGACAGCAGACATAAGGAAGGCGGCCAGAGATATTGTAAATGGATGTGTCTTTGACAACAATCTCCCCTGTATTGCGGAGAAAGAAGTGGTAGCAGTTGCGGCCGTGACGGATGAGCTGATTGGCTGGATGACGGAGGAGAACGGCTGTTATGTCATAGACGAGAGACAGCAGAGGGCTCTTGTGGATGTGGTTTTGAAAGAGGGGAAACTGAACCGCAGATGCGTCGGTCGGGATGCAAAGACACTGCTTTCCATGATCGGAATCTCCTCTCCTTCAGAGATCCGCTGCATTATCTTTGAAGGGGAAAAAGAACATCCGCTCATCAGGACGGAATTGATGATGCCCATCCTTGGCATTGTGAGGACAAAAGATTTTGAAGAGGCGGTGGAGACGGCAGTGTGGCTGGAGCAGGGCAACCGCCATTCCGCCCACATTCATTCCAAAAACATTGACAATATCACAACATACGCAAAGGCAATCGACACGGCAATCCTTGTGAAAAATGCGCCGTCCTATGCGGCCATCGGGTTTGGAGGGGAAGGCTTCTGCACCTTTACCATTGCCAGCCGTACAGGAGAAGGTTTAACCAGTGCGGGCACTTTCACAAAAAGGAGACGCTGCGTGATGTCCGACAGCCTGTGCATCCGATAGGGAGAGGGTGTGATAGGAAACGCTGATAATTCCCGCAGGTTTGAGGAATTCAGATAGAAGGGAAACATGGAAACAAAAAATATGGTGATCAGGAGGGAAAAGAAATGGCAAAAGAAGCATTGGGAATGATTGAGACAAGAGGCTTGGTGGCAGCCATTGAGGCTGCGGACTCTATGACAAAGGCTGCGGAAGTGACTCTGGTTGGAACAGAAAAGATTGGGTCTGGCCTGGTGACCGTCATGGTGCGGGGCGATGTGGGCGCAGTGAAGGCGGCTGTGGAGAGCGGAGCAGAGACAGCAAAGAGGCTGGGGGAGCTGATCGCAGTGCATGTAATCCCGAGGCCCCATGCGGATGTAGAGAAGATCCTTCCGGCTGCAAAGGAGAAGGTAGAATTGTGAGGCTGGTAAAAATGAGCGCCGGCCCCTTCCGGCAGGAGGAAAAAGATGAAGAAAAAAACAGGTGATGAAACAGAGAAAACGACGGCAGCAGAAGCTTCTGCCGGGCGGGAGGCGAAAAGCGAAAGGAAGGAAGCCAAAAAGGAGGAAAAGAAAATGTCTCAGGAAGCGTTGGGAATGATTGAGACAAGAGGTTTTGTGGCAGCCGTTGAGGCGGCAGATTCCATGTGCAAGGCGGCAAATGTCACCCTGGCCGGGATGGAAAAAATCGGGTCCGGACTGGTAACCGTTATGGTACGGGGGGATGTGGGCGCAGTGAAGTCGGCGGTTGAGGCAGGGGCTTCTAAGGCAGGAACTCTCGGTGAGCTGACTGCCACGCATGTGATTCCCAGACCCCATGGGGATGTGGAACAGGCTCTTCCGGCTGTCAAATAGAGGGCACTGCCCTTTAAGGGACAGGGAAGACTGAATTTTTGAGAAAAGCAGGTGTTCGTGTGGAGACAAAAAAGATTGAACTGGTAGTGAGAGAGATACTGGAAGCCATGGAGGGGACGAGTGCAGGGGAAGGGAACAAAACGGACAGCGCCGTCTTTGACACACATACTCTTTCGAAGAGACAGGAGTTTTGGGTTCCTGTGGGGGTATCTGCCAGACATGTCCACTTGACAGAGGAACATGTGGAAGCTCTCTTTGGAGCCGGATATCAGCTGACCAGAAAAAAAGAACTGATGGGGGGACAGTACGCAGCGGGCGAGACAGTCACCATTGTGGGCCTGAAGCTGAGGGCCATTGAGAATGTCAGAGTCCTTGGTCCAGCGAGAAAAGCCTCCCAGGTGGAAATCTCAGCCACGGATGCGGTCAGACTGGGAGTGTATGCGCCGGTCCGGGAATCCGGGGACCTGGAGGGCTCTGCCTCCATTGCCCTGGCAGGTCCGAAGGGGGTTGTCTATCTGGCGCAGGGCTGTATCGTCGCCAAGCGGCATATTCATATGTCTCCTAAGGATGCAGCGGCAGTCGGTGTGAGGGACGGTGATGTGGTGTCCGTCCGGGCGGATAACGAGAGAGAAACCATATTCAGCCAGGTGAGGATCCGTGTGGACGACAGCTTTACCCTGGAGATGCATCTGGATACCGATGAGGCAAATGCGTCGAAGATTGCCACAGGTTCCCTCGTGGAGCTGATCAAAACCCCATAACTGCAAGGATCCGATTGGAGTAAAGATATGAACATAAAAGAGCTGCAGAATATAGTTCGTGAGAATGGCGTCGTAGGAGCCGGAGGCGCAGGATTTCCCACTTATGTAAAGATTGACGAGCGGGCAGATACGATCCTCATGAACTGCGCAGAGTGTGAACCTCTGCTGAAATTACACAGACAACTTCTGGAAAAGTACGCCTTTGAGATTACCCAGACCTTCAGCATGATCGCAGATACAGTGGGGGCGAAGGAAGCAGTTATCTGTGTGAAAAAGGAATACGAAGCGACAATCCGCGCGCTGGAGGAATGGGCAGACGAATTTCCAAAGGTACGGCTCCATCTCCTTCCCGGAGTTTATCCCATGGGCGATGAGATTGTGATGATCTATGAGGCTATAGGAAAAGTAGTCAAGCCGGGCGGGCTCCCCATAGGTGCGGGGGTTGCGGTGTTTAATGTGGAGACAGTCTATAACATTTACCGTGCCGTAAGTCTGGGGCATCCGGTGACAGACAAGGTGGTTTCGGTGGTGGCTGAAGTATCAGAGCCGGTTTCCGTCCGTGTTCCTCTGGGATGCACGATAGGGGAAGTGGCAGCATTGGCAGGGCATGTGACCACAGAAGATCCCGTTTATTTTGTGGGAGGACCCATGATGGGAACCATAGGAAGTCCGGATGCGCCGGTCACGAAGACCACAAATGCCATTTTAGTTCTGCCAAAGGATCATCTTCTGGTGAGAAAGAAACGGACAAAATCGTCCATCCAGTTAAAACGGGCGGCCTCTGTGTGCTGCCAGTGCCAGATGTGTACGGATCTTTGCCCGCGTCATGGCATCGGCCATCCCATTGAGCCTCATCTGTTTATGCGGGCGGCTGCCAATAAAGATTTCCAGAATGTGGGTCCTTTTGTAAATACTCATTTCTGCTCTTCCTGCGGAGTTTGTGAACTGTATGCATGTCCCCAGGGCCTTGCTCCCAGATCTCTTATGGCAGAGTACAAGGCAGGGCTCAGGAAGGCGGGAGTGAAGCCGCCGCCAGAACCGCGGGTCGCGCCGGTAAACGCCGTCAGAGAGCTGCGCAAAGTTCCAGAGCATCGGCTGGAAGCCCGTCTGGGACTGTCAAAATACAATGTGGATGCCCCCTTAAAGGACAAGACCGTGCCTGTGAACAAGGTGAAAATCCTTCTCGGCCAGCACATAGGCGCTCCTGCAAAAGCAGTGGTTGCAAAAGGCGACCTGGTGAAAGCCGGGCAGATGATCGGCCGGCCGGCAGAGGGCCTCAGCGTTGGGATCCACGCCTCCATAGACGGAACGGTGGCAGAGGTCACGGCTTCCCATGTGATCATACAAAGAGCGGGATGGAAAGGACGTGAATAAAAGTGAGTAAAGCAATTGGCATGATAGAGTTCAAAACAGTTGCCAGCGGGATCATGGCGGCGGATGCCATGGTGAAGACGGCAGAAGTGGAAATCGTGGAAGCCCAGACCGTATGTCCCGGAAAATATATTGCGATTGTATCCGGAGATTTAAGCGCAGTGAAGGCAGCCGTAGATACGGCAGCTGCACAGAACCCGCAGCATCTGATTGACAGTTTTGTGTTGGGGAATCCTCATGGGGATATTTTTCCGGCCATTTATGGGGCCACAAATGTGGAAAAAGTAGGCGCCCTCGGCATTTTTGAGACCTATGATGCAGCCTCCATCATTGTCGCGGCAGATGCGGCAGCCAAAACGGCGATCGTCGATCTGATTGAGCTTCGGATCGCAAAGGGGATGTGCGGAAAATCCTTCATGCTGATCACCGGTGAAGTGGCGGCTGTGGAAGCAGCCATTGAGCGGGCGAAAATGGAAATTGCAGAGGAAGGAATGTATCTGGATTCTTCCGTCATTGCTCATCCGGATAAACAGATGATCACCTCCATTCTCTGAATGTAGCTGCAAAATGAAAGATTTATGGTGGGTCAAAATAGTCAGATGAATATATTAAAGTCATATGATAAGAGAAGGGCTATACTATAATAAGGCGGTGAACCTATATGATTCTTGCCTATGTAAAAGGCAATGTGGTGAGTACCAATAAAACGCCGAGGCTGAAGGGCCATAAGCTTTTGATTGTGGAGGAGTGGAATCCCCTAACCGGCGCCTGCACCGGAAATCCAAAGGTTGCGGTGGATGTGGTGAATGCCGGGGAGGGAGAGTTGGTTTTCTGTGTTTCAGGGAGTTCTTCCAGGCAGACGGCAGAGACAGACAAAAAACCGGTGGACCTGGCAGTGATCGGAATCGTAGATGAGGTGGATATGGAAGGAAAGATTCTGTTCACCAAGTATAAGAAAGCATAGTGGGGGAAGATCCTATGACGATCGGCAGAGTAGTGGGAAGGATTGTCAGCACAGTCAAATCCCCGTCCCTTGTAGGTACGAAGCTGCTTCTTGTGAAAGTCCCCTGGGACGGTCAAAGCAGCAGCGTGGAGGTGGCAGTGGATTCTGTCAGGGCCGTTTCTGAGGGAGACTTGGTATACCTGATTAATGGCAGCGAAGCGGCTGCCTCCATGCGAAAAGGGCCGGTGCCGGTGGATCTGGCCATTGTGGGCCTTGTAGATCATTGTTACAGGACAGAATAGAAGGATGCAGAAGGAGGCAGAGACTGTGCGAATCGGAAGAGTAGTCGGAAATATGGTCTCCGTGATCCACGATCCCTGCCATGACGGCCACAAGTTTCTGCTGGTCCGCTTTCTGGACGAAGAGGGGAGAGGGACTGAGGAGGGCGTGTTTGTGGATTCAGCAAATGCCGGAATCGGTGATTTGGTTCTTGTCAGCGAAGACGGAGGCGTGGCAGAGCTGGTGTTTGGGCTGGAAGATAAGGTCTGCGTCTTTGACGGATTGATCGTGGGCGTTATTGACGAGTGACAGATAAAAGACTGTAAATTGAAAAGAAGAAAGGAAAAACAGACATGGAAAAACAGGCGTTGGGGATTGTTGAGACAAATGGTTTACTGGCTTCGATTGAGGCAGCAGATGCAATGGCAAAGGCCGCCAATGTTTCCCTTGTAGGAAAAGAAAAGGCTGGCGGCGGCATCGTGACGATCATGGTGCGTGGAGACGTGGGAGCCGTAAAGGCAGCAGTAGAAGCAGGGGCGGAGGCCGCCAGACGCGTCGGTGAGCTTCGGGGAACTCACGTGATCCCAAGGCCCCACGATGATGTGGAAAAGATCCTGGAGGGTTAATCTGTAAAAGAAAGTGAGTGAAGAACAGTGGATAGAGAAATACTGATTAAAATGATTACTCAGGAAGTGCTCCGGCAGATGGAATCAGGGCAAGATTCCGGGAGCGTTCCGGGCAGGGCAGTTTCTGCAGATAAGCTTCTTCTCTCCGATATGAGGCCCGGCGCGAAAGTAACGGATATGAAGAGATTGTTTGACCAGGCTAAAAGAGAAGGAAGTTATGGGGTGTGCATTCCACAGTGGTTTGTGTCTCTGGCAAAGGAAAATCTGTATGGATCTCAGACGAAGATTGTCACCATTGTCGGCCTGCCAGGCGGAACCAATTCTCCCATGGCAAAGTATGCGGAGATCAAGCAGGCAGTGGCAGCAGGAGCAGATATGGTGCTGGTTCCCGTGAATATGGATAAATGCAGGGCCGGCGATATCAAAGGTGTACAGAAAGATCTGGCGGAAAGCCTGACGGCATCCAAAGGGAAAGCGGAGGCTGCGGCTGTGATCGAGGTGAAGGATGTGGATGACCGGACCATGACGGAGGCCGTCGAGTCCTGTGCGGCGGTGGGGGCAAAGGCCGTTATGCTTTCGGCCGTCGCAGGGGGAAGTGTGAAGGCAGACCTGGTTCGAGACTTAAAAGCAAAAGGAGTGAGTGTCGGCGTGATCGGAGGAGCGACAGACAGACAGGCTGAATATAAACGGGCCGGCGCGGACTGGCTGGTTGTGAGAAATCGCTGAAGCTCCTCCGGACAGGAGGGGAAGATACGTGCATGCATATAAGGATTCCAGTAAAAGACTTCTTCAGTATATTACAGAAAACAAGATGAAAAGAGGAGACCGGTTTCCGGCTGAGACAGAACTGGCAGAGATTCTGGGAATCAGCAGGCTGACCTTGAGGGAAGCAATGAATGCATTAAAACAGGAGGGGGTTGTCTCTGCCATTCAGGGAAAGGGGACCTTTGTAACTTTTGATTATCATTACATGGCGAATTTCCTGAATCTGAACAAGAGCGTGACGGAAATGATCGAGGACAACGGCTATGTCTGCAGCACCTCCCTGTTCCAGAAAAAGCTGGTGAAGGCGGGGCGGGACGTGGCAGAAGGGCTGGACATATCGGAGGACTCCGACGTGATGGTCTGTGAACGGATCCGTCTGGCTGATGATATCCCGGTTGTCTATTCACTGGATTATCTGGCGCCGCAGCTGGCCAGTCATTTCCTGCAGGTCACGGATGAGGAGGTTTCCCTGTACGGTTTTGTGGAAGAAACCTGCAAAATCGAGATTGGACAGTGTATGACAGAGATCGTCCCGGTGGCTGCAGACGAAGAACTGGCGGGAATGCTGGAGGTACCCATGTATACGCCGCTTTTAAAGTTCAAGGTGAGAGTGCAAGATATGTACTGCAACCCGATCATCTATGCGGAAGAGTGCCTGAGAGCGGACAAATTCAAATTTATTGCAAACAGGAGGAGGTAACAGTATGGCAGAAACAATGAAAGCTGTTGTGAAATATGAGCATGGCGTGGACAAGATGGAACTGCGGGACGTTCCAATTCCAGTGATCGGCGACGACGATATTCTGGTGGAAGTGAAGGCGGCAGGTGTCTGTGGCTCTGACATTGCATTTTTTGACGGACATCATGAAAACATTTTGTTCCCGCCGGTGATTTTGGGCCATGAATTTGCCGGCGTGGTCGCAAAAACCGGAAAAAACGTGACCAAATGGAAGGTGGGGGACCGGGTGGTTTCCGACAATACGGGAACTGCCTGCGGTGAATGCTACGCCTGTGGCACAGCGGATTATCTGTCTTGTCCCGAACGGCTGGGAATCGGATATGGCATGGACGGCGGCTGGACCAAATACGTGAAGATCCTCGGAAAGACTCTGGCGGTATTTCCCAACAGCCTGATGCGGATCCCAGACTGTATGACCTTTGACGAGGCGGCAGTCATGGATCCTGCCTGCAACGGATTTATGGCAGTGGTACAGGAGGCGAAGCTTATGCCCGGCGAGTACTGTGCAGTATTCGGCCTTGGGACTCTGGGACAGTTCAGCATCCAGGCGGCAAGGGCGGCCGGCGCAGCCAAGATCATTGCCATCGGGCTGGAGGCGGACGGGGACCGGTTTGAACTGGCCAAACGATGCGGCGCCACAGATATCGTCATGAGTGATAAGTGCAATATGATCGAAACGGTCATGGAGATCACAGAGGGAGAGGGGGTTGCGGTGGTAGCAGATGCGGCAGGTGTGAATCCGGTGTTAGGACAGGCCGTTGAGATTGTCCGTCCTGCAGGAACCATCGTAAAGATCGGCTATGACGCAAGGCCCTACGGTGTGACCTTAGACCCCATTGTAGATAAAGCGGTTGCCCTGAAAGGCCATTTTGGTTATGACTGGGTATCTTGGAGAAGTGTCTTCAATTTGATTAAGGCAGGAAAATGGGATAACAAGAGCATCATTTCCCACAGACTCCCTCTTTCCCAGTACCGGGAGGCAATCAAGCTCTACCGTGACAGAAAGAGCATGAAGGTGATTTTATATCCTGAGGACTGATGAGGGGCTATTTAGACGGAACAGGAGGTAATGGATTTTGGAGATATATATTTGTGCGGATTTTTCGCAGGATGGAATCGAAACTCTGAAAGCCGCGGGACATACGGTCCGGACAGGGGGCTGGGGATACACCAGTGAGATCCTGAACGAAGAGGAGCTGATCAAAGAGATCGGGAATGCAGATGTTCTGATTGTCGGCTATGAAGAAGTGACAAAAAAGGTGATTGACCAGACCCGCCTGAAAGTGATTTCTTCCATTCGGGGCGGTCCCAGAGCCAATATCGACGTGGACTATGCCACGAAAAAAGGGATTCCCGTATTTTTTACTTTTGGCCGCGAGGCTCTTCCTGTGGCGGACTTCACCTTCGGCCAGATCCTCACGCTTACAAGGAAGATCGCCCGGGCCGATGAAGAGCTGAGAAGAGGCGTCTTCACTGCGCCGGCAGGAGACTTTGGCAGTGACAAGGACGTGATCTGGGATATGAACGCAGAAGGACCCTGGCAGTCCAGAAAGGGGATTGAGATGGAGGGGAAGACCATCGGCCTTGTGGGCTTTGGCACGGTGGGAAAGCAGGTTGCCAGAAGAGCCCTGGGCTTTGGCATGAATGTGATGGTCTATGACCCTTATCAGAAAGCAGAAGTGATTGAGGCTGCTGACTGCCAGAAAGTGGAATTAAATGAGCTTCTCAGGAATGCGGACATCATCACCTTCCATGCAAAGGTGACAGATTCCAATAAAGGAATGATTGGAAAAGAACAGTTTGACATGATGAAAGACGGTGTCTATCTGATCAACAATGCAAGGGCCGGTCTTGTTAAAGAGGAAGCGTTAAGAGAAGCCTTACGGAGCGGAAAGCTGGGCGGCCTCGCCCTGGATGTATTCCACCAGGAGCCCATCAAACGTGACGACGAATACTTCAGCTATCCAAACGTAGTCCTGACGCCTCACATTGCAGGCGCAGGGCGGGATGTGATCTACCTGCAGTCTGTCATGCTGGTAAATGACCTGCTTCTCTATTTTGCAGGCGGGATGCCAAAACCGGTGGTGAACCCGGAAGTATTCCAGAACATGAGACGATAAGGAGGTAAAAGAGAATGCCGCTTTGCAAGACATTAGATATTTTGCGGGACTGCGAACGGGGACAATATGCAGTCGGTGCCTTTAACATCAACGGACTGGACCAGCCGGCAGCGTTAATCAGGGAGGCAGAGAGACTCGGTTCACCGATCCTTATGGTGGAACCAGGCGTGATTGAGCAGTATGTAAATTTTGAGGATTATGTGCTGGTCACCGCGAGGGCAGCAAAACAGGCGAAGGTGCCGGTGGGAATCCATTTAAGCCACGGCCTTGACTTAGACCAGGTGGAACGGGCATGTAAGGCCGGTTTTACTTCCGTCATGTACGACGGTTCCAAACTGCCCTATGAGGAAAATGTGAGAAACACCAGAATGGCTGTGGAGATAGGTCATAAGTTCGGCGCTGCCGTGGAAGGGGAGCTTGGGGCCCTGGGCTCCAGCTTTATAGACATCAAGGAGACCATGACTGACCCGGACCAGGCGAGAGATTTTGTGGCAAGGACGGGGATCGACATTCTGGCGGTTGCCGTGGGGAATGCCCACGGATTCTATAAGGGAACCCCTAAGCTGGACTTTGAAAGGCTCTCAGAGATCCGGCGCGCGCTGATGGCTTACAACTGCCATCTGACGCTTCACGGCGGGACGGGGATCCCTGAAGATCATATCCGAAGGAGCATCCAGCTTGGCATCACCAAGATCTGTATCTACACAGAAATGTGCCATGTGGGTAAGGAAAACGCCAAAGATTACATCCGGAATCACCCGGATTATACAGGAAACTTTGATATTCCGGATTTGGTCCGGTCTGTGACAGACGGCTTTGCAAAAGCTGAGGCAGATTGTATGCGGATGTTTATGAGTACAGGAAGATACGGTGGAAGGAAAGCCGGTGAGGAGATTCCGCCCAATACAGATCCGGGGCCTGAATACCCGTCTCTTCCGGCATTAAATCCCGGCTATCATCCCACGGGCGGATACTGGGATAAAAACCTTTGACCCCTGAAGGGGGAGAGAAGAGAAAGAAGGGAGGAAAGAGTATGGTTTTTTTGGGCGTTGACATGGGAACTTCCGGCTGTAAGGCAGTGATCTTTGATGAGTCCTGGAACATGGTGTGCCAGGCTTACCGGGAATATCCCACCCATTTCCCGGGAGGAGGCCTGATGGAGATTGAGCCGGAGCTTGTCTGGAAAAATATCCGGGAAGTCATCCGGGAGGTCAATGGGAAGACAGACGAGGCGGTGACGGCGCTGGCCGTATCTGCCATCGGGGATGTGATCATTCCGCTGGATCAGGACGGAAACTGCCACAGGACTTATGCGATCATTGATTTTGACCCGCGGGGCGGGGAGGAGATCGCCCAGTTTGTGGAGGAATTCGGGAAAGAAGCATTCTACCAGATCAACGGGATGCCGCCGCTTTTTATCGGAAGCCTGGCAAAGATTCTCTGGATCAGAGAGAACGAGCCGGAGATTTTCGAAAAGACTGCCAGGTGGGGGACCTTTGAGGATTTCATTGTCCAGAAGCTTGGCCTTCCTCCCATTGCCAGCTACTCGGAACTTTCCCGCACCATGCTGTTCGATATCCGGAAAAAAGCCTGGTCAGAGGAGATCTGCAAGAAAGTGCCCATCTCCATGGACAAACTTCCGGCGGCCGCAAAATCCGGGAGCAGGGCAGGAATGCTTTCTCAGGAAATGTGTGAAGAACTTGGTTTCCCGAAACCGGTCCTGGTTGCAGTGGGCGGCCACGATATGGTTTGTTCCGCTGTGGGGGCAGGGCTGGATGAAAAGGAGCCGGCAACAGCCGTGGACATCGCGGGGACCATTGAGGGGGTTGTCGCAACTTTGAAAGAATGCAACACATCCATGGAATTGTGCGATCAGGCATTTCCCTGCTACATTGGCTACGAGGATTATGTGACCTTTTCCGTGAATCTGACGGCAGGCTGCATCACCAGATGGTACCGGGATCAGATTGTGCCGGACGATTATGCCATGTGTAAAGAGAAGGGCCTCAATTTCTACGAGTATATGCAAAGGACCATGGATGAGAAAGAACCGGGCAGTTTATTCCTCCTTCCTCATTTCTCAGGCAGTGGGAACCCGTTCTTTGATGCAGGAGCCAGGGGGGCCATCTACGGGCTGACCACGGACACGGAGCGGGCAGACATCGGACGGGCTCTGGTGGAGGGGCTGGCCTATGAGGTGAAAATGCAGTTGGAGGCATACGAGAAAGCTGGAATCCATATCGACACCCTGCGGGCAGTGGGCGGCGGCTCTGCCATTGACAGACAGTTGCAGCTCAAGGCAAACATTACGGGGAAAAGGATCATCAAATGTAGTATGACAGAAGGGGCAGCCATGGGGGCTGCAGTCTATGCAGCCATTGCCCAGGGTGTGATGAAGCACCCTGGGGAGATCAAGAGGTACATAGACGGGAAAGAAAAAATTTTTGTGCCGGATCCGGAAAGTACGGAGAAATTCGAAAAATCATATGAGACATACAGAAAGCTGGCTTATGGAATCCACGAGATGGAGCAGTAGTGTTTTGTAGGGGAGAAGGAGGAAAAGAGGTTGGCGCAATACATATTGGAATTAAAAAATATTGGCAAAACATTTTCCGGTGTCAACGTTCTCAGAGGGGTTAATCTTCAGTTGGAAAAAGGAGAGGTTCACGTCCTTCTGGGTGAAAATGGTGCGGGGAAGTCCACCCTGATCAAGATCATCAGCGGATACCACCACCCGGACAAGGGCGGTGAAATCTACGTGGAGGGGGAACGGAAAGAGTTTGCCGGTCCGAAACAGCCAAAGGATGCAGGGATCCATACCATTTATCAGGAGCTTACCCTGTGCAAAGACATGACGGTGGCGGAAAACATTGTGATCGACAAGCAGGACCAGTTGAAAGGCTTCCTGTTAAAGAGGAAGCAGTTTAAGGAGATTGCAGAGAAGGTTTTAAAAAGGCTGGGTTCAGATATCTCACCGGATGAGATGGTGAGGAACCTCTCCATCGCAGAACAGCAGATCGTGGAGATCGGCAAAGCCATCAGTGCGGATGCGAAGGTGATTATCATGGATGAGCCGACTTCTTCCATTTCCCATAAAGATTCGGAACGGCTTTTGGAGATCGTGGAGCAGCTTCGGGATGAGGGGGTGACGATTATCTACATCTCCCACCGGCTCCAGGAAATTGCCCGCATCGCGGACAGGATCACCGTTCTCCGGGACGGGAACCAGATTGACACCGTGAAAAATGAGGCGGTCACAGAGGAAGAGCTGATCGCAATGATGGTGGGCAGGAAGCTGGAGGATGCCTATACAAAAGAGAGGGTCGAACTGGGAGAAGTGGTTCTCAAAGTGGAGAATATGTGTTCCGATGTATTTACAGATATCTCGTTTGAAGTCCACAAGGGGGAGATTTTCGGATTCGGAGGTCTGGTGGGATCCAAACGGACGGAGGTGCTGGAGACGATCTTCGGTGTCCGCCCCATGACAGGCGGCAAAATCTGGCTTTTTGGTGAAGAGTATGTACCTACAACTCCAAAGCAGGCCATCAAACGGGGAATGGCTTTTGTGACGGAAGACCGAAAGAAGACCGGCCTGGTCCTCTGCCTTCCCATTCTGGACAATCTCAGTATGCTGAATGCGAAAGGGAGTACAAAAGGAGGTTTCCTTGATTTTAAACGGCTTAAGGAGCTGGCGCAGGGACAGAGAGAGGCTCTTAACATCCGCATTTCTACCATGGGCCTGCCGGTACAGACCCTCTCTGGCGGAAATCAGCAGAAGGTGGCCCTGGGTAAATGGCTGGATATCAAACCGAAGATCATTTTATTTGATGAGCCCACAAGAGGAATTGACATCGGCGCGAAGGCAGAAATCTATAAGATCATGGCAGGTCTGGTAAAAGAAGGAGTATCCATCATCATGGTTTCCTCTGAGCTGCCTGAACTGATCAGTGTGGCGGACAACATCCTTGTTATGAACAGCGGAAGGATGCGGGGAATCATCGGCAGGGAGGAGATCAGCCAGGAATTGGTAATGAGTCTGGCAACAACCTCATAGAAGCAGGGATGAAGAGGAGGAGACAATATGAAATCAACAAAACGTTCCGGCTTTGTACAGTTTTTTATTAAATACAGAACGATTCTGATCCTGATCGTACTGGTCATTGTGTTTACATGCCTGAATCCGATCTTTTTAAACAGCAAGAATGTGCTGAATATGCTGAAGCGGATGAGCTACGTGGCGCTGACTGCCTATGGCATCACCTTCATTATGACCATGGGAGAGCTGGACCTTTCCGGCGGTTCTATGGCCGCTCTGGTGGGGGTGGTCTTGGGAACCCTTTTAAACCGTAAGGTAGGCCTGGCTCCGGCAGTCTTTCTTGTGATGGTCATGGCTGTTGCAGGCGGGGTATTGAATGCGCTGGTCAGCATTTACGGGAGGATCAATTCTTTCCTGGTAACGCTTGCCACCATGAATATTTTCCGGGGCATTGCAATGATCATCTCCAACGGGCGTACCATTCCCATCAAAAATTCGACCTTTGCCTTTATTTTTGGAAATGGTTCTTTATTTGGGATTGTACCCATGCCGGTGGTAATTATGGTGGTATTCTTTGTGATCAGTTACTTCCTGTATCACAAGACCAAGCTGGGATTCTACGCAAAATGTATCGGGGGTAATGTGGAAGCGGCGAAGGTGGCGGGAGTCAGTGTGAACCAATATAAGATTGTAGTCAACGCACTGGCAGGCTTTGCCTATGGCCTGGCAGGGCTTATCCTGGCCGGTCTCATGAATGGCGGAATGTCTGACCTTGGGGAGACCCTTTCCATGGATGCCATCGCGGCCTCCGTACTGGGGGGCACTGCTATTGCAGGCGGCGTCGGCAGTATGTGGGGAACCATCGGAGGCGTTCTGATTATGGGAAGCTTAAACGGCGGTATGTCCCTGCTGGGTGCACAGTCTCACCATCAGATGTTGGTGAAGGGGCTTGTGATCATCTTTGCAGTCTATCTGGATAATGTACTGAAAGACCGGACAGTGGTCACAAAGGATCACTAAAAGGCTTTCTATAAAAACAATGTTGCAAGAGGTGTTTCATTCTAACAATGGAGGTTGTCTATGAAAAAGAAAGGGTTGGCGTTACTGATGGGCGCGGCTATGGTGCTGGCTCTGGCAGGCTGTGGCTCTGGAGGAGAAGAGAAAAAGGAAACCAAGGTCCCGGAGACAAAGGCAGCAGCTGAGACAAAAGGAGGAGAGGAGACAACAGGGGCAGAAGAGACCAAGGCCGCGGCAGGTGAAAAGAATCCCAACTTTGAGTATGTGGTGGAGGCGGGTACCGCATCAGATGTGAATGATTATTATGCCCAGTATGGAATTGAGTGTGACATTACCATCCGTCAGAAGGGCGGCTCTGTCAACTGGCTTGGCGGCGGTGACGTGCCCCTTCCGGAACCAAAGGAAAAATACACCATCGGTTTTGCGGCTTATACCACGGTTGATGAGGTGGGAGCCATGTATCTGGAAGGAATCCAGGAAGCGGCAAAAGAAATCGGCATTGAGCTTCTCATCAACGATGCCAACTGGGATCAGAACGTCCAGAACCAGGCCATTGAGCAGTGGATCCTCCAGGGAGTGGACGGCGTAATCCTTTCACCCTGTGATTTCTATGGAATTAAGGACGCGCTGGATGCTCTGGAGGAGGCCGGGATCCCTGTGGTTTCCTACGACGCTCCGCCCAATGCAGGCAATGTGGATGCGGTCGTGATGTACGACGCTGTGGAACAGGGAAGGCTGGCAGGCGAGGCTCTGCTAGAGGCGCTCAAGGCAGGCAATACGGAGATGAAGGGAAATATCTATTACGGAACCCTTCCTTTTACCCATCCCAATGCACAGACCCGCGAATTTGGCTTCTTCAGCGTATTTGAGGAGTATCCGGACGTAAAGATCGAAGCGATTACAGGAGAGGCTCCGGAAGAATTTTATTCCGGAATGGAAGGTAAGATTCAGGCAGATCCCGGTATGCTGGGCGCATGGGGCCTGTTCTCCTCTGGCACCTACGGAATGATGCAGGCAATCGCTGCCTCTGATACAGACATCCTTCTCTCCTCCGTGGACAATGACAGAGTGATTCTGGAAGGCATTTACAACGGTTCTGTCCTTGGCTCCACCGGCTATTCTGCCATTGAAGGTTCCAGGCTGGCGCTGATGCAGATGGTAAACATCTTAAATGGTGAGGAAGTCCCCGGAATCGTTTACCAGACCAATACTTTTATCACAAAGGACAATGTGGAAGAGATGTTTGAAGAGTATTATGCAGGAGCTACCCTGGCTGATTTCATGGCCGGCAATTGAGGAAAACAACCATCAACATTTTAAAATTTAAAGGAGACAGACAGCATGGGAAAGAGGATTCCGGAATTGATCGTCATGCTCACATGGCATGATAAGACAGTGGAAAATGCAATCGAAGTATTTGAGTCTGCAAAGGACGCACCGGCCAAGTTCTGGGGCTTTAAGGAAGTGGGACTTCCGGAGGACCAGATGAAGATCCTGGTGCAGAAGATGAAAGCTGCCGGAAAGAAGATATTTCTTGAGGTTGTGGCTTACACAGAAGAAGAATGTGTGGAAGGCGCGAAGATCGGCGCAAGGTGCGGGTTTGACATCTTGATGGGAACCATGTATTTTGAGTCTGTGCAGAAAGCTGCCGAGGATGCCGGGATGGTCTATATGCCATTTGTGGGGCAGATCAGCGGAAGGCCCAGTGTCCTGGAGGGGACCATTGAGGGAATGATCGAAGAGGCCAACAACCTGGTGGATACGAGAGGGATCAAGGGCTTTGATCTTCTGGGATACCGCTATACCGGTGATCCGGTCAAATTAAATGCCGAGTTCGTGGAGCATGTACGGGGCGACGTATGCCTGGCTGGTTCTGTGGCAAGCTTCCAGAGGCTGGACGAGGTGAAAGCGACCGGGGCATGGGCATTCACCATCGGCGGAGCCTTCTTTGAGAAAAAATTCTGTGAAGGATCCTTTGCAGATCAGATCAAAACAGTGGTAGAATATATGAATAAGTAACCATTGTTGTGTACCATTCTCAGGAGGAACCTATGTCAGTAGAAATCGGAAAATTTCAGAAAGCCAGTTCACCGAATCCCTTTGCACTGGTCACCAGCCAGAAAGAAGACGGCTCAACCAACGTCATGGCCTTGTCCTGGTGGACCCACGGGGCCAATAAACCGGTGCCGACCATTGTCATTTTTGTGAGCAGCAAGGGCTATACCGGAGAACTGCTCCAGAAAAACGGGGAATTTGGCCTCTGCCTTCCGGATGAAAGCATCGCACAGGCTGCATTCAAATGTGGAACCTGTACTGGAAGAACTACGGATAAACCGAAGGAATTCGGCATTGAACTTGAAGAGGCAGATACCATTTCGGCAAAACTTGTGGCAAAGAGCCAGGCAGCCCTGGAGTGTAAGGTGGTCCAGGTCACACCGGTCCAGGATCATATCATGTTTCTGGCCGAGGTGCAGGCAGTACATATCCATCCGGAATACCGGCATGTGAGCGCGGTAGAAGGATATGGGAAGCTGGAAGTAAGATAATTAATAATTTACAGAAAAGAAGCGGGCAGGAGGCGAGTGATGACTCATTTGCCTCCTGTTTGCATGGGTGTAGACTTTATCAGACGCTTTAAACAAAGAACCGCTTTTTGGCTGTATTTCCTACAACAATAAAAATGCGGAAACTCAAGGGAAATTGAGGATTTCCATACCAAATGCCTCATTCTTGGTGAGGGGGGCAGAGGTTTCCAGCAGGGCCGCCGCCGGGTGTGTTTGATCTCATGATAGGGGACAGTCAGCTTTTCCTTGTCGGAGAGCAGCTTCATTGATCACTCTGGCATGGACTTTTAAGATGGATTCCCGGCCCAGAAGGTCAGGAAGCTTGAACAGGTCGCGGACTTTGGAAGCGCCCATCCGATGGTACTGCCGCTTGATAAGGACCTATATGTCCTGAACCGCGGCGCCTGTGTTGTATGTAGTATAACAGATCATCTGATGAAGCCAATAAGGTATGAATATTTAAAGGGGAACATCATTGCTTTCATTCTGAAACCAGGCTATAATGTATGGAAAGAAGAGGCGGGAAATACTAAAGTTAGGTAAAGGAGGAATACATTTTGTACAAGTTGTGGGAAGCATTAAAAGAGGCGAAGAAATACCGCTGGGTGGAACTTTCTCATTCTCTGAACAACGACAGTCCATACTGGGCAGGAATTCCAGAAGGGGCGGTGGAGCTTGGGACCACCTGCTTTGATTGGGGGAATGAGATGTTGGACTGCCTGATCCAGACCTTTAAATTTCCGGGCCAGTTTGGTACTCACATTGACTTTCCGGGACATTTCGTGAAAGGCCGGGAACTGTCGGAGCATTATGGCGTGAAAGATTTGATCTTTCCGCTGTGTGTGGTGGATGTGTCAGAGAAGGTGAAAAAGAATCCAACCTATGTGGTTACGGCAGAGGATATCCGGGAGTATGAAGAAAAATATGGCCAGATCCCCGATGGGGCTTTTGTGGCACTGCGCACAGATTGGTCTTCGAGATGGCCGGATATGGATGCCCTCTCCGGTGTGGACACAGACGGCGGGGAGAATTTTCCGGGATGGTCCATGGAGGCGCTGAAGTATATCTATGAGAAACGGAATGCTGCAGCCAACGGACATGAGACTCTGGACACAGACGCGTCGGAGGAAGCGGCTGCAGCAGGAGATTTAGCCTGTGAGCGGTATGTGCTGGATAAAGGGAAGCTGCAGGTAGAGGTACTTACCAATCTGGATCAGGTGGCGCCTGCCGGAGCAGTGGTTATGGTCTCCTATCCCAGAATCGAAGGGGCTACAGGATTTCCGGCCAGAGTGTGGGCAATTACAGAATAGGATTTAAAGTGTGAGAATTTTACCGGGGGTCTTGCACAGCGGGCAAAAATAGGGTACAATTCAGAATTGGAAGAAAAATGATTTGATCTGTCAATGGATGATTATTGAAGGAGAACGACAATGAGTAAAAAACCTACAGTGCTGATGATCCTCGACGGTTACGGCCTCAATGAGAGGCATGACGGAAATGCTGTTTATGAGGCGAAAACTCCAGTTATGGATAAGCTGATGGCCAACTGCCCTTTTGTGAGGGGAAATGCCAGCGGCATGGCCGTTGGGCTTCCTGAGGGGCAGATGGGAAATTCCGAGGTGGGCCATCTGAATATGGGTGCAGGGCGCATCGTGTATCAGGAGCTTACCAGGATCACCAAAGAGATCCAGGATGGGGATTTCTTTAAAAACGAAGCGTTTAAAGAGGCTGTGGCAAACTGTAAAAAGAACGACTCCGCCCTTCATCTGTACGGCTTGGTGTCCGACGGCGGCGTTCACAGCCATAATACCCATATTTACGGACTTTTGGAGCTGGCAAAGAGAGAAGGGCTTACAAAAGTCTATGTCCACTGCTTTTTAGACGGTCGTGATACCCCTCCCACCTCCGGCAAGGAATATGTGGCCGAACTGGTAGAGAAGATGAAGGAGATCGGCGTCGGCAGAGTGGCCTCTGTGAGCGGGCGTTACTATGCCATGGACCGGGATAACCGCTGGGATCGGGTGGAGTTGGCTTACAGGGCACTTACAAAGGGAGAGGGAAAGACTGCGGCTGACCCGGTGGAGCTTATTCAGGCATCCTATGACGAAGGAGTGAATGACGAGTTCGTGGTGCCCACAGTGGTCGCAGAGAACGGCGCTCCAGTGGCGACGATCCAGGACGGCGATTCCATTATTTTCTACAACTTCCGCCCCGACCGGGCAAGAGAGCTGACCAGAGTATTTTGCGCCGACGAGTTTGACGGTTTTGATCGGGGGGAGCGGGTAAAGACTACCTATGTGTGCTTTACAGAGTATGACGTGACCATTCCCAATAAACTGGTGGCTTTCCATAAGGTGGAGATCACCAATACCTTCGGGGAGTTTCTGGCGGCCCACGGTATGACTCAGGCCAGGATCGCCGAGACAGAAAAATATGCCCATGTGACCTTCTTCTTTAACGGCGGTGTGGAGGAGCCTAACCCGGGCGAGGACCGTATTTTGGTCAAGTCTCCCAAGGTGGCGACCTATGATCTGAAACCGGAAATGAGCGCCTATGAGGTCTGCGACAAGCTGGTTGAGGCCATTCAGTCTGGCAAATATGACGTGATTATTATTAATTTTGCAAATCCCGATATGGTAGGCCACACTGGCGTGGAGGCAGCAGCCATCCAGGCAGTGGAGGCAGTGGATGCTTGCGTGGGAAGGGCTGTGGTGGCAGTCAAGGAAGTGGGCGGCCAGATGTTTATCTGCGCAGACCACGGAAATGCAGAGCAGCTTGTGGACTATGTCCACGGTGGAAGCTTTACAGCACACACCACCAACCCGGTGCCCTTCATTCTGGTCAACTATGACAGAGATTATACGTTGAGAGAGGGCGGCTGCCTGGCGGATATCGCCCCGACCCTTATAGAGATGATGGGTATGGAGCAGCCGAAAGAAATGAGCGGAAAGTCGCTGTTGGTACGGAAGTAAACGGCAAAATCAGGAAGAGAAGCGTGTCTTGGCTGGATAGCGGACGCTTCTCTTCTTTTTGTCTGGCATATTAGAGGGGCGTAACTGACACTTCTTTCACCAGCTCTTCTACCAGGGCGCCTACAGGGGGCTTGGTGCCAAGGGTGGTACAGGCGCCTGCCGAAGCGGCAATGGAAAGCTTTGCGCAGTCCATAAAGGGAATATCATTGTCCAGGCCATGGGCCAGGGCAGCCACCATGGCATCTCCGGCCCCTACAGTAGAGTGGGCCTGTACCTGGATTCCGTTTGCCTTAAAACATTTTGCGTCATGGGTGACGAAAAGAGCCCCTTTCTGCCCGCGGGAGATGGCTATGGTATGGATGCCTCTGTGCAAAAGCTCAAGTCCCAGATCGGCCAGGGTCGCTTCGCTGGCCTCATCCCCCAGACCAAAATAATCTGCGATCTCGCATGCATTTGGCTTTACCAGATAAGGTTTTGCCTTGACGGCTTCAGCAAACAGCTCACCGGAAGCGTCCACAAAGACGGTGGCCTGACGTTTTTTTAATTTTCTGGTAAAATAGCCATAAATGTCTCTGTCAACCGTAGCAGGTACACTGCCGGAAAATACAAAAATAGAAGAGGGACCTGCATAAGCTTCCAGAGTCTTGGCCAGTTTTTGGATGTCTTTAGAGGTGACTGTGGGGCCGGGTTCATTGAATTCCGTCACGAAGCCTGCCTTTGTCACATCCACAACCTTTACATTGGTTCGGGTCTCCCCTTCAATATGGACGAACTGATGATAGATTTCTAACTGGTTCAGGGCATGTTCGATCGTTTTTCCGGCGCTTCCTCCTAGAAAACCGGTGGCAATGGTCTCACCGCCCAGGGCCTGAATGGTTTTGGAAACATTGATGCCTTTTCCTCCGGCATCCTGGATGACTTTGGTGACTCGGTGGACGGCGCCGCCGGTGAAATTTTCCACATCCAGAGTCTTGTCAATGGCCGGATTCATTGTGACTGTAATAATCATACCTACCTCCAAAGCTTGTCCGAAAATCCTTTGTTTTTATTTTAACACATTTCACAAAAATGGGGAAGCATAACTTCCTGTTTTATACAAATTTAATACAAATTAAAAAAAGACAAGGGCAGCCATAGCCTGTTCGTTTCCGTCGGAATCCGATGAAAATTTTAGAAAAAAACATCTGGACGAACTTGTCATTTTGTGAGAAAATAAGACAGAGTATGTAATTGAATATTTATATTCTGAAAGGAGTCTTAACATGATTTATTCACATGAAGTAGAGAAAATGTGTACAGTAGCCCAGGGCGTGGCCCATGGCGCTGCTCCTATTCCTGAGGAAGCCAAATGGGTACAGGCCAAGGAAGTTTCTGATATTTCCGGCCTTACTCACGGCATCGGCTGGTGTGCCCCTCAGCAGGGCGCCTGTAAGCTGACTCTGAATGTCAAGGAGGGAATCATTCAGGAGGCTCTGGTGGAAACCATCGGATGTTCCGGTATGACCCATTCCGCTGCAATGGCCTCTGAGATCCTTCCCGGAAGGACTGTTTTGGAAGCGTTAAATACTGACTTGGTATGTGATGCCATCAATACGGCCATGAGAGAGCTGTTCCTTCAGATTGTATATGGCAGAAGCCAGAGCGCTTTTTCTGAGGATGGGCTTCCCATCGGCGCCGGTCTTGAGGATCTTGGAAAAGGACTCCGCTCTCAGGTGGGTACCATGTATGGTACGCTGAAAAAGGGACCTCGTTATCTGGAGATGGCAGAAGGCTATGTGACGGGCATTGCCTTAGATGCCGACGATCAGATTATCGGCTATCAGTTTGTAAGTCTTGGAAAGATGACAGACTTCATCAAGAAGGGGGATGACCCCAACACCGCATGGGAGAAGGCAAAAGGACAATATGGCCGTGTGGATGATGCAGTGAAGATCATCGACCCCAGACAGGAATAATTGCATCAGGAAGTGAGAGCGAACGATACATAGATTAGGAGGAATCGTATAAAATGGCTTTATTTGAATCATATGAGAGAAGAGAGAAACAGATTCTTGCTGTTTTAAAGGAGTATGGAATTGGTTCCATTGAAGAGGCAGGCGAGATTACAAAGGCAGCCGGCCTTGATGTATATAAAATGGTAGAGGGGATTCAGCCCATCTGCTTTGAGAATGCGAAATGGGCTTACACTGTAGGTGCGGCCATTGCCATCAAGAAGGGCTGCAAGAAGGCTGCCGACGCTGCGGCTGCCATTGGAGAGGGCCTTCAGGCATTCTGTATCCCCGGTTCTGTAGCTGATACCCGTAAGGTGGGCTTAGGGCATGGAAACCTGGGCAAGATGCTTTTGGAAGAAGAGACAGAGTGCTTCTGCTTCCTGGCTGGTCATGAGTCTTTTGCGGCGGCAGAAGGCGCCATCGGTATCGCAGAGAAGGCCAACAAGGTCCGTCAGAAACCGCTCCGCGTGATTTTAAACGGGCTTGGCAAAGATGCAGCTCAGATCATTTCCCGGATCAACGGCTTTACTTATGTTGAGACAGAGTACAATCCTTATACCAATGAGGTAAAAGAAGTGTTCCGCAAATCTTATTCCGAGGGACTGCGGGCGAAGGTGAACTGCTACGGCGCCAACAGTGTGCCGGAGGGTGTGGCCATCATGTGGAAAGAGGCTGTAGATGTTTCCATCACCGGAAACTCCACGAATCCCACCAGATTCCAGCATCCCGTGGCAGGAACCTACAAGAAAGAGCGGAACGAAGCGGGCAAGAAGTACTTCTCTGTTGCCTCTGGCGGAGGTACCGGCCGTACCCTCCATCCGGACAACATGGCGGCAGGTCCTGCGTCCTACGGCATGACCGATACTCTGGGCCGTATGCACTCTGACGCCCAGTTTGCAGGCTCCTCCTCCGTGCCCGCTCACGTAGAGATGATGGGTCTCATCGGCGCTGGCAACAATCCCATGGTTGGCATGACTGTGGCTGTGGCTGTCTCCATCGAGGAAGCGGCCAAGGAAGGTAAGTTCTAAGAAATAGCGTATTTATAAGGGCTTCCGTTGATGTGAGTTGTCAGCGGAAGCCCTTAATTTTGCCACATAGCACACAAGTAACACACAAATATTAAGCATAAAAAGACCGTTACCCAAAGTAAGAGGATAGCAGTTTTGATATTTATAGGAAATATTGGTATGATTATAGATAATGCAGTCAATGTCTTTAAATTTTGGAAGAAGATGTTTGTATAGTTCGACTATTTACGTTTAAACGTATCATTACAAAAATGGATGTATCAGAATAATTATTGATTGCAGATATTATGTTTTCTTTATCTTCATTGTTTGGCTCCCTTTTTCTCATATATGCCAAATCCAATGTCAAAAAGTTCTTTGATAATCTGTTTGTTACGCTTGACTTTCCAACTGATATGCAACGATTTAGCGGATTTCAGCATAGATAAGGCTTGTCTGTTGAGTTCCCTCTTTCTGAGTTCTTCTCTCCATTCGAGGAAATATGTTTGCAGAATATATGACGATTCGCTGTCTGTCAATTTCGCAAATCTGTCTAACAGTTTTTCAGGCAGATATTTTGACCGCATGACCTTTTCAATGATTTTCTCAATCTCTTTAAGGTTTTTTAAATCCTTATTCAGTACAATGCATTCTCTCGTATGCTTTACAAGTATAAATTCTTTTGGATTTACATGATGTATTCTTGCTTCAGTGTACAAAGGATTACAATAAAAATGGACTGCCAACCTACAACTTCTACCGCTCTTCCAAAGAGCGGTATTTCATTTTTCTGAAATGTAATGATTACATGCTCCAGCTTCGAGCCAAGTTGGCCCGAAGGT